>CAZXXW010000033.1:0-25383 GCA_964644835.1 uncultured Anaerolineales bacterium
GGAACCACAGAGGGAGGAACAGCCATATAGAAAATCAGATTACCCTGACTACGCTCTTTGATTTGTTTGTAGGTCTCAGGGTCGTCGTACTCGCCTGAAAGGTAGGTCAAGCGCTGCTTGAAGACTTCCCATTCGACCGGCTTGAGGCGGGCGTGTTCTTTTGCTGCCTGCTTGAGTTGATCGCGGAACTTCGCGTCCGAGAGTTCAGTCCGCCCCGTGCCGAGAACGGTCAACTCCTCCGGCAATCGCTGCTCACAATCGAGGCTGTGCAGGGCGGGGACCAATTTTCGCTGGGTGAGATCACCCGAAGCCCCAAAAATAACCAACGTTATCGCTGAAGTTTGCATGTTCATCATTTCGAATCTAGATTGTGGATTAAGCTGCAATCACTTTGGCTTTCTTTTCAGCAATTGTTTTGATCAACTTATCGTAAGGCCGAACGAATTTCTCGATCCCTTCTTCCAGCAACTGATGGGTGACATCATCCAAATTGATGCCCAAAGCCGCCAATTTGTCCAGGTGGGCCTGGGCTGTCTCCAAATCGCTTTCCAGGGTCGACGCCACGGTGCCGTGGTCGCGAAACGCCTCGATCGTTTCGGGGGGCAGCGTGTTGATCGTTTCGGGCCCGATCAAATTATCGGGATAAAGCGTATCGGGGTAATCGGGATTCTTGGTACTCGTGCTGCCGTACAAAACCCGTTGTAAACGAGCGCCCTGATGAGATAGTTTCGCCCAGCGTTTGCTTTGGAAAATCTCACGAAAACGCTGATAGGCCATCTTGGCGCTGGCGATCCCGATTTTGCCTTTCAAGGCCTGGGCATCGGGATCATCGATTTGGTCAAGAAGACCATCGACCTTGACGTCGATACGGCTGACGAAGAAAGAGGCCACAGAAGTGATCGGTTCGAGGGCAAAGCTATTCGCGGCCCGTTTTTCCAGACCGGACAAGAAAGCGTCGGTGACCAGATCGTACTGAGAGAGCGAAAACATCAGCGTCACGTTGATGTTATAGCCATCTTCGATCAACGCTTTGATCGCCACGAAGCCCTGGCTGGTGGCGGGGACTTTGATCATCACGTTGGGGCGATCGACCAATCGGGAGAGTCGCTGAACCTCTTCGATGGTCCTCTCCGTGTCACGGGCCAGCCTGGGGTTGGCTTCCAGGCTGACATACCCATCGTAGCCCTCGGTTTGCTCATAGATGGGATAGAAAATATCGGCCGCTTGTTGGATATCGTCGATCGCCAGCGCTTCGTAGATTTCCGGCGCCGATTTGCCTTCCAGGGCCAATTGGCGCAAATCATCGTCGTAAGCATCGCCTTGACGAATCGCTTTCGCAAAAATGGCCGGGTTGGAGGTCACACCGCGCACCCCTTTGTCCACGTAAGCTTGCAAACCGCCGGATTCAAGCAACTCGCGGTCGATGAAATCCAGCCAGACCGACTGGCCAAGCTCGAGCAGTTGATGTAATTTCGTTTCCTGTTCTTTTGTCATCATGGTCCTTTCATCCTGCTAATCCTGGTTATATTTCTATTCGCCCGGCTGCGGGCCGGTGACAACGGGCAAGTCGGGATTGTTGCCCCATTCGGCCCAGGAACCGTCATAACCGCGCACATCCTCCACATCCATCAAGCGGAGCAAAAAGTAGACGTGCGCGCCCCGCCACAGGGTTTGGCAATACGGTATTGCTTGTTGTTCCGTTGTGATGCCGCGCGCATCCAACAAGGCTTGAAGTTCCTCAGGTGGCTTGAAATATTCGACATCGCCATCGCGCAACTCGATGCGCCAATCGTCTTCGGTTGTAGAGACCGTATCACCGCCGGTGAGGGCTTCTCGCCAGGCCAGATTCACCGCGCCGGGGATGTGCCCGCCGCGATCGGCCAGCTTGACATCGCCGCTATATTCTTCAGGTGATCGCGCGTCGACGATGACCACATCGGGATCATTCAAACGGGCGAGCACCTCTTCGGCGGTGACCAAATTCTGCTCCTGGATATCAAGGGCATATTCCCTCCGTTCAACGGTAGGCGTCTCCTCGCTGAATTCCCGCGTTTCCCCCACCCAGGCATTCCAGCCGCCATGGAGCAGGCGAACATCGTCGTGGCCGACATGCTCCAGGGTCCAGAACAAGCGGGCGGCGGACATCATCCCAAGGTTGTCGTAAATCACGACGGTTATCTCGGGGGTCAGACCGATCCGGTTGAGGGTTTCCTGAACTTTGTCCTCCGCAAAGCGGAAGGATACCCCATCCACAGTTGCGGTGACATCACCGACCGGCACATTGACCGCGCCGGGGATGTGGGCATCCGCGTACATATCCGCCGGGCGCATGTCAATGATGCGAATATCACCATCATCGAGACGGTCTGCCAGCCAAGTGGGTTTGACCAGAATGTCATCATTGGGATACCCGTCGGGAAGATCGATCGGCGTGGGCGTGGCACTCGGCCTGCAACCGGCGAGCATCACCGCCATCAGCAAGATGGCGATGGCGATCAAGACCTGCCAGAGAAAAGAATGTTTACGTTGAAGCCGATTTCGAGAAGAGATTTCCATATTCATCGTTAGGTTTTGTCCTTATAGATTGAAAGTAGCTGTGTGAATACCGGTAGCCCCATTGGGATGAGGTGGTGATCTTGCCACGTCTAGAGCATTAAGCCAATAACGAGATCGCCCGGACCGCTTGGGACGAATCCAAAACCGTGTTCCAGCGTAACAACTTCAACGGTGCCGCGATCAAGGCACCATTGGAAAGCACGGCGAAAAGATGGCCGTCATGTTCGAGAAACTGGGCGACCATGTGTTCCTGCCAGACAGACGCCAAGCCCTGCATTCGTTTCATCCAGAACGTCCCGCCATCGCTGCTCTCTTCGATACGCCCCTTGCGGTCAGGCCCGTCAGCCGGTCCGAGAATGATGCGATCTTCGCGCTCGGCCTCAACCCAAACCGCGCGGCAATAATCATGATGAAGCTGCTCCCAGCGTTGGCCGCCGTCCAAGGTTTTGTAAAAGCCTCCTCCGGTCGGGGCGAAGAGATGGTCGAAAGAGCTTGGGTGAATCAAAACCGAATGAACATCGATATGAATCCAGGGTTGGTCGTCTTCCTCCCCCCGGGGAGGCCGCACCAGTTGCCAGCTTGTTCCGTAATCATCCGAGCGGAGCAGGCCGCCTTGCTCCACGGCGGCATAGCCGCGTTGCTCCTTGAAAGCGAAGCCGCGCACACAACCGGCGTTCGGTGAATAGGGCAGGCTCCAATCATACTTGTCGCGCAATTCGGCGACATGAGGGCACTCCTGCCAGCGCAAACCACCATCGTCAGAGATGAAAATAGCTGCCGGTTCCGTTCCGGCATAGGTCAACTTGGGCTGATCAGGATGGAAATGGAGCGCCCGAATGTGGGGATGGGTCAAACCATCCCTGACCTGTTGCCAAGTTTGACCCTGATCTGGGGAAAGAAAAAGCCCATCCTTGGCTCCGGCCAGGATGGCACCCTCTCTACATGCCACAGCAGTGAAGCGATGATCTTCCAATGAGCTTTGCGCCAGCGACCAGTTTTGATCGTCTTTTTGCAACAACTGAATGCCGTGATCAGAAGCAATCACAAATTTTGCTTTCAAGATAATCTCCTAGGGCGCGATGGGGATGAGCAAACAGGGATTCGACGAGAGGCTCCGTGCTTGAAAGAAATCAGGACTCGGACTCCGGAAGTCTCCAATGGGGTACATCGGGGTAATCTCAGCTCGTTTCAGGACGAACTCTCGCAAAGGTGCCGATAAAGACTTCCGAAGTCCCGGTGCAAGTCCCTTCCCGTCGTCAGCAAACAAGCAATCCCTCCTAACTGAAAGAAAGCACCTGTTTTGGCACCCTTACGATTGCGTCGAGTGGCCAGATGAAAACAAGCCAATCGTACCTGCTCTAAAATTAACATGACCTCGGAAATACTTCCATGTACCAGGGCATAAAAAATAGATACATATAAGGATACATTTTGCCCGGTGACTCTTCCAGGGGGAAACGAAAGTCTTTTCTCCGTCAAATACATCTCTACATATATCGTTAAACCAAATCTTACCTATAGCCAAGGCTTTGAGGTAAGATTAAGCTGTTCAAGCATCAAAACAAGATATGAAAGTATGGAAAGGATAAAACCAAATGGTTGAAGAATCGATCTTGGAGGTCCAAAATCTGACCCTGACCATTGATGGGAAACGGATTCTCGATGATTTGTCCTTGCAATTTTGGCCTGGATATGTCCATGCTGTTGTGGGACCTAATGGCGCCGGAAAGACGGCTCTGGCCAGCACGATCATGGGACTTTCGGGATATACGGATTTCGAGGGCGACATCGTTTTTGAGGGCGAATCCCTCAAAGGCATGAGCATCGATCAACGCGCTCGCAGAGGGCTCACCCTAACGTTGCAAGAACCGGCCCGATACGAAGGCCTCCGGGTGGAGAGTTTTCTGCGCGCCGGAAACGGCACCCACCCCGATGACAAAATCCGTTGGGCCCTCGAACAGGTTGGCCTCGATCCCAGCGAATACCTGCAACGGGCCGTGGACGACACCCTCTCCGGGGGCGAGCGGAAAAGGATCGAGGTCGCTTCGATCTTAATGATGGACCCAAAACTGGTCATCTTGGACGAACCGGATTCCGGCATCGATGTCGACGCGCTGACAAAGATTTTCAGCGTGATCGAATATCTCAAGCAACAAGGCACCACCGTGCTGATGATCACACACAGTTCCACCGTACTCGAAAAGGCAGACCACGCTTTTCTGATCTGTTCCGGAAAGCTGGTCGAAAAAGGAGTCGCCGCCGAAATCATGAAATATTTCGGAGAAAAGTGCATCCCCTGTGACACCAAGAATCAACCCGTATTGGAGATACAAGATGAACAGAGATGAACTGATCGAAGCCCTTTACGAGAGTATCGGCGAAGCTTGCATCGTCGAGCCGAACATTGCCCACATCGAGATTCATAACAACGAGGTTCTCGGCGTTCATCTGGTGCCCGGGTTAGAAATCGAGGCCAAAGAGTTTTCCGACCGGATCGAGGTCAAGATGAGGGTTGAGAAAGATCACCAAATCGATCAACCGGTCAGGATTTGCTTCGGATTGCTGGATCCAGAGGGAAAACAACAAATCGATATGCACATCCAGCTTGAGCAAAATTCTCGCGTTGCGGTGTTAGCCAGTTGCACCTTCCCCAACGCGGTAGACGTCTTCCACGGCATGGACGCGGTCATCGAGCTGGGTAAAGGGGCCGAATACATCTATTTGGAGCGCCACGTCCATGGCCAGGATGGAGGCGTTGAAGTAGTCCCCAAGGCAAAGGTGTATTTGGACGAAGGAGCCAAATTTCGGACCGACTTCGAGTTGGTCAAAGGCGCCGTTGGCAAGATCGATATCGACTACGAAGCAGAATGCCAGCGGGACAGCATTCTTGATATGATCGCCCGGATCAGCGGGCGCGGCGATGACCAGATCAAGATCAACGAGAAAGCCCATTTGCTGGGCGAAGGTGCCCATGGGGTCCTGAGAACGAATATCGCCGTCAAGGACAGAGCTCGGGCGGAAATCAAAAACACCCTGGTCGCCTCGGCGCCGGGGGCCCGCGGCCATGTCGATTGCAAAGAAATCGTTCAAGACGAGGCCTTTGCCAACGCGATTCCCATTGTTGAGGTTAAACACCCCAAAGCTCACGTAACCCACGAGGCCTCGATCGGCAGTGTCGATTCCAAACAGCTCGAGACGCTGATGTGCCGCGGTCTGACAGAAGACCAGGCTACGGAACTGATCATCGAAGGGTTGCTCAACCCGCGGGGTGGCAATTCATCTCAAAAGAAATGGTGGACAACGCCGAGCTAGAATAATCCATCCCCAGAGCGTTCAGGCATGTCACTTTCGCCGCGCTGCGCGTACCCTTTGGGCAAGGCGTGTCGCTGGCAAGGGAGCCAGCGACCGAAGAGTCTCCCAGCATTAACGAGAGAGATTCTTCGCCGCCAGAAAAGCATTAGCGGCTTACGAAGGCCCCGGCAAGAATGGCTCCCATGAACGCCTACATTTTTCGTACGATGCTAAAGAGCAGGAACCGCGCTAAATACAGCGCGGTTCCTTTGCTAAACCAGGATTGTTTTCTGCTAAACGCCGGTTACTCCGTCAAGGTGCAAATCGCTTTGGGTTGGCGGATACGCACCATCAGGCTCTCGGAGAGGGTGAACTCTTGCTCAGCTCCCGCCGGGCCAATGTAACCGATGCTCATATCTTGCCCAAGGACGAGCGAAGCGCATTGCGCCGTGGCGGCGATCAAGACGCCTCCCTCCTCCAGGATCGACGACTTGTAAACCCCGGCTGTAACCATCGACTGGATGTGTTCCAACTCGCTCTGTTTGCCTTGGGGATAAAGCCGGTACAATAGATTGTAGCGTTCCGGGGCCAGGGCCAACGAATAGGGCCCATGAAAGCCAGCATCATCCAGCTTGGTGATCGCCTCGATGATGCCATTGGCTGCGGCTCCGACATCTTCCCAGGAAAGTAGCTTCAAGTTGTTCGAGCCTTCGACGGACATCAGGCCGGGCATGTTCTCTGCCCCATGGAAGATCAACTCATCTTCTAGCCGGGCGCATTCCCGGGCGACTTCCATCACCGGGCAGGTGTCCAGAGCGACCCCTTCCCGCTCGAAGTTGGCCAAGTCACGGGCACCGAGGGTGAAATCCTTTTGAATGTACATCACCGGCAGAACCCGGCTGGCGATCAATCCGGATTCGATTTCTTTATCACCGAACGAGACCGATTTAAGCCCCACACCAAAAGGACCCTCCACCTCTAACAGGCGGCGGCCGATCAACTGACTCTCGGCAGCCTGCTTCATCGCGCCGTCCACTACAGACCAAATTTCCTCACCAAAGGGCGCATCTTCACGTGCTAAGTATTTATTTGCCATTTCAAGTACTCCTTTCGTCCAATCCCTATTCTTTCAACGCGCCAATCGTAGTTTCTTCTTCACCGCTTCCACCCGACTGAGACTCGACTTCCTCTTCCACCTCGCCGGCCGCCATTTCGTCCACCTCCTCGCGGCCCTCGGCGATGTACTCGGCTTCGTCACCGGTCAGGATTTCAAGCAGGCGTTCAAACTCACCGATATGAACGCGTTCTTCGTTCGCGATGTCGATGAGCACTTCTTTGGCCAAAGGGTGGTCAATCGCTTCGGCATGAGCCATGTAGAGATGGATGGCCTCATGCTCGGCGGCAATATTCAAGCGAATCGCCCGAATCAACTCTTCACGAGTGAGCTTGCGTTCGGGTATCTTGCCACTAAAAGGGTTCGCAAATTCTGGCATTTTCTGACTCCTTTCGTATCCATGTACTGAAACTTTTTCCTAGCTTATCTGATTGTCAGTCTATTTGGTTTGCTTTCCTCTACTTTCTCCTCACCGGGATGGCCGTTTTTCCCGTTCCCACGTTTCGATGATATCCAGCACCTCACGATCTGAAACGTCATACCAGTTTTGATACACTTGCGCTACAGCCCGGAAGAAAGGCGGGGTCACCAGGATGACAACGCGATCGACTAATTGTCTGATTTCTTGTTTCACCCTGTCACTGGATACCGGACTTGCGACGATGATCTTGCCCGCCCTTTGATTCTTACACAAGGCGATGGCGGCGCGCATCGTCGACCCCATGGCGATACCATCATCGACCAAGATGACCGTCCGGCCTTCGATCTCCGGCAAGGGCTTGCCTTTACGCAGAGCTTCGATACGCCGTTCCACTTCCTCTCTCTGCTGCTGGACGATCCGTTCCACCGTCTCGTCCGGCAAGGTATGGACGGACTGATCGAAAGTAAAGGTGCTGCCGTCTTCGGCAACGGCCCCAAAACCGGCTTCCGGATTATCCGGATAGGGCAGCTTGCGGACAACAATGAGAGAAAAATCGGCGTTCAACGCTTTGGCCACCTCGTAGCCCAATTCAACGCCGCCACGGGGTATCGCCAAGACCAACACATTCTCATCCTGATACGACTCCAACGCTTGAGCTAATTGTTTACCGGCATCTTTTCTATCTTTGAACATAGATTCGCCTCGATTTCTAGCAGCCATTAGGCTAACAATGCCTGGCAACGCAAACAAAAATCAACATCTTTGACATCGGTATCTTGTAACCGATTGGAAAAATGCATCACGCAGCGGGGATTCTGACAATGCATCCAGCCCAAGGTATGCCCCAATTCGTGGATACACTCCTTGAGTACCCGTTTTCGAAAAAGCTCCCGGTCTGGGGATAGTCCGTAGAACGATGGGCGTAAGCGTGGCAGGGCAACAAAGGCCAACCCGGTGCGCATATTAGCCTGACCAAAGACGAAATTCAAATCGGAAGCATAACAATCCTCCGGCGTCAACCCGAGGGCTCGATCTGCTTGGGGGTCAGAACGTCTCCTCAGGGCTTTGAACATCGCCCCACCAACATACTGGTCCCGGTCGGGATCGAAGCCCTCTTCCGGCAAGGGGATTTGCTCCTCAACAACGGTATCAACATCCAAGATATCTTCCAGTCGATCATCAAGCCAATTCAAGAGATCGTCGGGAACAGAGCCAATCGGCACCACGCTGAGTTTTTCCGGATTCATAGCTCATCCCCTTCCAGAAAGTCCGCGATGCTCTCCAAGACATTGGCGATCTCTTCGTTGCTGGGTTGCTCAGGCATGGTGGCGTCTCACTCCTCGGAGCGCAGCCAGAGACAAGGACCTGTTAAAGATCACAGAATTTCCAAGTGATTCGACGCTATGAGGACATTTCTTCTGCGATCCGCAAAACTTCTCGGATCATCTGGCTGGTGAAGCCCCACTCGTTATCGTACCAACTCATCACCTTGACCAAGTTTCCGTCAACCACCTGCGTCATCGGCAGATCGACGATCGAAGCTCTCGGCTCCTTGATGATGTCGGACGAGACCAATTCCTCGTCGCTGACATCCAGAATCCCGGCGTATTTCTCGCTCTCGGATTCTTCGCGGAAAATTCGGTTGACTTCCTCGACGGTTGTTTCTCGCTCGGTCACAAAGACCATATCGGCGATGGAGCCGACCGGAATCGGCCCGCGCACGGCGACGCCATCAAAGCGCCCTTCAAGTTCAGGAAGGACTTTGGTCGTGGCGATGGCCGCGCCTGTCGACGTGGGCACAAAGTTGGCCGCTCCGGCCCTGCCCCGGCGGATCTTCTTGCTGGGTGCATCGACGATGCTCTGGCTGGAGGTGTAGGCGTGAATGGTGGTCATGATCGCTTTCTTGACCCCGATCCTACGCGTCATCACCTCGACAACGGGCGTGATGCAATTGGTCGTGCAGCTTGCACAGGAGATCACTCGCGCCTCTTGGTGAGGCACGTTGACTCCGTGTACTATGGTGGGAACTCCCTCGCTCTTAGCCGGGGCGGAAAGAACGGCGTATTCAGCGCCCGCTTGAAGATGCTTTTCCAGGCCCTCCTGGTTGGTAAAAATACCTGTGCATTCCAGGGCAATGTCAATGTCCAGTTCATCCCAGGGAAGATGGGCAGGGTCTTTCTCGCTGAAAAACTCTAATTCCTGCCCGTCGACAACCAGGTTGCCATTCTTGTTCTCCACGCTCTTTTCATACCGACCGTAGACCGTGTCGAATTTGAGCAGGTAAATCAAATTATCCAAAGGGGCGATGTCGTTGATGGCAACCAACTCGACCTCTGGGGTGTCGAGCAGGATCTTCAACGTCGCTCTTCCGATTCTTCCTAGTCCATTAATCGCTACTCTTGTCACTTTAGCCACCTTTCCCTTTCATCTGAAACTTAATCGATTTGCAAAGACGAATGCTTGGGGACAGTGTGCGCTGCGCTCTCGGGGTTCAACCTTTCGATTCGCTCTGATACACACAGCATTGAGAAACCATCCCTCACTCTGTAGTGTAATCTTCCAGACATGTCGGCGTCTATAGGCCTCTATATAGGTTAGAGGTATAAATTAAGATATATCTGGAGATTCGATCGCTCAGCTTTGGCGGGAATCTTCCAAGATTTGACGCACTTCTTGATCATTGACCTGGGAGAATTGTTTGTACCAGGCCCCCACGCCGAAAAACGGACTCGGCGTCTGAGCGCAAACGGCATCATCGACACGCCCTTCCAAGTCATGACAGGCCTCCGCCGAGGCAGTCGGCACGGCGACGACGACCTTCTTTGGCTGGCCGGCTTTGACAGCATCCACCGCAGCGCGCATACTCGCGCCGGTGGCAAGGCCATCATCCACGAGAACGACGATCTTGTCCTCAAGATCAAGGCGCTCGCGGTCGCCACGATAAGCTTGCTCCCGGCGTTCTAACTCTTCTTTTTCCTCTTGGGCGACTTGTTCGATTTTTTCATCGCTGACATTGGCCCGGGCGATGACGTCCTGATTAAGAACGCGCGCGCCCCCTGAGGCAATCGCTCCCATGGCCAACTCCTCCCTGTCGGGCATGCCCAGCTTCTGAACCAGAAAGACATCCAGGGGTGCATCCATGGCTTTGGCCACTTCGTCGGCGACGGGAAGCCCACCCCTGGCCAGGCCAAGCACAATCACATCGTCTTGATCAGCATAATCACTCAATTTTTTGGCCAGTTCTCGTCCGGCCTCTCTACGATTCTGAAATATCATCTCTGACCTCCTTCTCTAACGCAAAATAACTTCCAATGAGTCATAAGCAATTTGAGCTTTTACCCCGCGCTCCTCGGCCATCTGGCGAAGCTCGGCGCCTAATTTGCGCTCATCTCCTTCAACGATCTCCGAGCCGCAATGGGTGACAATCATCTTGGGGACACCCTCTTTCTGGCACCAGGTAAGCTGGGTGCGCACCGGCGTGTGGCCGATCAACTCCTCGCCCGGTTTTCGGACCATCGAGCGCGTCAGGGTGGCACCATCCCCAACATAGACACTTGCCCTGGAAAACGCTTCGGCGCGCTCGGGGATATAAACCACATCGGGCACATAGAAAATCGTCACCTCGCCGGCGCTGACCCGGTATCCAACCGCAGGGGCAATCGTGGAATGATCGACCAGGAAAGCTTCAAAACGGATTCCGGCGATTTTTTCAGGTCGTCGGGACATAATTTCCCGTTTCTCATCGATAGGATAATCGCCAAGGTCTTCCCAGCTCTCCGGGGTGGCATACACCGGGCAGGGCGCGCCCTCCTGCAAGCCAAAGGCGTGGTCAGGATGGGCATGGGTAATCACGACCGCATCCATGTTGAGACCATCCAGCTTGCCAAGCCAGTCTTCACCACAGTCGATCATCACGCTGTTGTGATAATACGAAACCAAAAGGGAACTATGCATCCGATGGCGCCGCGTTCGGGCATCAATATTGCCGCGGGTGCCTAAAAACGTCAATTTCATAAACCCTACAACAACTCTGCCAGAGAGCGGTTGTAATGAATCCGGTTAATCAGGTGGGTAAAAATTTCGGAGAGATCAACGGTTTCGATAAAAGGCAACTCTAAAAAGGCATCGCTCTGAGGGATGCTGTTCGTCACAATCAACCGGCGGAGAATGCCGCGGTCGTGCAGGTCACGCATCCGTTCGAGCGCTTCTTGCTGGCATAGATTGTGTGAAACGCCGACGCAGAGCGACTCGATCCCTTTTTCTTCGACCAGCTTGTTCGCCAACGCGTAGATCGTTCCACCGGTGCTGATCATATCGTCCAACAGCAGAGCGCGGCTCTTGTCCTCAAAATCGCCGATCACTTCCGCGATGGCGGCCTCCTCCGGCTGGGGGCGATATTTCGAGGCCACAGCGCTCTTCAACTTCAACTGGCGGCTAAAATAGGTCACCAACTTGGAAACGCCTGCATCCGGTGCCACGACGATCAAGTCTTCTTGTTGGCGGAAGTCTTCGAAAACCTTCTCGAAAATCTTCAGCGACGTGATGCTGTTGACAGGCACATGTCGGTAGAAACCGTGGATCGTGTCGAAGTGGGGGTCAAAGGTTAGCACCCGGTCGATCCCAGCGCTGATCAACAAATCGGCCAACAACTTGGCGGTGGTCGGTTCGCGTTTGAACTTGGTCGGTTTCTCTTGACGGGCATAGGCCAGATACGGCACCACAGCCGTAACCCGGTTGGCGCCCCATTCGCGCATCGCCCGCACTGCGGTTAGCAAGGCGATCGTGTTTTCATCGACCGTTCGGTCTGATCGCGGGTCTTGGAGAGCCTGGAAGACGAACACGTCGTTGCCGCTGACGTCCACATCCAGGCGCACGCAGGTTTCGCCGTCAGAAAATTTGAAATCAATCTCATCCAAGAAAAGCAGTTCGGCACGACTGCCGGCCTGGTCGAGGAAGCGCTGATACTGCTCGACAACCTGGCGCGCGAAATAATCGCTGGAGCGGCAACTTGCCAGCAACAACCTGCCATGCGGCGATTCGACTTGCCGATCAGCGTTACGAGAAAACCACTCCGGTGTAAAGAATGCCTGGCCATCAAAATGACCATTGAGCATATCTTGCAGCGGCGACGGAATCATCGTTTTTGCTCCTTTGGGTCGGTGAAACAGTTTGCCATCAAGAGTTGCTCATCGATGATCGCAAAGATTGCCCCAAGACGGGTACTCCGCCGGTACACAGAGTCCCCCAAACAGGGCGTAACGTTTTGCGGAAACATTCATCCTCTCAAAAGCAGATGCTCGCTCTGCACTCTGTGCAATCGGCAAGCACCTTCAGGCTTGGGGCTTGATAGCAATCTTGAACAACATCTCACTCGGTCAAAAAGCTGCTAGGCCGGGAGATTGAACTCGCCTTCACTTCCGGCGGCAAACAGGGCTTCATATTCCCCGGGGAGCTGCTCGAGCAGATCTTCCAACTCACCTTCTGTGATCGCTTCTTGCACGGTTGCGATCACAGCGCGGGCATGATGCACAGCCTGGGGATAATCGGCCTTTTCCAATTCGGCGACACGCTCTAGAAATTCCTTCACAGTGTATTGTTCCTTTTTTTCTGCCGATTTGAGATAGAGACCGACCTCCTCGGGCAATTGTGCAGCCAGATCATCGACCTCACCACCGTAGAGACGCTCACCGAGCGCTTGCAGGGTGTTGCGAATGATATGAACGGCCTCATCTGTTGAAGCCATTCTGGCGCGATGCTGTACTTGTCCAACAAACTGATCGTAATTCATTGTTTCTCCTTTCTATTGTCGTTTCGATTAACTTGCTCTTCACTTTCATAGGTATAACCATAATGATCATACAAATTTTGTTCGCCTTGCCGCGTAACAGGCTGTCCGGGATCGTACTCAGGGCTGTTCTTGATCGTTTCGCGAGAGAGATCGATCATGAGGATGCCATCATCGTAATCGATCGTCTCCGTCCATGCCGGAGCGAACATCACCATCCGGTTTTGCAGCCACACCCCGGTATCGACAATCAGATAGTCTATCTCCCAGGTCTGATCATCCACCAGGAAGTCAGCGACAAAACCGGCGACACCGTCCCGGGCTTGAACCGTGTATCCCATCATTTCGCTCGTTTTGCGCAGATGAGGGCCGGTCTGTTGAACCGTTTCGCTGGGTTCTCCGGCGCGATCGGCCTCCTTCTCGACAGCATATTGACGCTGAGGCGCTTCGGGCATCTCCGAGGAGGGAGCGGAGGGCGAATATCCCCTGATGGGCGCCCACTTTTCGTCCAGCCAGTAGCGATGCCATCCATAATAGTCATGCAACTCGACCTCGTGATCTCGCGTCAAGGCTTCGACACCACCGATATCGGGACTGCCCTTGATCTGGGCTTTGTTCAGCGATACGGGAATCTGCCCCTCCTCCCAGTCAGGTTCCCCTAACTCGTAAACGGAGATCAACACCTGGCGTCCCAAGATCCAGGGGCCGGTATCGACGACCATGTAACGCAAAGCCCATTGAGGGCAATCGAAGAAAAAATCTTCTGCATGGCCAATTTCTCCATCTGTCGCTTTGATGTCAATATCTAGCATTTTCCTTACACTTCGGAGCATCTTGTTCTCCTCTCTTTCTCGATCGTTTCTTCTCCCGGTGATATGTGCAACATTTCACCCATCCTGCAACATTCTCTTTAACTCGGCGGCGTTTTCAGCCGCAAAACCTTCCATGTCATTATCAAAATAGCAGTACACATCTGTGCCTTGGCGCGCCCAGGTGGAAATCGCTCCGGCCCAGCCTGCCAGTTGATCCTTGCCATACTTGCCTTGATAGGCCTCTTCCAGCGGGCCGTGCAGGCGAATGTAAACAAAATCCCCGGTCACCTCACGAGGCGAGAGACGGCCCTTGAGATGGTAAATGCAAAAGGCTGCTTGGTGTTGCCGCAAAAGAGCAAAGACATCATCATCGAACCAGCGCGGATCGCGAAACTCGAAGGTATACCGGAAATCCTGCGGCAAAATCTGCAGAAAGGTTCGCAAGCGCTCCAGGTTCAGGTCCCACTTCGGCGGAAGCTGAAACAAGATCGGCCCCAATCGATCATCCAGGATCGCTGCCCGTTCTAGAAAATTGTCGACGGCCTCCTGAGCGTCTTTGAGATTCTTCATGTGGGTGATATAGCGATTCGCCTTGACAGCGAAGATGAAATCCTCAGGCACATTTTGACGCCATGCTTCAAAGGTATCCGCTTCGGGCAATTGATAAAACGAGTTGTTGATCTCGACGGTCTGGAACTGTTTGCGGTAATAGTCCAGAAATTCATCCATAGCAAGATTGGCGGGATAAAACGTTCCGGACCAATGTTTGTAATGCCAACCGGAGGTGCCGATGTTGATCGCGGCGTTGTTCATCCCGAAGAGCCTCCTCCCTCCGGCTTGGTCTGACAATTGGGGCAGTAATACCCGCCCCGCCCGGAGACCTCGATCCGCTCCAGCGTGCCGGAACAGCCGGGGCATTCTGCACCTTCCTCCCCCCGTAACGGGGTGATATACCCCTCGGGAAAGTCACCTGGCTCGGCCTGGTGCTTGACGGCCATCTTCAAGACGCGCTCTATCTGATTGTAGATTTGGCGCAAGTCCTCTTGGTCCAGATTATTCACTTTGGCCTTCGGATGGATGCCGGCCTGAAAGAGAATTTCATCCGAATAGACATTGCCAATCCCGGTCATGATGCCCTGGTTCATCAACGCCGATTTGATCATGCCGCGGCGTCCCTCCAGAAGCTCTTTGAACTTGGCGAACGAGAAGGCATCGGAAAAAACGTCCGGGCCAAAATCACGCCCATCAATGAAATCGCCCACATCAGAGACCAGGCGAATCTCGCCCAGTTTTCGAATCATCACATAGCCCAGGGTGTAGCCATTGCGGAAATGGATGGCGACCAACTCGTACGCCGGCTTTTCGTCAGGTAGCTGGTAATATTTCAAATCGCCGGTCATCCCAAAATGCAAGACCAACCAATCGGTCGTCTCGTCTAAGCGGGCAAAGAGAAATTTGCCATGCCGTCGGGTTTCAAGAAAGCGTTTACCGACCAGCTTGCGACCGAGTTGCTGTGGCGTGATCCCCTTCAAAACGGTTTCGTCTTCGACTTCTACGGATTCGATCTCCTTGTGGAGCGCGGTGGAATCGACATATCGTCTGAGCACTTCGACATCGGGAAGTTCTGGCATCAAAACTCATCCATACTCTCAATCATCCTGATTTTCATCGGAGGATGATTCGTCTTCTTCGGATTCTCCGACCAATGAAAGCACTTCCTCTCCCGGGATTTCCTCCCGCTCGAGGAGAATCTCTGCCAAGCGGTCAAGGTGATCGCGATGTTCCTGGAGCGTTTCGCTGGCGCGCTCATAGGCATTTTCAACAATTTGCTTGATTTCCAGGTCGATCTGGCGAGCGGTCTTTTCGCTGTAGGAGCGGCGCTGGGCAATTTCCTGTCCCAGAAAAACCTCGTCACTCTCGCCGCCAAATGCCAAAGGACCCATTTCTTCGCTCATGCCCCAATCGAGCACCATCCTGCGGGCTAATTGGGTCGCCTGCTTGAGGTCGTTTTCCGCGCCACTGGTCGTTGATTCGAAGACCAATTTTTCAGCGGCGCGGCCGCCCATCATCACAGCCAGGCGATCGAGCATATATTCGCGCTTGTAAATGTACTTGTCCTTCTCTGGAAATTGTTGCGTCACGCCCATCGCCCGGCCGCGGGGCACGATGGTAACCTTATGGACAGAATCAGCGTGGGGCAAGAGTGCGGCGACAATCGCATGGCCGCCCTCGTGGTAGGCCAGGAGGCGGCATTCCTCTTCGCCGAGGGCTAAATTCTTGCGCTTCAAGCCCATCATCACCTTGTCGCGGGCCTGCTCGATATCCTCATATTCGATCTCGTCTTTCTCTTTGCGGGCTGCCAGCAGGGCGGCCTCATTGAGCAGGTTCTCTAAATCGGCGCCGCTGAAGCCCGGCGTACCCTGGGCGACCCTCTCCAAATCGAGACCCTCCGCCAGGGGTTTGTCCTGGGCATGAATTTCGAGAATTTTTTCCCGATCGTGCTTCGTCGGCAGCTTCACCGTGATGCGGCGATCGAAGCGTCCCGGTCGCAGCAAAGCGGGGTCGAGAATATCGGGCCGGTTGGTGGCAGCCATCACCACCACACCCTCATTGACCTCGAACCCGTCCATCTCCGAGAGCAACTGGTTGAGGGTCTGTTCTCGCTCGTCATGCCCGCCCCCCAGGCCGGTTCCGCGCTGGCGGCCGATCGAATCGAGCTCGTCGATAAAGATGATCGATGGCGATGATCCTTTGGCATCCTCGAACATATTTCTGACCCGGGAGGCCCCCACGCCGACGAACATCTCCATGAAATTCGAGCCGGTAATGCTGTAGAACGGCACCTCTGCCTCCCCGGCAACGGCCCGGGCCAAGAGGGTTTTGCCCGTTCCGGGAGGGCCAACCAGCAAGACCCCGCGGGGCATCTCCCCTCCCAAAGCCCGGAAACGTTCCGGATGTTTGAGAAATTCGATGATCTCACGCAACTCGGTTTTGACCTCCTGGCTCCCGGCGACATCGTCGAAGGTAGTCAGCTCCTCTTCCTCCCGGTCATAAAGTTCAGCCTGGCTGCTCCCCACAGAGAAGATATTGCGGCCCTGACTGCGCATCCGGCTGGCCATCAAGTATCCCAGCCCAAGCAGCACCAGGATGGGCAGAGCATTGATCAACAGCGTCGTCCAGGAAAAGTCGGACTGGGGTTCGGTTTGGACTTCTACGCCCTGCTCTTCGAGCAAGGTGAGCAACTCTTCATCGCCGAACGAGGGGAGATGGGTGTTGAAGTCCGTGTACGAGACGGTTTCATCATCGACTTGTTTTTCGGCAGGTTCTTTCAACTCACCTTGAATCTGCTCGCCGGTGACGGTGACACGAGCGACATTGCCCTCTTCTACCTGCTGGCGAAAAGCGCTGTAACTGATCTCGACGGCCTGACCTCTGTCGAAGACACCGACAACCCACAACGAAGCGACCACGAGCAAGATCAGCCAGATGCTCATCCCGAAAAGGCTGCAACCGGGGGCTCGATTACTGGTTAAGCGCTCTCTTAGATCTTTCTTCTCGGAGTTATCGATATTCATATTAGGAAAAGATTACTCCTGTTCGGCTTGATCGGATTTGCCAAACGCCTGCACTTTTTCGGCCAATTCCTTCAGACGGGCCTGGACAGCGTGAAAGACGGTCTCTTCGGGATAGCTGCCATCATCTTGGCGTTCGCCAACAGGCACGCCTGTGAGAATTTCGATGCCTTCCCCGATCGTCGAGACGGCGTAGATGTGAAACTCCCCTGCCTCAACAGCTTCGATGACATCTTCTCGTAACATCAGGTGTTTGACATTCGCCTGAGGGATGATCACGCCTTGCTCGCCGGTGAGGCCTTTCATTTTGCAGACATCGAAGAACCCCTCGATCTTGTGATTGACTCCACCGATGGCCTGAACTTGGCCCCGCTGGTTGACCGATCCGGTCACGGCTAGTTCCTGCCGGAGCGGATAGCCCGACAAACTGGACAACAAGGCATACAACTCGGCAGACGAGGCGCTGTCGCCCTCGACCTCTTCGTAGAGCTGCTCGAAGGTGATGCTCGCCGAAAACGCCAGGGGGTAATCCTGAGCGAACTTGCCGCCAAGATAACCGCTCAAAATCATCACGCCTTTGTTGTGAATGCGGCCGCCGAGTTCGGTTTCCCGGTCGATGTTGACCACACCCGACTTGCCCACGTGGGTGCGGGCCGTGATTCGGGAAGGCTTGCCAAAGGAGTAATCGCCCAACGGCAAAATCGAGATCCCATTGACCTGACCGGTGATTTCGCCCTCGGTATCGATCAAGATGACTTCGTCTTCGATCAACTCCTGGATGCGCTCTTCGAGGCGATTGGCGCGGTAGATCTGCTCGTCGATCGCCTTTTTGACATCCTCAGCCTGGACAAGATCGTTTCCATTTTGATTGGCCCAATAACTGGCCTCACGAATCAAATCGACGATATCGCCAAATTTTGTCGCTAATTTCTCTTTATCGCTGACGAGGCGAGCGCTTTCTTCGATCAGTCTGGCTGTTCCGGAAGGGGAAAAATGGGTCAGTTCTTCTTCGTCTACGATCGTGCCGATAAATTGGGCGTATTGCTGCAAGGCCTCGTCGGTCCAATCCATTTGGAGACCAAAATCGGCCTTGACTTTGAAAAGCTCCCTGAAATCTTCATCCAGATTGTAGAGCAAGTAATAGATCATCGGATTACCGGTCACAACCACCTTGATATCCAAGGGGATCGGCTCCGGCTCCAGGGTGCGGGTCGAAATCGCGCCCAAGGCCTGGTATAAGGATTCAATTTTGATTTCGTTGTCTTTGAGGGCTCGTTTCAGCCCTTCCCAGGCGAGGGGTTTGGTCAGAATTTCTCTCGCTTCGACCATCAAATAGCCGCCGTTCGCCCGATGGAGCGCCCCGGCCTTGATCATCTGAAAGTTGGTCACCAACGCCCCCATCCGGGCCTGGTGCTCGATGCGGCCGAGCAGGTTCGCATGGGTGGGGTTGCTTTCCAAAATCAAGGGAGCGCCTTCCGTCTCACAATTATCGACGATCAGATTGGCGCGATATGTATCAAAATTCGGTTGGCCTCTTTGTTGTCCCTGCAAAAAAGGGATCGCTTGCTGGGCTTGCTCCATCTGTTGGGCTTTTTTGAAAGCATCGACGTTCTTGAGAATATCTTCACGGACCGCTTCTAAAAACTCAACGACATTCTCATGCTCGGAATATTTCTCCTTCAATTTGTCGATGATGTGCTCAACAGCGTAGCCGACGACTTGTTGATCGAGTTCGCGGATCTCTTCTTTCGCTTCCTGCTGTAAATCCTGAATTTCACGTAGCGTATCACGCATCTCTTCTTGCAATTCGGCTTGGCGGGATTCGATCTCGTCCCTTTTTTCGGGATCGAGTTGATTGAATTGCTCATTGCTTGAGATCACTTCACCGTCGATCACCGGCGCTAATATAATCCCTCGTGGGGTCTGCAAAAGCCGAAAGCCTTGCTTGCGAGCTTTTTGTTCTAACTCCTCAAAGTGCTTCTGGCGACGTTCCTGGAATTTCCTTTCGATTTTCTCTTGTTCTTTTTCATAATCCTCACTTTCGAAAGCATTTGGAATTTCGGTTTCGAGATTGGCAACCAAACTTTCCATATCCTCTTCGAATTTGCAACCCATCCCCGCCGGAAGCCGTAGCGCTTTGGGTTTATCCCGGTCTTCGAAATTGTTGACATACAACCAGTCATCCGGCACAGGTTGATCTGCGCTCTTGCGTTCCAAGAATTTACGGATGGTGGTCGATTTTCCCGTCCCCGGCGGTCCCAGCGCATACATGTGGTAGCCGGGGCTCTCGATATTGATTCCAAAGTCAACCGCTTTGACAGCCCGTTTTTGTCCGATGACCTCTTCAAGCGAGTCTAAATCGGCTGTGCTTTCGAAATCAAAACAGGAAGGATCACATTTGTGGCGCAAGTCATCCAAGGCTAAAGCATTCGTATTTTTATTCATTATTTAAGACCTCTCTTTGGTTAAATTTTAAAAATTTCTTGACCATAGGTGATGATTACGATTGAGATGCTCTGCTTTTGTAAATTTGGCCCACGATCCAGGGGATCACACTCAGCCCCAAGACGAGTCCCCAACCTGACAATCCTGGGTGGACGAGGTTGAGCACATTGGCCAGCGGCGGCAGGTAGACAGCAGCAAGCAATAAGAAAATACACAAAATAACCGCCCCCCAGACGTAAGGATTTTGGAAAACGTCGTTTTCAATGAAGTCAGAGCCAATGTCACGCATATTGAAAACATGCCACAATTGAGCAAATGCCAGCGTCAAAAACGAAATCGTGACGGCCTGGTTGTTATCCATATTGAGCCATTGGAGGGCCAATGTCAAAGACGCCAGAACAGAAAAAGTGATTACGGAGGCAAAGCCACCGATCCTGAGCCAGTGTCGGCGCATCAAAATGGCCTCGTCCGGGTCCCGGGGCGGATGTTCCATCACCGCGGGATCACCCTTGCTCACGCCCAATGCCAGGGCAGGGAACACGTCGGTGACCAGGTTGAGAAACAGGATCTGCAAGGGCAGGATCGGTAAGGGCAAATTGACCATCGTCGCCAAAAAGACGACCAGGATCTCACTAACATTGCATGAGATCAGGTAGAGCACAAAACGGCGGATGTTGTTGAAGATCACCCGTCCCAGCCGGACGGCCAGGACGATGCTCGAAAAGGCATCATTTTCCAAGACCATGTCGGCGGCTTCTCGAGCGACCTGGGTGCCTCGTTGTCCCATGGCGACACCAATATCGGCCTTTTTCAGCGCCGGCGCGTCGTTGACGCCGTCGCCGGTCATCGCCACGATCGAGCCTTTCTCTTGATGAACAGCAATCAAATCAAGTTTCTGCTTGGGACTGACCCTGGCAAAAATGGGTGCATTGACAAAACGGTCTCGCTTTTCCTGGCTTAATTCCTCCGAATCTTGCAATTCTTGTCCGGCAACCACATCGGCGTTGCCTTCGGTGAGGCCAACGGCTTCAGCGATATTTTGGGCGGTCACAGCCTGATCGCCCGTGACCATAGCAACCTGAATGCCCGCTCGCTTGCAATCTTGAATCGCATCCCTCACTTCCTCACGAGGCGGATCCAGCAAGGCAACCAACCCCAAAAAGGTGAGATTTTCATAGGGCTCGACATCGGTGGAACCGACTTCCTTGGTGGCCAAAGCCAACAAACGCAGGCCCTGCGAGGCGAGGCGCTCGTTCTGATCGAGCCATTCCTGGCGATCAGATTCGTCAAGGGAGACAAGTTCTCCATCACCACGCTTGAGATCGGACGATGCTTCGAGTACAGCCTCCGGAGCTCCCTTGACGGCAACAAGATAACCCGAATCCTGCTCGTGATAGGTTGCCATCATCTTGACCTCGGGATCGAAGGCGACCTCACGAGCTTCTGGCATCCTTTCGGTTAAATCGTCGCGCTGCATATCAGCTTTCAAACCGGCGATTAAGAGCGCCGTTTCTACCGGCTCACCAACTGCGTCAATATCGCCATCTTTGTCACGATCGAGTTCGGCGTTGGTGCACAAAACGCCAACTTTGATAGCCTCTTCAAGGACGGGATTCTCTTTGAGATCGAATTTGTTCTCATCCTTGAAAAAATCGCCTTTCGTTTCTAACCCCTCCCCGCTGACGTTGACCTCGCCGCTGTCGAGAATATATTTTTTCACCGTCATCCGATTTTCTGTCAGAGTCCCGGTCTTATCGGCGCAGATCACATTGGTGCCTCCCAAGGTTTCCACGGAGGCCAGGCGATTGATCAAAGCGTTGTTTTCAGCCATCCGGCGCATCCCGCGCGCTAGAGCGATGGTTGCTACAATAGGCAGACCCTCCGGCACCGCGGCGACCGCCAGGGCGATGGCGGTCTCGATCATCAACAAGAATTCCCTGCCCCGCAGAATCCCAGTGATCGCAACGATAACGATGATACCCAGGGTGACCCAGACCAACTGGGCGCTCAACTGATCGAGGCGCTTCTCCAGGGGGGTGTGTTCCTCCTCGGCTTCGGCAACCAGCTCCGAAATCTGGCCCAATTCCGTCTCCATGCCGGTAAAAACGACCACACCGGCACCTGAGCCGCGGGTGACAGCCGTCCCTTTGAAAAGCATGTTTTCGCGCTCCGCCAAAGGCTGATCTTCTTCGACCGGCTCGGTTTGTTTGCTGACCGGCTCGGATTCGCCGGTCAGAGCGGATTCATTGGCCTGCAATTTGGACGCTTCGAAAAGGCGCATATCGGCGGTGACGACATCACCCCCCTCGACGACGACGATGTCGCCCGGGACCAACTGATCTGCTGGTATCGTTTGCAAGCTGCCGTCCCGGCGCACACGGGCATCGACCTGGGACATCTCACGAAGAGCTTCCATCGAGCGAACGGCGCGCAACTCGGTAAAGAATCCGATCATCGTATTGATCACGACCACAACGAGCACGGCGACACCATCAAGCCATTCTCCAAACAGAAAACTGAGCAGCGATGAGGCCAGAAGCAGCCAGATGATGATGTTTTTGAACTGCTCTAAGAGAATCAGCCAGGCGTTCCTTCTGCCCTGGGTGCGCAAACGGTTATTGCCGTAACGTCTGCGACGCTCCTTGACTTCTTGGGAGGTCAACCCCTGGCCGGGATCGACATTTTGCTGATCTAAAATCACATCGGCTTCTTGCGACCAGGGGGCAGGTGTTTTTTTGCGTTGATCTGTTGGTTGGGGCATGGGTCATCCTTGTTTTCTAGGTTTGAGCGATTCGGGACTTCGCAAGGGTCTCTGGTGCGTCAGGATTCGCTCAGGGTGTGGTCACGGTCAAAATGGTGGCCGGCCACAAGAGACAATCCGGGGATTCATCATCTGTAGGGATGTTGTTGTCGATCAACGTTGTCACCGTCGGCCCCTCGACCAGAGCGGTTACATCGAAGGATAGGGTGCCCCAATAATCACCATCAACCCCGGTGAAGACGTTATAGGCGATCGGCTCACCGTTAACCGTAACGCTGCCCGCCTCCCACTTCGATTGGCCATCCCCGATCAGGTAAGTGACGCGCGCTTCCGTTGTGGGATCATCCGTCTCCACGTTGGTGAAGCGATCAGCGTAGGTGTGCGTTTCGAAATCGAGGGTTACGGCGCCATCGTGAATCGTGATCTCGCGGCGCGGGAATTGATTGGCCGGGCCACTGAATAAAATAACCAAAGAGGCGCCCTGCGAATCATTGCCATTTCTTTGCAAATCGTCGGGCAGGCCATCGATATAGTAAGCACCGTTGCCATGAACCAGTTCAGTGACATCGGCCCGGTAGACAAAGTTATTGAAAGCGCCCCAACAAGTATCATCAGAGGTAGCAATATGCTCGCCATCGACAGGAACGTTATTCAAAAGAGGCGAAATAAACCTGCTGCTGGAACCGATCGTAGCCCAGTAGAGGTAAGCTCTCTCGACTTCAGCGCCAGCGGGGATCCCGGAAACGCGCATCGAAGCTTCGCCTCTGCCGCGCAGACCGACGCCCGATGTGGTCACATCACCAAACAACTCGAACTCATCATAGAGAGCTAATTCGTTCTCGCTTTCTTCTGGGGAGGGAGAGCTAACCGAAAGAAGCGCACCCACCCAGAGTACACAGTCGGGACTGTCCTCTTCATCGGAAATATTATTGTGAATTGTGGTAGTGGCACTAGAACCAACCATCAGTTCAGAGACATCGAAGCTGAGCGTATCCCAATAGGCGCCATCGTTACCCGTAAATGCATCTTGGGCAATCACCTCGTTGTAGAAAGTGACGTTCCGGGTGAGGTATTCCGTTTGGCCGTCGCCGACCAGATAGGTGACATCGGCGTCGACCGGCGGTTCCGACAAGGCATAGCCTGAAAAGGCGGTGGTGTGGGTGTTCTTCTCGAAGTTGAGTGTCACAGCGCCATCCTTGATTGTGATTGTGCGGTAGCCCGCGTCGGGGTCTTGGTAGACCACCACCAGGGAAGCGCCCTGCGAATCGTTGCCGTCGAGGATGTCATCGGGCAAACCCGCGATCGTGTAAGTGCCGTTGCCATCAACCAGTTCGGTGACATCGGCGCGGAAGACAAAATTGTTCTGCACATTCCAGCAGGTATCTGCGGACCTGCCGATCAAGTCGCCCTGCACGCGCGTCCCGTTGAGGGTCGGAGCATTGTAGGTATTCACCGAACCCAGCGTAGCCCAGTAAAGATAGGCCCGATGGACGCTGGCCCCGGCGGGAATCCCGGAGAGAAAGATATCGCCCCTGCCCACCCCTCTCAAGCCAACACCGGCAGAGACCACATCGCCCCGCAGGTAGAAACGATTAGATTGGCCCAGAAAGCCATAGCCATCCGCAAAGGCGGGGCTGACATTCAAAAAGGACCATACAAGGGCGACAAGAAGTGCCAGGAATAGAAATATCTTCATCTTTTCAAGATAAGTCGAAGTCTTGGTCTGAACTTTCATTATTGTTTTCCTCCAATCGGAAAATTTCTAGTGATCAAATTTGATCTTTTAGCGAGCAACTTGTTACTTGTATTACCGATTACGGCTCTTTGCAAATAAGGGATTCTTCTCGTTTCGAGAATCGCTCTTCATTCGCCCGTGATCAACGACCAGGTAATCTGAACGCTGATTTGGATGTTCTCGGTGCCCGGCTCGATCGGGACAGCGGCCGCTTCTTCCATCACCTCGGCCTCCCGGCGCACAGGCCGGGGCATGTCGCTGGACTCGCTGATCTGCAAAACAGGCCCTAATTCGGCGCTGGTAAGCTCGGCCAATTGCTCGGCTTTGTAACGGGCGTCCTCCACCGCCGCCTGGCGAGCCTGATCGACGAATTCTGTCTGGTCGCTGACGGCAAAACTGACATTTTCGATGGTGGTCGCTCCGGCGCTAACAGCCTCATCCAACAGGACACCCAACGAATCAAGCTGGTCCGTTTGAACGCGCACAAAGTTAGCCGCCGTATAGCCAACAAGCGTGCGGCTCTTGTCTTCTTCGCTAAATTCGTAACGAGGCATCAACCGAACAGACTGGGTCTGGATGTTTTCAGACGCAATCCCGGCCGCTCTGAGAGCATCCAACAAGGATTGCATCTGGGTGCTATTCTGTGCAAGCGCTTCTTCTGCCGTCTCCGCTTGGGTTTCGACGCCCAACCGGATGATTGCTCGATCGGGCTCGGCCTGAACTTGGCCCGTTCCCGAGACCGACACTGTGCTTTCACTCGCCGGTGGGGTTTCCTGCTGAACTGGCCGCGCTTTGGCCAGCGAGTATCCCCAGAGGCTAAGAAGCCCAAGCAGAACGATCACACCGAGAGCGATAAGTTGATTTCTTTTCAACATGTTTCTCCTTTTTTTT
>CAZXXW010000034.1:0-12577 GCA_964644835.1 uncultured Anaerolineales bacterium
CGACGCCGGGCCGTCTTTTGCCGCCAACCCCCTCGATCTCCGGCGCGTGGGCGAGCACAGCATGCACCAGGGTGCCATCCGGATGTCCGGGGGCGGGATGAACCACCATACCAGCCGGTTTGTTGATTACCAAGACATCGTCGTTTTCAAATAAAACATCCAGGGGAACGGCCTCGGGCTCGAGCCGGCTGGGCGCCGGTGGGGGCACGTCGACATCGATCTTGGTCCCCTTGGTCACAGAAACGCCCGCCTTGGAGGGAATCTCCCCATCCACCTTGACGTGACCACCCTTGATCAACGCTTGCAAGCGCGATCGGGAAAAGTCGGGCAGACAAGCAACCAAGAACTTATCCAGCCGTTGAGAAGTATCTTGCTCGAAGACGAATTCGAAATGTTGACTACTCACCTTGGAGATTTTCTACACTTAGAGAGGAATCCGGTTCCGAGGCCTGTGCTTCGGACTCGTCCGAAGCTGATTCCGCTTTTCTTTCTTGAATCCACATCCCAACCACCAACACAGCCACCCCAATCGAAATAGACGCGTCGGCGACGTTGAAAACCGGGAACCTGCCAATAGAAATGAAATCGGTCACCGAGCCATCCTGGATTAAACGGTCGATCAAATTGCCGACCGCTCCACCAAGCTGCAAGATCAGGGCGATGCGCAAAGGCCATTCCTGGCGGGGAATGCTGGGATAGTAATAAATAATCAGCACAACGACCACAACGGTCAACAACATAAATACCAGGCTCAGATTTTGCCCAATCCCAAATGCGGCCCCGGTATTTTGCCAATGGACGAACCGGGCATAAGGCTCCAGCCAGCCCCAGGGAGCCCATGTCGAGCCAAGAACGAGATGTTGGCGCACGATCGACTTCGTCCACTGATCCAACGCCACAATCAAGCCGGCAAATCCAAACAAATACAAATAATCAATTATTCGTTTCTTCATCCACACTCCAAGAGGTGATTTTTCCACACGTTTTTCAACAGAGAGGGATTGTACCGCGAAATATGCTCTCGCTAAAACCGGATTCGGCGAGAGGTGCGCACCGATCAAATAGAGCGAGCGGCGTCAGTGTCAACTGGGATAGGGAACCACGGTCAGAAAATCTCCCAACACTTCGGCGACTTCGTCCGGCTTCTCGATCATGATCATATGCCCTGCGCCGGGCAGAATGTGCAATTCGGCTTTGGCAATGTGATCGGCCAGATATTGGGAAAAACGCGGCGGGGTGATTCGATCATCCTGTCCGCAAATTACGCAAGTTGGCACACGAATTTCGCCCAGCGCATCCGTTTCATCAAAGCCGTCACTGGCGATCAAGTCGCCATGGAGCACCGAGGGGCGAATTTCGGACATGCGCTCGGCTGCCAAGTTGACCACATGGGGATCGGTATCGGGGCTAAAGGCCCGTTCGGCGATCGTCTCGATGGCGGCGTTGAAGGTCACCGGCATGGCCGTATCTTCTAAAATAACGGGATCAACCTTCAAGCGCGCCCCGGTGCCCACCAACCCCAGCCCCAAGACACATCCGGGGTTCCGAATCCCCAGCTTCAAGGCAATGGCGCCTCCCATCGAATGGCCCACGAAAACAGCTTTGGGCAACTCCATCGCTTGCATCCAATTGCCAATTGCATGAGCATACGCTTCGATAGACTGTCGTCCCCGCCCGGGAGATTTACCATGACCGGGCAGATCAATGGCATAGACACGGTATTTGCCCAGCCTGCGGATTTGGGCAGGCCAATGCAAGTGGGTACCCCCGGCTCCATGAATCAACACCACGGGAGGATGATCCGGCTTGCCCCCGCGGTGTTCGTAATAATATAGATCGGAAACAACGGGCATGAAAATCTCCTGATTTGATCAGCAGGGACGGATGCTCCCACCCCCTAGCGTCCGCTTGTGAAATGTTCTTGGCAACAAGTCGCGGCGTGGTTACACGCTGTGACGGATACGGTCAACGGCGTCTTCGGTCAAGGGGATCGCCACTTGGATGGAGGCACCATCTCCCGGCGAGGAATCGATCCGCATAACGCCACTGATCAACTCGGTGCGTTCGCGCAGATTGATCATCCCCAGACTACCGCTGTGCTCGTAAGAAGCTTTGACTCTCTCGACATCGAAACCGATGCCGTCATCCTCAATGGCGAGCAAGGCCAAGTCTTTTTGGAGCTGCTTCAAACGAACCCAAATATGGTCAGCCTCGGCGTGCTTACGAGCGTTATTGACCGCCTCCTCAATGATGAAAAAGAGCACTCCTTGTTTGTCCATATCTAGCTTGGAAACAACATCTTCGCCAATGTCGAGGACAACATTTTGATCGTAGGTCTCTTTCATCTTTTCGACCATAGCCTCCAACGCGGCTACAAGACCTTCTGCCTCTAAAACGAGAGGGCGCAAGGTAAAAAGCATATGGCGGATTTCTTTTGTCGTCCGCCGGGCAAAATCTTCGATTTTATACAATTCATCGACGGCCGCACCTTGATCCCGTTCTAATAAACGGCGGGCAAAATTGACCCGCATCGCAATTGCGGCGATCGATTGGGCCGGGCCGTCATGGAGGTCACGAGCCAGCTTGCTGCGCGCTTCTTCCTGAACCTCCATCATGCGTTCTTTTTCTTGCTTCAGTTCCTGGTAAAGGTTCGCGTTTTGGATCGCGGTTCCAACTCCCTTGGCGATGATGTTGAGGATTTCTCGATTGGCCGAATTGAAAAAGTTCTCTTTGGGATGGGCAAACAAGATAACCCCATAGGTGTCGATACCCTGGCGTAAGGGAAGGCAATAAGCATCCCGGCAGGTTTGCAGGGCGATCAATCGCCCCAATTCCGGGTCACTAGCGACATCGTGGATCAAGATCGGATCGCCCTCATCGATCACTTTTTGCAACAACCCTTTCGAGGCCGGGAACGTTTGAGGATAATCGGCGGGTGTCAAACGGCGGGAGGAGCCAACATATAATTCCGGCGATTCTTTTTCGCCTTCGCTGAACAACAACACAATGCCGACCAACCGGTCTTCGGGATCATCATACGATGTCAAAGCCTGTATGCTGAGGTCAAGCGCTTTATCCAAGACGCGTTGATAGTTGAGCGTTGAGGTTAGTTCATTGAGCAATGTATAAACCTCGCGCAAACGGCGCGAAGTCAATTGTTGGGTCAATTCCCTGGCAAACTCCTGGCGTCGCTTCGCTTTTCGTGTCTGCTGTTTCTTTTTAGCGGGCGAACCCTTTTTCTGCGGTTGGGACTTCTTGCGCGAGAGGAAGATGTAAAGGATGGCAACAAGCGCCAAAAGCAAACTCACACCGGTTATGATCGCCAGCAACCAAGGGTCAAGAGAGTTGATCGATTCAAACATAGTTTCGGCCATAATGACAGGCTTGCACCTGCCGTTTTCGATGAACGGGGCATGGTGATAGCATTCAGAGGCACAGTCGCTACAATCATACCCTAAAAAGTGGCGATTGACAAAAAGACGACCAAACCGCGGTACTAAATTTGGGGATCGGCGTGTTTGGCAACGGGACCATGAACTGAGTTGAGTTTTCACCGCTGATGGTGCCTCTATCCGTGGTCTACACTCTCAGCATTGAGAAGCGCAGCGATGGAGAAGAACATTTAAACGCAGACTCAAAACCCCTAAGGTGAACATCCTTAGGGGCTTTTTTTTGGATGATACCGAAGGCGAAAGAAGATCAGATTTCCTCATCCTCCTCGAGTTGCTCGGCGGACTCAAGTTGCCCGCTCCAACGAATCCCTTCCCGGGCCAGATAATAGGCACCCAATGCCGTGATCGGCGCCCAGAGGGCCAGGTGCAACACCACCGTGTAACCCGCAGCGATGGCTGGATCAACGCCGAAGGCTTTGAGCACGGCGATACCTGGGGCATCAAAGGTGCCCACATGCCCCGGCGCGGAGGGAATCATGATGGCCAGGTTGACGATTCCGGTCATCAGCATCAAGGCAAAGAAGCTGACCCGAAAATCAAAGGCTTGCATCACGAACCAGTAGTTGCCTAATTCGAACAGCCAAATCACCGCGGAAGCGAAGAAGACGATCAAGGCTTCCCGCGGAGAGCTTAGAGATTCCAAGCCGCCCAAAAAGCGGAGGACAACATCCAAAAACTTGTCGCGGAAACGCTCCGGGATGATTCTGGTCACGAGCCATCGAACGACGCCCTCGGCGACGGCGGGGAACATCGCCGCCAGCAAGAAAACGACCAGAACACCAATGAAGGCAACCGCAGCCCAAATGGCCAGCGTCTGGATACTGCCCACAAAACGGGAGTCGGCTGTCACCCGGACCAGTCTGGGCAGATTGAGGAACACAAACGACAGCATGACAACGCCATCGAAGACGTGCTCCACGACGATTGTCGCCAGAGAGAACGAAATCGGAACCTGCTCCCGCCGCTTCAACACCACCGGGCGGAGAATTTCTCCCGCTCGCGCCGGATAGACGTTGTTCCCCATGTAGCCAATCGCCACAATTGGGAACAAGGTCTTCGTCGAAATCGCTTTCGCCGGGCGCAAGAGATAACGCCACCGCCAAGACCGCGCCCATACGGCGACAAAATAGGATCCCACCCCGGGAATCAGCCAAAAATATTGCCCCCCCTGCAAAATATCCCAAACATCACCGATGTGCAACCCGCGCAGGGCTAAATAGAGAAAAACAACACTAATCAGGACACCAAGCCAGAATTGCCAACGTTTCATGGGCAGGATTGTACCACGCTATTCCATCTCGTCTGCTTTAAGATTTATGCTATACTTATGATGTGAACAGCCACCAGAAGATCTGGCAAACGTGGGTCGATATCCTCCAACGTTGGGGGGTAGACAGTCTGGTCACGTCAATTTTGGAATCGACTGGACCGCTGCACCTTTTGGGCGCCCAAGCTGTCTATATCGGGCAGCCGCTTTTTGCACATCTCGTACCCAGCGAACACCTAGAGGCCCTCGCCGACGTTTTGGAAGACCCCGAAAAAATGCACGCTTTCACAGCCCTCTTAGAAAACAGGGGGCTGTCCACCGAGTTTCCGACAAACGGAGGTAAGTCGCCTTGACGATCACCGGCATTCTGGCCCTAGCCTTCACGCTAGCCTTCTTTGGATTGATTATTCTCTTCGCCATTGTGGGTCGCGAACAACCTTTTCCAAAGCTGCGCGCCATCCCCGCTTTCACCAAATTGAGAAGGTCGATAGGATCAGCGGTCGAATCCGGATCACGTCTGCATCTCAGCATTGGACGCGGTAACCTCACCGGGCCAGAAAGCGCGGTCGCTTTTGTCGCCCTCAGCGTGCTAGAGCGGTTGATCAAACTCTCATCTACAAGTGACAGGCCTCCCACCGTCACCACCGGCAACGCATCCCTGGCGATTGTGACCCAGGACACCTTGATTGGCACTTATCGAGAAATTGGGATCAGCGATCGGTATACACCCACCGCAGGACAATTAACCGGTTTCACCCCCCTTTCCTACGCGGCAGGGACCATTCCCATTATCCAAGACGAAAAGACCAAAACGCACATTTTGATCGGCAATTTCGGCAACGAAGTCGCTTTGATCGCCGACGCCGGAGAGCGCAGCAGCGACCTCACCCTGGCAGGAACGGACAACCTCCCCGCTCAGGCGATTCTCTATGCCACCGCCCAGGAACCGCTCATCGGCGAAGAAGTCTTTGCCAGTGGCGCCTATCTGCGCGCCGGGCTGATGCACCTCGCCAGTTTGCGGGCGCAAGACGTTCTCCGCTGGCTGCTGGTGATCATTATCCTCGTCGGCAGCGTGCTCAAAATCGTCGGGCTTGACCAAATCGTCACCAATCTTCTCGGGGAGCTGCAATGAAGCTGAACTTCAAATCCCCGGTTTCAACTGCAATCGCCATCGGCGTTGGCATTGTCGTTTTATTAGGCTATTTTTTCGGCACCAATGTCAGCGGTGAGGCCACCACCGTGGGTATTCTGCGCGACTATTTGCTCCAGGGAGCCATCGTTTGGGCCGCCGTGGCGCTCCTGGTCGGCATCGCCAACTTGGCCTCCGTCCATCTTTATAAAATCAACCGGGGAGACAACAGCGGCTACAGCTTTGTCTTATTACTCTCGCTGATGATCACCCTGGGCGTCGGTTTCTATGATATTAGCAACACCTATCTCAATCAGGAGCCCAATTTTCAGCGCACGCAATGGCTGTTCAATTACGTCCAACTACCGATCGAAAAGAGTCTCATCGCCATACTGGCCGTAAGCTTGACCTACGCAGCGGCGCGCCTGCTCTATCGACGGCTCAATTTTCTCTCCATCGTTTTCGTCGTCGTTGTGCTCTTCCTTCTCACGGGCGCGATTCCTCAACTAACCGCCCTGGCTCCGATCTTAACCACCACGCGCAATTGGATCATGCGGATTCCAACCACAGGAGGCGCCCGCGGCATTCTGCTGGGCATCGCCCTGGGGACGATCGCGGCGGGCATTCGTATTCTCACGGGCAGCGACCGCCCATACAGGGGTTAGTCTATGGCTGAAATTCGCTGCCCAATGTGCGGGAAACCCAATCCAGACCATCTCGAAGTTTGCCAATATTGCCAGGCACGGTTAAAGCCCCTGATCTCCCCACCGGGAAGCGCTTCCGATTCAGGACTACCCGATTGGCTCCGGGACATGGGGGCGGAAGAGGAAGCGTCCCCAGCCGAGGGCGAAGCAACGGAATGGCTCGCCCGGCTGCACGATGAAGGGAATCGAGAATCAGAACCGGACGTGCCACAGGCTCCCGTTGATCAAGGCGCTTCCGCTCCCGAAAGAGAAGAAGTCGATTGGGCGCAGCAAATGCACTCCCTCGATGCGGATGAGCAGGACGAAGAGACTGAGCCGCCTCCCACCCAGGGAGCAACGCCATCCGATCCCGAAGATCAACCACCGGATTGGCTGGATCAACTCGGTGAAATGGGACAATACAACGAAGATGAAGACGAGCCGGATTTCCTGGATAGTCGCGTCGAAACGCCAGGCGCCGAGGAAAGCGATCAATTCCCCGACTGGCTAAGCGAGATGAGAGAAGACGAAGAAAGCCAGCCGGATATTTTCGAAAGCCGCGTCCAAACGCCCTCCGACGAGGATGAGGGCCAACTCCCCGATTGGCTCAACGAGATGGAAGAAGAAGGTGAGCAACCCGAGGCAGAAAGCCCTGAGAGCCGCGTTGAGACGCCCTCCAGCGATGAAGAAGATGAGACACCGGACTGGCTTCGAGAAATGGGGGGTACCGATGAGCAGCCAGAAGCCGAGATGGGCGAAAGCCCCGAGGAGGAGCCCCCGGATAGCGGAGAAGAAGCCCTGCCCGATTGGCTCAGCGATCTCGACGAGGAGGAAGAAGCCCTGCCCGGCGAGCAAGAGCCAGCCGAGGAGGGAGACATCCCCACCTGGGCAGCGGAGGAAGATATTTCCCCAAAAGAATCCCCCGCCCCTCCGCCCGGAGCAACACCAGCTTTTGAAGGCGGGGAAAAAGAGGAATTACCGGATTGGCTTGCGAGCATGGCTGAGGAATCGGAAGGTGAGCCGTCTGCAACGTCGGAAGAGCCTTCCATCACCGAAGCCGAAGAGGAAGAAGAGTTCGATTGGTCCAAGCCGATAGGCCGACCTCACGAGGAAGTCGAAGATTCACTCGAACTTTACGAGGATATCCCCGACTGGCTCAGCGGCGAGGAAGACGAAGAAGAAAAAGACCTGCCCGAACCCGAAGCTGAAGAGCCCGATTGGCTCAAATCAATCGGAACAGAGGCACAAACGGACCTTGTTCCGGGCGAAGAATCGGTCTCACCCTTCGCCGAAGATGCCCTTGAAAATGAAATGTTCGACTCGCAAGATTTGGGCGATCTCTTCGAGACAGATCAGGAACCCGCTCCAGAAAGCGAAGAAGAAGACAGTGAAATCGCTCCCACGGAACTTCCCGACTGGCTTCAAGCGATGCGTCCCGTCGATACCGGCGAAGAAGGCGAGCCAGAGAGCGCTGGCCGAGGCGTCGCCGTCAACACCGGTCCGCTGGCCGGGCTTCGCGGCGTTTTGCTGGCCGAGCCAGAGATTGCCAAAATCAAAAAGCCGCCCACCTTCTCGGCCAAGCTGGAAATCACCCGGGAGCAGAGACAACATCTCAGGATACTCGAAGATCTGCTCGCTTCGGAAGGTAAAGCAGCGCCTGTCATTGCCGAAGTGCCGGCATCATCGCAACGAGTGTTGCGTTGGATCATTGGCGTGATCCTGTTTCTGGTGATTGCCCTTGCCGTCATCGGCATCGGCCAGGGAGCGCCCCTTTCTCAAGGCGTTCTGCCCGTGGAAGTAAGCGATGCCTATCACCAGATCGACAGCTTGTCGTCCGGAGACCCGGTGATGATTTCGTTCGATTATGAGCCGGGCATGGCCGGGGAAATGGAAGCGGTCGCATCTGGCTTAATCGATCACTTGATGGCCAAAGAGACCCATCTAACCTTGGTGTCCACGTCGCCGACAGGACCTGCCCTGGCGAGCCATCTCATCGACCGTCTCAAAGAGACATATGGATATACCAGCGGGAACCAATTCATCAACCTGGGCTACGTCCCCGGCGGCGCATCGGGTTTGCTCGGATTTGCCAAAATCCCCCAAAGGGTTACACCGCTGTCCTACGATGGCATGAACGCCTGGACCACCACGCCGCTCGCCAACGTGAACACCTTAGCCGATTTCAGCTTGGTCATCGTGATCACCGATACTCCTAACACGGCCCGCGCCTGGATCGAGCAAGTGCAACCAAGAATCGAGGGAGTCCCGTTCATCCTGGTTACCAGCGCCCAGGCAGAGCCGATCCTGCGGCCCTATTACGGGAGCGGAGACGGGCAAGTCCAAGGGCTGGTAAGCGGCATGCCCGGTGGCGCAGCCTATGAGCAAGCGATCAACAAGCCATCGCAAGCCAACATCTACCAACAAACGCTCGGTTTTGGCTTGATGACCGCGATCCTAGCGATTGCGTTGGGCGGTGCGGTCAATCTTGTCATGTATATCAACAAACAAAACAACTCCGAGGAGCAAAGAGAGACAGCATGAACTTCACCGATGTGGGTATCTTGGATTTGGGTGGTGTCCTGCTGGGATTTGTCTTTACCCTGTTCATCTTCAGCTATATTTTGGGCGATAACCCCTTGTTCAAGTTTGCCATCCATGTTTTCATCGGTGTCTCTGCCGGGTATGCGACCGTGGTCACGCTTTTCAACGTGATCTTGCCCCAATTGGTGTTCCCGTTTTTGTCGGGCAACCAGGGAGAGATCATCCTGGCAGTGATCTTCTTGATCCCCAGCATCTTGCTGCTGGCTAAGATATTCCCCCGCTTGAGCGCGCTCGGCAATCCCGCCGTGGCGATCTTGGTCGGTATTGGAGCTGCCGTTGCCATTGGCGGCGCGGTGACAGGGACGATCCTTCCGCAAACTTCCGCTTCGATCAACGCGTTTGGGAATCAGCCAATCATCAACGCGCTGATCTTGTTGGTCAGCACCCTGACCACTTTGATTTATTTCCAATTCAGCTTGGGCCAAAAACAGGCAGCGCCCAAGTTTCTCCAGCGCACCATCAAAGGTATCGGATGGGTAGGGCAATTTTTCGTCGCCGTCACCTTTGGAGCACTTTTTACGGGGGTGTACGTCGCCGTGATGACCGCCCTCATCGAACGATTTAGCTTCCTATGGACATTCGTCCGAGATATGTTCTTATTATCTAATATTTCCGGTAACCTGCTATGAAGTCCCAAGTTGTCAGCGCCGACTCTCTGATTAGTATTGATATTGGCACCATTTCGACAAGAGTATTTCTCTTCGATGGTGTCAACGATCAATATCGCTTCATCGCCGCAGGCCACGCTCGCACCACAGACGGGCCGCCCTATAACGATGTCCAAGAAGGGGTAACGGTTGCCCTGCGCCAACTGGAGGAGATCACCGGTCGAAACTTGATGGGGTCAAACGGACATATCGTCACGCCCACCCAGCCGGATGGATCTGGGGTCGATGCTGTCGTAGCAACGCTCTCTGCCGGGCCTGAACTGCGCGTTGTCGCCGTTGGCTTGTTGGAAAGCGTCTCGCTTGAAAGCGCCCGAAACCTGGCAAAAACGACCTATGCCAAAATCGTCGAAACGATCAGTCTCAACGACCGGCGCAAAACAGATACCCGGATTGACGCCATCTTGCGCGCCCGCCCAGACCTGGTCATCATCGCCGGCGGCATCAACGGGGGAGCTTCCCATTCGGTGCAAAGTTTGCTCGATGTCATCGGCGTTTCCAGTTATTTAAGACAAAAACCTCAGCGTCCCGCTGTTCTTTTCACAGGCAACAACGCGATCAAAGAAGACGTCGAAGAAATGCTCGCTCACATCGTCGATCTTCACATTGCTCCCAATGTGCGCCCGACCCTGCAGAGCGAGCAACTCATCCCTGCACAAACGGTCCTGGCGGATATTTTCCAACGGGTGCGCAGTGAACAGATTTTTGGTCTCGCCGAGATCGCCCAACAAACCACGGGCAGAATTCTGCCCACCGCCACAGGATTAGGGCGCGTGATCGATTTCCTCAGCCGCGTCTACGATCCCAACAAGGGAGTCCTGGGCCTTGATGTAGGCGCGTCAGCGACAACCGTCGCGGCCGCTAACCAGGGCAAGCTGGCTCTGCAAGTTTTTCCCCAATTTGGCCTGGGCGAAAGCCTCGGCAACATTTTCAAATATATCCCCCTGGAACAGATCGCTACATGGCTGCAACTGGATATTCCCGACGAGGCGATTCGAGATTATATCTATACCAAAGCAACTTACCCGGCCAGCTTGCCCGCCACCGAGCAAGAATTACTCATCGAGCAGGCGATCACACGCCAGTTGATTCGCATGGCGGTGTCCCAAGCGACAAAATCGCTCCCCTTCCCGGCCAAGCGGGCAGCACCCTCCTTGCTACCCTGGCTGGAGCCGATCATCGTCTCCGGCAGTGCGCTGACCAAAGCGCCGACACCAGGCCAGAGCTTGTTGGTCTTGCTGGACGGGCTCCAACCGACAGGGATCACAACCATCGTCCTCGACCAGAATAACCTAGTCGGTTCTCTTGGGACAGCCGCGGACATCAACCCTCTGCTGACCGTGCAAGTGCTTGAATCCAACGCCTTTCTCAACCTCGCTACCGTGATTGCACCGGTAGGAAAAACGCGCAAAGGGACTCCCATCCTTCGCGTTCATATCACCTATCGTAACGGGGAGGAAATGACCTACAATGTGAAATACGGCACCATCGAGGTGATTCCCCTCGCAATGGGTGAATCCGCTCAACTTCATCTGCAACCGCTGCACCGTTTTGACGTGGGCATGGGAAGCCCGGGTAGAAGCGGGCGGGTTCAGGTCACCGGGGGCATCTTGGGGATCGTCGTCGATGCCCGGGGACGTCCAATCGATTTGATTAACCAGCCCGACCGCAGGCGCGAAACCTTAAAACGCTGGCGCTGGGCGCTAAAAGGCAACAAAGGCGGATAGAAAGTCGTCATGTCTGTTCCCAATATACAAATTTCTTCCCTTACTAGAATCCAACGCCGACGCACCTTACCCATTCCCGGCCAGGTTCTCGTTCGTCAAAGCCAACCTGTGGAGGTCAAAACAGCGATCGCCGAGGCGGTTCTGGAACCGAAACACATCTTGCTGGATATCGCCAACTCGCTGGGCATTTCCAAGCAAAAAGCCGATGACCTGATCCAGCGAACCAGCGGCGAACAGATCAACAAGGGCGACCTGATCGCCGGGCCTGTTGGCGTTTTGCAACGGGTGGTGCGATCCCCTCAGAATGGCGAGATCGTCATGGTTGGGGAGGCGCAAGTGCTCATCGAGGTGAAACAACCTGCCCACCAAATTTTTGCCGGCATGCCCGGAACAGTGGTAAACCTGATTCCCGATCGCGGGGCTGTGGTCGAAACCATCGGCGCGGTGGTGCAAGGGTTCTGGGGCAATAGACATTCTGCCTATGGATTGATACAATCGAAGTTAACTTCGCCGGATGATATCATCTCCCCGGAACAGCTTGACATGAGCCAACGCGGCGCCATCTTGTTAGGTGGACACTGCGACGATCCGCAAGTTTTCCAAAAAGCGGCCGAGATTCCCCTGCGAGGTTTGATCCTGACCAGCATGGCGACATCCTTGCTTCCCCTGGCGCGCAAAAAGAGTTTCCCAATCCTTGTTTTAGAGGGATTTGGTCGTCGAACTTTGAACATAATGAGCTATAATGTACTCACAACCAATAAGGAACGTGAGGTCGCCGTCAACGCAGAGCCGTTCAATCCCTCCGAGGGCACACGACCAGAAGTTGTCATCCCGTTGAAAGCGGATGAAGATAGGCTTGGAGAGAGCCCGATCGGAGAAGACATCGCACCCGGCAAGAAAGTCCGGGTGATCCGGGCACCCCATGCAGGAAGAATCGCCACGGTGGAGAGAATCTTCCAAGAGCCGGTCGAACTTCCCAGCGGCATTCACGCTGAGGTTGCGCTCGTCTCATTTGACAAAGACCAACAAGCAACCGTTCCTATCGCAAATATG
>CAZXXW010000034.1:12587-21251 GCA_964644835.1 uncultured Anaerolineales bacterium
GCAATCTGAGGAGATCAAACATGACAAATATGGACGATTTCAACTTTGAAGAGCTAGAACCCTCCATGGAAGAAGGGCCACCCCCCGAAGAAGCCGGCAACCGCACCTTTTTGTTGGTGGCCGGCATCCTGGGAGCGATTTTAATTTTGTCCTTGATCCTCATGGCCGTCTACGCGATGGTGATTGTTCCCCGGCGACGCGATACTCGCAGCACCCAGCTTGCCGAAGTAAACGCTCGCAATACAGAAGTAGCAATGGGGTTGACACAGACGGCCGCTGCCGAGGCCTGGACAGACACCCCCACGGTCACGCCTACCCAACCAGAGCCTACGGCGACGGCAGAAATGACCGCCACCCCCAGCCCGGTGGTAGCCTTCACCAACACGCCTGCATCCATGTTCGGCGACGGTGATGAAGATGTAGACCCCCGTACGGCTACGGTGGCAGCCCTGTTCACGCAGCAGGCGGAAAATCTATTGACAATGACACCCTTTGCAACCCAATTGCCTGACGCCGGTTTTGCCGATAACGTCGGTATCCCCGCGCTCTTGGCCCTGGCCGGTTTCTTGATCCTGATCATTTTCTTCACCCGCCGATTGCGGACGACACGCTACCGCCAGTGACACCTGGTCCATTTTGCTCGCTGCCGGGCTTGTCACCTTGAGAGCGAAAACAAAAAGAGATGAAAGCCAAGTTTGCTTTCATCTCTTCCTATTTAAGCTTCTTGTGTGCTGAACTCAGCGGTTACTGCGCAGATAGCTGATCTGTTAACTCACTACCAACCGCGCTGAGCGATCAATTCCTGTGTGGGGATATCGGTAACCTGACGTCCAACCATCGCTTCACCCAAATTGCGGCTAACCTCGGCGAGGATTTCAGGATCGTTATAGTGCGTCGTCGCTTTGACAATGGCGTCAGCCCGCTTGGCAGGATCACCGGACTTGAAGATGCCCGAGCCAACAAAAACGCCATCGACGCCAAGCTGCATCATCAGCGCAGCATCGGCAGGCGTGGCAATACCTCCAGCAGCAAAATTGACCACCGGCAGACGGCCCAATTCTTTGGTCTCTTTGACCACCGAATACGGCGCGCCGATTTCTTTGGCATAGGACATTAACTCTTCGTCGGGCATGTTTTGCAATTGGCGGATGGCGCCGAGAACGGTGCGGGCGTGCCGAACGGCCTCAACAACGTCACCGGTGCCGGCCTCGCCTTTGGTCCGGATCATCGCAGCGCCCTCACCAATACGACGAAGCGCCTCGCCCAGATTGCGGCAGCCACACACAAACGGAATGGTGAACTCATGCTTGTTGATGTGGTGCTCTTCATCGGCGGGGGTAAGCACCTCGGATTCATCAATATAATCGACGCCAAGGGCTTCCAAAATCTGAGCTTCGACAAAATGCCCAATCCGTACTTTGGCCATGACCGGGATAGATACCGCATCCATGATCTCATCGATCATACCGGGGTCGCTCATCCGGGCGACGCCTCCGTGGGCGCGAATATCGGCGGGAACACGTTCCAGCGCCATCACGGCAACGGCTCCGGCTTCCTCCGCAATACGAGCATGCTCAGGGGTGACCACATCCATAATCACGCCGCCCTTGAGCATTTGGGCCAACCCCTTTTTTACAGCAAACGTACCAACTTCCTTTTCCATCATTAGGACCTTCCTTCAAAACTTGTTCCAGGTACTACGTTGTCTCTCCAATCGTTATTGCGAAGAGGCAATCGCAATTTATGAAATGCTAACTGGTAAAGATTCTACCACGCAGAAAATCCATCCGCAATTAAAGCCAAAGTAGAACCCCCGGCAACTTCTCTTTACCGGGGGTTTAGTAACAATTAGGCGCGCGAATACCAAACAGAACAAGCCTATTACCACACAAGATGGTTTCCGCTCTGCTATACAGGTTACAGGCGCGGAAAAATGCTTATCGGCGGTATTTATAATCGATCAAGCACAAAAAACTTTATTGCGACTCTACGACAAAACGAATCGCCGTGCGAACCTTGCCATCGATATCTACATCAACGAAGCGAGGCTTGCAGAAAATGTCGTAACCGTCTTCCTCTAAATAACCACTGGCAAGAGCAAGGGCTTTGACGGCTTGATTGACTGCGCTAGCCCCAATCGCCTGTACCTTGACGCTCTGGTTCTCTCGAAAAACACCAGCAATTGCGCCGGCGACAGCAGAAGTTCGCGAATCCGCTGCCACCCTGATAACATCGATGTGACCAGTTTCCGTGTTCACTGTTTCCATCATAGTTCCTCTGTTCCTTTGGTTAGGTCTAGGTACCGATTTGGCCACTTTAATTGATTGTATACAATTTTGTTAGGAGAATCAATAGGTTGATTTTCGTCAGCAATTCATAATGTTTCGCTGAGTGGTTCAGTTTTCGCTACAAGGCCGGCGGCTTCATCCTAGTTTCCTGCTCCAAATCAGTGTATACTGACAGCCCCAAGAAATGTAAGCATGTTGGCAAGGAGGAAGAAATCAATGAAGCGAGCAGTCAGTGTGAGCATCGGATCATCCAAGCGCGACAAAAAGATCGAAATCGACTTGATGGGCGAGAAAATTTCGATCGAGCGGATTGGCACCGATGGCGATATGAAAAAAGCCGCTCTGCTCTATCAGGAACTCGATGGCAAGGTGGATGCTTTCGGCGTTGGCGGCGCTGATTTGGGCATTATGGTCGACCAGAAATGGTATCCCTTCCACTCTGTCAAGCCGATGGTGCGATTTGTGTGCGAGACTCCCCTCGTAGATGGCACCGGTTTGAAAAACACGCTTGAAAACCGCGTCGCCCCCTTCATGGACAAGCAGATTGGAGATTACCTCCAAGGGAGGAAAAAGGCGCTGATCACCATTGGAACGGACCGCTGGGGCATGACGCAATCGTTCTTGCAGGCTGATTATGACTGCGTTTTCGGAGATTTGATGTTCGCCCTCGGGATTGCTATCCCTGTGCGCAAAGAGCGGATGCTCAAAATCATCGCTGCGATGCTAATGCCCATTGCCGGGCGCTTGCCTTTCGAATGGATTTACCCCGTGGGCGAATCCCAAGACAAGCGTGAGCCAAAATTCGTCAACTATTACCAATGGGCCACCGTCGTCGCCGGAGATCGCCACTATATTGTCCGCTACATGCCTGAGCACATGGATGGCAAGGTGATCGTCACCAACACAACCACGCCGGACGATGTCGACTTGTTTCGCCAGGCCGGGGTCAAATATCTGGTTACAACAACCCCGGTGCTCGACGGGCGCTCCTTCGGCACCAACATGATGGAGGCCGCGCTGGTCGCCGTTTCGGGGAAAAAGCGCCCCCTCACCCAAGCAGAATTGTCCCAAATGCTGGACCAACTTCAATTTGAGCCTGTTATTCAGGAGTTGAACTAAGATGAACGCGATTGTACTCGCAGGTGGAATCCCCCAGCCGGATGATCCCCTCTACGCTTACACGCAGGGCAACCCAAAATCCTTGCTCGAGATGGCCGGAAAATCGATGCTCCAATGGGTGCTGGACGCCCTCGGCGGTTCCGAACACGTTGACGACGTTTTCATCGTGGGGCTGGATGATCCTGTAGAACTGGACTGCTCCAAAACCGTAACGCTAATCCCCAACCGGGGCGGGATGCTCGCCAACGCCCGAGCTGGGCTCCGTCATGTCACCGAGACTGATCCCGAGGCCGAACTGGCCCTGGTCGTCTCCGCCGACATCCCCGCCATCACTGCCAAGATGGTCGATTGGACGGTAAAAACCGCCCAAGAAAGCGATCACGACCTCTACTATAACTTGATCGAACGCGACGTGATGGAACGCCGTTACCCCCAATCGAACCGTTCTTTTGTGTACATGAAGGATGCGGTCGTTTGCGGTGGCGATATGAACGTGATCCGATGCGACGCGGCCGTCGGCAACGACGAATTCTGGGAGCGCGCCATCGCCGCCCGCAAAAATGTCTTCAAGCAGGCTGCCTTGATCGGCTATGGCACCCTGTTCCTGATGCTGATCCGCCAGTTGAGCATAGAAGCAGCCGTACAGCGCGGTTTCAAAAAGCTTGGTTTTCGCTGCCGGACTATTATGTGCCCCTACCCCGAAATCGGTATGGACGCGGACAAACCCTATCATGTTGACATCCTGCGCGCTGATCTGAGGGCAAAAAGACCGTATGAATCTTGAGAAACTGTTGATGTTCGATGCGCGCATGTCCACGCGCCTGCGCGTTGCCGAGAAACCCGGGCTGCTCCGGGCGATCGCGACCGTGCTGGCTCACTCAGGTGATTCCTGGTTCTGCCTCAGCGGGATGGCTCTGATCTGGTTGTTTGGCAGCGGGATTTGGCGCTGGCGTTCGACGATTCTGGTGATTGCCACCTTGATCACGGCCACGTTGGTCTTGGGGCTGAAGTTTCTCGTCCGCCGGCCGCGCCCCGAAGGAGAATGGGGGAATATCTACCGGCAAACAGACCCGCACTCCTTCCCCTCCGGGCATGCCGCCCGCACAGCGATGTTAGCAACGTTGGCCGTCGGCCTGGGCCCGGCATGGTTTGGGGCGGTCTTGGTCGCCTGGGCGCCATTGGTCTCGCTGGCCCGCGTTGCCATGGGCGTGCACTATTTTTCCGATGTAGTTGCCGGGATCGGTGTGGGGGTTTTGATGGGGGCGATGCTTCAACTCGTTTTTCTCTAGGCAATCCACGAAGGGCACCAAGGGCGGAAAGGGAGTATCTTCTCAATATTTTGGGGTAACGGTTTCGTAGCTGGGGTTTCCATGCCGCGCTTTGCTGCGCGCACCTCCGGCGTTGCGGGTCTGCGGCCAGGCGCACACCGTGACTCTGTGTAAGCGAGATTTGGTACCCCTTCGGGCATGCTACGCGAAAATCTCGGCTACACATTCGCCCGCTTTTTTGAGAAGATACCGAAGGGATGGATAAAGAAATTACAATTTCGTGGTCTTCGTGAACCTTGTGGATTTTTTGGGCGTTCTCGGTTGGCTCTGCAGCAGATCAGACGCCAATCCGCTGCGTTACGTGGCTTACCCCAAACTACCAAAACAACTGATTGAGATCGAAAACCGGTCCATCCTTGCAGGCTAGTTTATAGCCGCGGTGAGCGGGCACAGCGCAAGCGCCACAATCGGCCATCCCGCCGCAGGGCATCGGCGTGGTGACCAATGCCTGCGTCCGGCAAGGGATTTTTATGTGCGGGGGCAATCCCAAAATCGAGCGTAAGTCCGGCAGCGTCTGGCGGGAGAGTTCGAGGGCGAGAAAATCGATCCAGGCGAAGCTCTCGGCTAGAGCAGTGAGGGGATGGACTTCAATCGCCGGGGGCAAAAAGGCGAGAAAATCAGCGGGTAACGGCTCAGGCGTGAAGATGGCCACATCGGCGCCGGAATCGAGAGCGGGGCAGGCTAGAGGAAGCAGGCGCTCAAGGCCCGCGCCGAGAGTGGCCAGGGCGAGATGATTGATCTCATCGGGCGGAGCGAAGCCGTGACCAAGCGGGCCGCGCAAGGTCAGCACGGCCCCGGGGCCCCACTTGGAGGGCAAGTTGGCCGTGCTTTGGAGGACGGGATTCGTTTCCTCGGAATCGGGCATCCCGACGCGGAAAAGGGGAACAGCAAGGGGTGAGTGTGATTCTCCCTCTCGATGGGCAAGCAAATAGGTGCCGGGATCAGGAATCAAGTCCGGCGAACAGTCTATTTTCAAAGAAATCGTCCGCCCAAATCCCGCAATTATCTCGGTGATTTTACCTTTGCCGTTTTGCATACAAGCATGGTATCATGGTTAAGTTCAATTGTGGATAGTTTACGACAAAGGAGTGAACATGAACGTTACTGTTGTTATTTCTGGCATCGCCGGACTCTCGTGGCTGCTGGTGGTCGCCTTTTTGGTGCTCACCGTCGTGCGGGCGTCCCAGCGGAAGCCGGTCAAAGGTGTTGTTACTGGCTTGGTGGTTGCCTTGGTGTTGGCCTTGGTGCTGAACACGGTCAGCGCGGGATTGATTTTCATTCAACCCCAGGAGCGCGGGGTGGTCATCTCGGCCATCCAAGATGGTGTCCGGTCTGAGGCGTTGCAGCCGGGTCTGAATTGGGTGGTGCCCTACTTCGAGAATGTGATCACCTACCCGATTTCGCGGCAGACTTACACGATGTCGATCGCACCCGTGGAGGGAGAGATTTCGGGTGACGACTCAGTTGAAGCGCGTACCGCCGACGGACAGGTGGTCAAGATCGATGCCTCGATCATCTTCGGCATCGATCCCAATGAGGTCGTCGATGTGCATATCAAGTGGCAGGATCGCTATGTCGATAACTTGGTCCGTCCCCAGGCGCGCGGCGTGATCCGTGATGCCGTCTCTCAGTTTGGCATCGAAGAGGTTTACAGCGTCAAACGGGCGGAGCTGATTGACAAAATGAACAAAGAGATGTCGGCTGTCATGGAGGAAGGCGGTTTGGTTCTGGTCGACTTCGTCGTCCGTAATATCGCCTTCTCGGAGGAATATGCCGCCTCGGTGGAGCAAAAACAGATCGCCGAGCAAAAAGCCCAGGAGGCCGCTTTTGTGGTCCAGCAGCGCGAACAGGAGGCCGAACAGGCTCGCAAGCTGGCCGAGGGCCAACGCGACGCCGCCATCATCGAAGCGAATGGCCGGGCCCAGTCGGTCGTCATCCAGGCCGAGGCAGACGCCGAAGCGCGCGTCATCGAGGCCAAAGCTGAGGCCGAAGCCTTGCAGTTGATCGCCGAAGTCCTTGCGACCAATCCCGATCTGCTCCAATACCGCTACATCGAGGAGCTGACTCCGAACATCGAGGTGATGCTGCTGCCCAGCGACAACCCCTTCTTGCTGCCCTTGCCCGAAACCGACGGCGGCGACAGCGTCCTGCCAACGCCGGTTCCCACCCCCGTCCCCACCGAGGTGCCGGAGGACACGACCGAGAGTCCCTAGAAGAAACCACGAAGAACACGAAGGGTTTATCAAGATTCGTGCCCTTGGTGAACTTCGTGGATAAATTTATTCTCACAATCTTGGGATGGTTCATAAATTATGTAGACACTTTTTGCGAAACACATAAGCGCTGGACGAGTGTTTTCGCCTGTAGTTTGGCGAAAATGTATCGAGACCAAGCGGTTCTAGCACGAAGATACTGTTTTCAAGCCCCGCTCACTGGTTTCGATACAAATTCTTCGCATTCGCTTCGAATTCACTCAACCGACGTTCGCTCAAAAGTGTCCCTAATTTTCCTGCAAATTTGGACCATCTCACAATCTTCAACCTAAACTAATGAGCAAACAAAACGCAGAAACATCATCGGAGAAAAAGATCCGCCTGACGAAGCTGTCAAGCTGTTCGGGTTGAGCGTCCAAACTGAATGCGGAAACGCTGGCGCAGGTTCTGCGCCCTCTCGACAACCTTTTCGATCATCAAGACTATCCCGATTTATTGGTAGGCTTGGCCCATCCCGATGATGCCGCTGTCTGGCAGCTCGATGATGATCGCGCTTTGGTGGTGACGACCGACTTCTTCACCCCGGTAGTGGATACCCCTTATGAATACGGGGCCATCGCCGCGGCAAACAGTCTTTCGGACGTCTACGCGATGGGTGCGAAACCGTTCCTGGCCTTGAACGTGGCCGCCTTCCCGCCGGCGTTGCCTGCGGATTTCTTGAGCGAAATTCTGCGCGGCGGGGCCGAAAAAGCGCAGGAGGCCGGGGTGGTCTTGGCCGGCGGGCACACCATTCAGGATAAAGAACCAAAATACGGCCTGATCGCGCTGGGATTCGTGCATCCCGATGAGATCATGTCCAAGGGCGGCGCCCAACCCGGCGACGTGCTGATGCTCAGCAAACCGCTCGGCTTCGGGGTCACCACCACGGCGATCAAGTCCGGCAAGGTCAAGCCCGCCGACAAGGATGAGGTCATCGACTGGATGATGACCTTGAACCGGGATGCCGCCGAGCTGGCCGTCGAGTCCGGCGTCCGCGTGGCCACCGACGTGACCGGATTCAGCCTGCTCGGCCACGCCTGGGAGATGGCCGCTGCCTCCGGGGTGGGGCTGCGCTTCGAGTGGGATGCGATGCCGTTCACATCCGGGGCGCTCGACTACGCCCAGGCCTATTCCTTCCCCGGCGGGGCGTATGATAACCTGCTCCACTTCAAGCCGCACGTCCGCTTCCAGGGAGCGTTTGAGGAGTATCAAGAATTGCTCCTCTTCGACCCCCAGACCAGCGGCGGCTTGCTGCTGGCCGTCCCGCCCGACGAAGCCGATGCGATGGTAGCCCGCGCCGAGGCGATCGGTCAGCCCTTGTGGGTCATCGGCGAAGTGACGTCGGGAGATCACATTGAGGTGGTTTGAGCAATACCGCCACAACCAAATTGAGACTGCCCCGAGGGGCAGTCTTTTTTTGTAAGCGTTCATTGGGTGTCATTCTTGCCGGGGGCATGCTTCGCAAGCCGCTGATGCCTTTAAAGCGGCGAAGAATCTCCACCTTTGAAACCTGGGAGACTCTTCGGTCGTAGAAAACACTCCATCAGAGTAACATAGCTGAACGCTTACTTTTTTGGATACGAGCGAACGTTGAAACTTTTCAGCCCAATTTACGTATATCAAAGTAGGAACTTTTTTGCCCACTCTGCGGCTCTGCGTTAAGGTTTTGATTAAAGG
>CAZXXW010000034.1:21351-24314 GCA_964644835.1 uncultured Anaerolineales bacterium
AAGTAGGAACTTTTTTGCCCACTCTGCGGCTCTGCGTTAAGGTTTTGATTAAAGGAGTTTGCTATGCATGATCGCCCCGGTTGTCTTTCCGGCTTATTGAAATTATTTTTGCTCGACGTGATTTTTGATTTTCTCCAAGAACGCTTCGGCTTCGGCCGCGGCTGTTCGTGTTCCGGCTGCGGCTGCGGCTTTATCTTGTTGATTCTGTTCGTAGCGATGAGTTGTTCTGTCGTCATGGGGACGAATTGGTTTGAGATAGGATTTTAGTATCCGCGAAGATCACGAAGGCCGCGAAGGGGATAGGGGGACATTTAAGTATTTGGATTACGGTTGTTTGATGGGGGAAAAGAGAAGGATTCCATGCAATTTTTTTCAACAGTGTGGATAAAATTTTAAACGCAAGTATTCTTTCATAATTTTCAACGGCCCCATCTTATTCTATCCCACAAAAAATTGAGTAAATATGAGCACATACTTGCAAGATAAGATTTTATGCTATAATTTCCATATAGTACTTCAGGAACATTGGGCATCAAGTCATCTCTCCAAAGTTAAAACTTATAAATCGATAATAAATTCGATCGCCCCCCCGAAACATGTTCATAAAATTGTAAAACTGTTGGATCGGTAGTAGGAAGGTTATAGTGTGAATGTCACTGAAATTCGACGACGCTTTGTAGATTTTTACACACAACGCGACTTTCACTTGCTTCCCCGCGCTCCCATGCTGCACCCTTCTATCCCGATGTCATTCGTGATGAGTGCAGGCCTTGTTCAAGTTGAAACTTCTCTCGCCCACGCCGATAATAGAGATGGCGATAAATTCGTTCTTGTCCAGGAATGCTTTCGTCATTTCGACCTTGACAGGATAGGGACTGACGATCTTCATCTCAGTCTCTTTGAAATGCCGGGCGCCTTTGTTTTTGGGCCAAATGGAAAGGAAGCAACTATTCAACGCATGTGGACTTTAGCAACCCGTGTGTTAGGTGTTGATAAGAACCGCCTTTGGGCTTCCTACTTTAAAGGCGGAGATGTATTGGATCAATACGTGCCAGCGGACAAAACGACTCGTCAAGTCTGGATTGATTTGGGTTTACCCAAAAATCGAGTTGTTGGTTTGGGACCGGATGATAATTATTGGGTTCAAGGGGGTGGAATCAATGGGCGAGAATCCGCTCGGAAGGCTGGCCCAAATACAGAGCTTTTTTTTGATCGAGGGATTGAAAAAGCCTGTAGCAATCATTGCCAACCAGGTTGTAAATGTGGTCGATTTATCGAATTCTCGAACTCGCTCTTCATTTGCCATCAGCAAGATCAGAGCAAAAGGACCCTTCGACCGATGGACGAACCCTTCGCCGAAACGGTCATTGGTTCCGAACGGGTAGCCATGATTCTCCAGGAAGTGGCATCTGTATTTGATACCGATCAATATAGGCCGCTTATCGAGCAAATTGACAGCTTCGTCACGAAACCAAAGGTGAACGGCTCCCAAACAATGGAGTCAAAACGCGTTATCGCAGACCACCTAAAGGCGCTCTATGTTTTGGTCAAAGATGGCGCGCCACCACCGGGCAAGAATGGCCGTGAAAGGATCATTAAATTATTGATTCGGGGCGTGGTCACCCGCCAATTATTGTTGAACATCCAGTCTCGGGATTACCTGCCTGCTCTGCTCAAAACAATTGCTCGATTAACCAATGACCGCGATCACAGTTCATCAGAAGTCCAACACAGGGTGATGACCTATTACGCAAACGAAGCTGAGCGTTTTCATAAAACCATTCAACGCGGGCAGCATAAATTAGAACGATTTTTAGAGGGTAATGATGGAGAAACGCTTTCTGGTTCACAAATTCTTTTTCTGGAGAAAAGAAAAGGGCTCCCTCATCATCTTACCGCGATGATGTTGCGCGAGCGAGAGTTGATGTTTTCGAAAAGTGGATATAAAGAAGCGTTAGAAGAATGGTATCGTCAAGCACATAACTAGAAGGAGTGTGTGATGTCACCTCGAATTCAAAATGCTGAAGATCTAAAAACAGAACTGAAAAAGCAACTTACTAAGCTTAAGAACAAATTGAATGCCAATTTGGCGACTCTTCATTTCTATGATGCAGACCGAGATCGCGTCTATTTTCCGGTCGGGATTAATTTATGGAACGAAAAAAGATTTTCTCGAGGTGTACCAAGCAGAAAACGTGTCGTTGGAAAGATCATTCGCGACCGAAAACCTATCATCGCTAACGACGCTCTTCATCATCCAGATTTTACGGGCCCCTTTACATATTCAGAGGGGATTAAATCAGGTGCTGGATTTCCAATGATTAAAAATAATGAGATGCTGGGTGTCGTATTTGTCAATTATCGGCAAACTCATGAATTTAATAATCGAGAAATCCAAACGGTTGTTGAATGGACCAATCAAGCAAGTGATTTTTTGTTTAACTTGTTTAATACAATCGAAGGCCAGAGATTAAAGACGGATTTGAGAAGAAAAACAGATCTTCGCACCAAAGAATACCGGTTGCTAAAGTTAACAAAACAAATCCGCGAAATGTTGGGGGACGTAGATGTCATCTTGTGGCTTGTGGAGCCAAAGCAAAATATCCTAAGCGTTAGTGTAAGCGTGGGGGTAGACTATGTCTTTACTAAAGATGCTGCAATTTCGCTTGATGAGACGCCTGAGAATTTTATTGCTTCGGCCTATTTTGAAGAAGAAGAAAAAGAAGAAAACTTAAAAGTCAAATCTCGCAACTTATTTTATACTGATGAACCCTTACCTTGGGAACGGGCTTTAGCGATTCCAATTCAATCTGAGAATCACAAATTAGGTGTACTGTGTGTATTGCGTCGTGATCGTCTGGATTTTACCCCTCGAGACTTAAATGAGTTGCGTACCTTTGCCCGATTGATGGCTGTAACCATTCGGAATGAAGATCGAATTATTATTCAAAACGCTCTCCATG
>CAZXXW010000035.1:0-24126 GCA_964644835.1 uncultured Anaerolineales bacterium
TTTGATCAACCCGATCAATTTGGGGAAAATTATTTCTGGTTGCGTGGCCGGATTACCGATTGCCCGCCGACGATCCCTTCTCTTCAAGCTTATTCGATCATCGTAACGCCAGAGCAGGTTTGGTTGGAGAAATCCCTCTGTGAGAGTGGTAGTGAGCGAAAATTGATCCAAAGCGACCGCGATATTGCTGGCGATCAATGGCACACGCTCCAATACATTTTCATCGGCAACCGCACCCATGTTTATATCGATGGTGAAAAATATCTCGATTATACAGACACCGATGCGCCCATCGACGGCGGTGACCTTTGGATAGACACCGGCTTGCAAAACGAGATTTTGTTCGATAATTACATCGTTTATGAGGTCATCCTTGATGAAGAAGGAGATTTGGCCGCCTCGTTGCCGACAACCACGAGTGAGGATACGGCGCGAGATCAAACGGCCGAAAGCGTCTTTGGGGAAGGGCGCGCCTTGCGGCTGGATGGACGGGGTTCCTACGTGGAGATTCCCTATGCCGAAAGCTTGGATTTGAGCGATGCCCTCACCCTGGAAGCCTGGATCAAGGTTGAGTTTGATGAGCAACAATGCGCTTATGGTCTTTGCGGGTTTGCTCCCATCATCAGCCAGGGCCATGGCGGCAGCTCGATGGGCAATTACACCTTGTTTGTCTATCCCGGTCATGTTGGCTTTGGCTTCGAGCCGATCGACAGCAAGTTGATCGCGCCGGGCCAATTGCAACCCGGTTGGAATCACGTCGCCGCGGTGCACACCTTTGGTGACGATCGCAACAGCCAGCTTTATCTCAACGGTGAACCCTTAACCGACGGACAGTGGACCAATGATGATGCTGCTGTCATTGATGGCAATGCTCCTTATCTACCCAACAGCGGCAAGCCCTATTGGATTGGCCGTTTGGGGCTTGAAGATATTTATTTCACCGGTTCGATTGATGAAGTTCGCATTTGGGACGTGGACCGGAGCGGGTCGGAGATTGAAGCGGCGATGAATACCGAGTTAAGCGGCGATGAAGAAGGGCTTGTCGCTTATTGGCGCATCAGTGAAGCAAGTGACTCTGGGAAGATATTGGGCGCCTCCGACAACGACGGCATCTTGCAGGGGAATGCCCGGATTGAGACGGTCGAATCTCCCGTGCAGCCCGGTGATTCCCTAGAAGGGATGGTCAGTTCCACCGATGATTCGATCGCGACCGAGTCCTCTTCTCTGTGTGATTTCTCTTTGGATGACGTCGGCGATACCGCTGCGGTCAGCGGGACAATTGGCTTCATTGACGAAAACTCGCCGGAATTTTGGTATGCTGAACTCATGGATCAGGGTTGCAAACTGGGCATCGTCGTTAATACCGCATTACACGGTGACTGGTTTGATCAAGTGCCACAAGCCTTCGAAATGGGAGCTTCGGTTTTTGTCGAGGGACATTTTGTCTCTTATCCTTATCCCAACAATCCTGATGAGTTGCAGTTGATCCTCGAACTTGACGAACGGCCTCAAGTTGAATCCCCGGGTAGTTAATTAAAAAGTTATAGATTGTCTTGAGAATGATAAAATTGACTCATTCCGATAGGCATATTTTGGAGAAGATGTTATGAAACCCCTTCACATAATTGCGAAAATTTTGGCAGTGGTATTCGTTCTTGCTGCCTTGGTGATTATAGGCGTATACAAACCTGATCACGTCGAAGCGCAGCAGGGCTCATTCCCTTATTATGTTCAAAGGGTTGCCGACATCGCTCCTGGCCGCCGAGATTCAGACCCGGCCTGGTTTACGGAGGTGAATGGGGATCTCTATTTCCAGGCCAATGATGGAGACCGCGGCGCTGAGCTTTGGAAGCATTCACCGCTGACCGGAGAGACCTCCCTGGTGGCCAATATCTATCAAGGCAGTGGCAGCTCCACGCCGGAGTGGTTGACCGTGCGGGGGAACTCGATCTATTTTGCTGCCACCGATGACATCGTTGGGCGCCAACTCTGGCGTTACAATACCTTGACGGGCCAGGCCGACCGGGTGGTCACCCGCGAGTTTGATACCACGATGGTCAAGCTGGATATGGATCCCAAATGGCTCGAAATGATCGGCCCGATCTTGTATTACAGTGCTTACGGCGGCCAATCCAAAGGCCGAGAGCTGTACGCCTACGACACCAATAACGACGTCTCCTGGCTGGTCAAAGATATTCACGTAGGGGCAGGGGATTCTGATCCTGAATTTTTGTACGCCTATGGCTCCAACCTGTATTTCACCGCCAAGGATGAAGACCACGGCAAAGAACTATGGCGTAGCGATGGCACGCCTGAAGGCACTTACATGGTCAAAGATATTTTCCCCGGCCCCCAAGGGTCTGATCCGGCCAGCTTCAACATGTTGGGAGACCTTTTCGTCTTCAGCGCCGAGGAGCCGATCCACGGCCGCGAGTTATGGAAAACCTATGGAACCGAGGAGACGACCGAATTGGTCAGAGACATCTATGTTGGTAAAGACGACTCTGATCCCGGCTGGTCGAACCGCTTATCCGATTCTCTCTTGCTGTTCCCTGCCGAAACCGATGATGAGGGGGTAGAACTTTGGCGCTATGACCTCCAGAGCGGTGCCTATCTGGTGGACGATATCAACGTTGGTGATGAAGGCTCCGATCCTGCCGCGGTGGGCAATGTTGGCTGGTCGATGTTCTTCAGCGCCGATGATGGCGATACCGGCATCGAACTGTGGAAGTCTGAACCCCCTTACGCTTACGCTACCCAGATCGAGGATATCAACCCCGGTGACGGAGATTCCGAGCCGTCCAGTCTAGGTAAATTTGGCACCACCATGTTCTTTACCGCCGATGACGGCGTTCACGGTGAAGAGGTATGGGTGTCCGAATTTCCTTACACTTCGGCCCATCTCCTGCGCGACATCAAGCCGGGGGCGTACGGTTCCATCCCTGTTGTGGAATACGAAGGCTTCACCAACGAGGTCTCCAATTCTTATCGCATCGGCTGGACAGTCTACTTCACCGCCAATGATGGCAGAACCGGGGTGGAATTGTGGCAAATTTCCACCGGCGCGTTGCCCCAAACGGGATTCGCCCCCGACGTCAAGTCCGACGTAGTTCCCAAACCGGATGAGGTTGACTACCGATCCCTGGGCGGCATGTGGCTGGAGATTCCCGAATTGGAGCAAAGCGTTTCCCTCGTGGGGGTGCCCAAAGAGGGCCACAGCTGGCGTCTGGATTGGCTCGAGCCCGGGCAGGTAGGCTACTTGAACGGCACCGCTTTCCCCACCTGGCAGGGCAACACGGCCATCTCCGGGCACGTTTATCTCTCCGATGGCAGCCCCGGTCCTTTTGCTGGATTAGATACCCTCGCCTGGGGCGACGAGATCATCCTCCACGCCTGGGGACAGGAATATGTTTACGAAGTCCGCCGGACGATGGAATGGGTCGACCCTAACGATGAAAGTGTGTTGGCGCACAAAGATCACGACTGGATTACCCTGATCACCTGCAAGGGCTATGATCAGGAGCGAGATCTCTATCACTGGCGCACCGTTGTCCAGGCGGTCATTGTTGAGATTGTCGACGAGTAGAGTTGCACATAGGCAATAGATAGATTGAGCAACAAGAGGCCGGTTCCAAAAAGCGACCGGCCTCTTTGCCGTTAATTGGTACAATAGGTGCTGATTTTATGACTAGTAGGAGTGAGACTTGATGCCCTTTGATCAGCTTGACGTTCAGGAAAACGTTTCCTTGCAGGATTTGACCACCTTTGGAATCGGCGGGCCGGCCCGCTACTACCTCCGGGCTGGTACCGTTGATGAAATGATTCTCGGCTTGCAAGCAGCCCAACGTGAGGGCGTGCCCTGTTTCATCCTCGGTGGGGGCAGCAATATCTTGGTCAGCGACCGCGGCTTTGACGGCCTGGTCATCCATGTGGCTACCAAGGGGATCACCACCCTGGCCGAAGATGAGATCTCCGTCACCTTGCAGGTCGCCGCCGGGGAAGTTTGGGACCGGTTTGTGGCCCAAACAACGGAATCAGGCTGGTGGGGGGTCGAGAATCTCTCCCTGATTCCCGGCAGTGTCGGCGCCTTCCCCATCCAGAACGTCGGCGCCTACGGCCAGGAAGCCCGCGACGTGGTCGCATCTGTCCGGGTCTGGGATCGCCAAACCGAGCAGGTCACCTCGCTGTCGAACGCCGATTGCCGCTTTGGCTACCGCACCAGCATCTTCAACACAAGCCAGAAGGGGCGCTACGTCATCCTGGACGTGGCCATCAAGCTGAGCAAAGTGGGCCAGCCGAATTTGTCTTACCGGGAGCTGCGGGACTATTTCGCCGAGGCGCCGACCAAGCCCGAGCAGATGCGCGCCGCGGTGATTGATATTCGTGAGCGCAAGCTGCCCCATCCCGACGAGATCGGCAGCGCCGGTTCTTTCTTCAAGAATGTGATCCTGGACGACGAAGGGTTTGCCCGTTTGCGGGAGCATGTTGAAGCGCATCTCGGCGGGGACGTCGTCGCCAAGCTAAACTACTTCCGGGAACGATTTGCCGCTGAACGGGGGATCAAGATTCCGACCGCCTTTTTGATCGACGCCTGCGGCCTGAAGGGGGGCAGCCTGGGCGGCGCGGCGCTCTCGCCCGGACACGCCCTGATCCTGACCAACGCCAGCGGGGAGGCCACCGCCGATGAAGTCATGCGTTTGGCCCGCCGCGTGCGTCAGACCGTCTACGCCAAAACCGGCCTGGTCATCCACCCCGAGCCGACCCTGGTCGGGTTCAACAGGGAGGCGTTGGATGATTATCTTTCGATGGAAGCTCCGCCAGGAGATGAAGTCTCCTGGCTACGAAACGACGCCCCATGAATGGGGCTTATGCCTCGTTTAGTTACTCAATAAGGATTGGCGATTAACCTCAGTAAGAACTTGGCAGCAACATCAAGAAGGAGTCGTCCTCGAATCCAGTAAGAACTCTCGACAGATAGGCCAAGGACTCGCGAGAAAAGTAGGCCAGGAACTTGCCGTAAGTAGGCCAAGGACTCGCGATAGATAGGCCAAGAACTTGGAGTCTATAGAGCAGGATTGTGCACCAGATAAGGTAGGAATGTGAAGGCTGTAAGGCAGGAACATACGCTATATAGGCCGGGAAAGGCGAGTCTATAGGGTAGGAACGCACACCATATATGGCAGGGACGTGCGGCCGACAGGGTCAGGCCTTGCACGCAAGGCCAAGAAGTGTTCCGGTGGGGCATTGACAAGCCCAAACCTTGCAGGTTTCTCAGCTCTGCGAGGTCGTTTGCTTGCAATGATATAATCCCTGCAAGGTTTCTTTGATTGGTTTGACCCCTTACACGTAGCAGCAGATTGGTATGTCATCAAAAAAGCGGATTCTTTGTAGCGAGGCTCGAAATGGATGCGGATAGGCTTGATCCATTAACCGGGGTGAAGGACAGGGCCTCTTTCGATCGCCAAATCGAAACGCAGATCCGCCGGGCGCGTCGCCATAACGCCCCTTTTTCCTTGCTCTTCTTCGATATTGATCATTTCAAAAGCGTCAATGATGCCTTTGGTCATGCTCAGGGTGATCAGGTTTTAATCCAGACGGCTGAGCGCGTCCAAAGCGTAATCCGGGACACGGACCAGTGTTTCCGCTATGGGGGTGATGAATTTGTCTTGATTCTGCCGAACACGGATAAAGAGGATGCCTGTCGCATGGCCGAGCGCCTTCTGGCGTTGATCAGCCAGCGTCACTTCGAGGCCGAAACGCCTCTACACCTGACCATCAGTATTGGGATTGCTACCTTTCCCCTGGACGCTGTCGAAGGGCGCAAACTGCTGGTCGTCGCCGACGAGCGCAATTACCGGGCCAAGCAGCAAGGCCGGAACCGGTATGTCGCCGAAGATACCTCCGGCGGCCGAAGGAAACTACCCTTTCAAGCCCAATCCCGTCTGGTCGAACGCGAGGAGGCCCTGGAGACGGCCCAGGACTTTTTGGATCATCTTGCTTTGCAGGAACACGGCGTTTTGGCCGTTTTGGGCGTCCCCGGCTCGGGCCGCACTCGCCTGCTCGCCGAAATTGGGAAACGGGCCACCTTGTTGGAGTATCTGATCGTTTCGATTGAGAGTTCCCCGCGCCTGAAGCGCAGGCCCTACGCCGCCCTGGAGATGGCGTTTAGCGAGATATCTCGCCAAGCGCTTTGGGACATCGACACAGGCATGATCATCCGGGCGTTGAAGCAGCGGATGATCGAATCCAGGCGTCAACGTTTGGTATTGCTCGTCGATGCCTTGCCCGATCTGGATTGGGCAACGGTCGAGATGTTGCGCCGCCTGCTCGTCTCCTCCGAACTCCCTGTTTTTGGCCTGGTCTATGCCAGTGACCCAAATAGCTTTCGCCGCACTGTCCCCCTTCGCGCCCCCCTTTCCCGTCAAGTCATCCTGCAGTCCCTGTCCCGCTCTGGCCTGCGTATCTGGATGCGGGTGTTGTTGAAGTGGGAGCCAAGTGACGACTTCCTCACCTGGCTGGTTCAGCAAACGGGTGGTCTGCCCGCTCAGGTTGAATCGGCCTTGAAGTATTTGCGCACTCAAAAGATCTTGTCGCCAACCGCCGATGGCTGGAAACTCGACGATGATTTTTGGAAGCAAACCGTTACGGTTGAATCCGGCTGGTCTTCTCCTCGGCCGATTGGCAATCTCCCCGCCGCCTTGACCAGTTTTATCGGCCGGGAGGATGAATTTGCCCAGCTCAAGCAATATCTCACCATGACGCGCTTGCTCACCCTGATGGGTGCTGGTGGGATTGGCAAATCAAGGCTTTCTCTGGAAGTCGCCCGGGAAGTCGCCCCGCAGTTTCGTGATGGCGTTTGGTTGGTCGAGTTGGCCCACCTTGACGACCCCGATTTGCTCATCTACACAGTCGCCGAGGTGTTTGGCATTCGCCAGGAGCAGGATCGTGATCTCGCTCTGACGGTCGTCGACTGGATGCGGGAGAAAGAGATGCTCCTGATTCTCGATAATTGCGAACATCTCATCGATTCCTGTGCCCGCTTCGCCGAGCGCATCTTGCGGACCAGCCGTGATGTTCGCATCATCGCCAGCAGCCGTCAGGCTCTCAATATTCCCGGTGAAATGATCTATCAGGTCGCTGCGCTGGAAGTCCCGGAGCCCCACGCGCAGGTGTCAGTTGCTGATTTGACCCGGTGGCCGGCCATCCGCTTGTTTGTCGAGCGGGCCATGTTCGCCGATGTCCGCTTTCGGTTGACCGAATCCAATGCTGCCGCTGTCGTCGAAATTTGCGCCCGCCTTGACGGGATCCCCCTGGCGATTGAGTTGGCCGTTGCCCGCCTCAGGGATCTGGGCGTTGAAGAGATTGCCCGGCGGCTGGATCGGCGCTTCGACTTGCTCACCAGGGGAAGTCGCACCGCCTTGCCCCGCCAACAGACCTTGCGGGCGCTGATTGATTGGAGCTATCAACTTCTATCCGAGCAGGAAAGCATTTTGTTCCGGCGTCTGGCCGTGTTCAGGGGCGGATGGAGTCGCCATTCGGCGCAAGCTATCTGTTCGGGTCCGCACTTGCAGCCTGATCAGGTCAGCGATCTCTTGTCCGATCTGCTCGCCAAGTCGCTGATTCTGTCCGTCGAAACTTTTGTTGGTAAACGTTATCGCATGCTCGAAACGATTCGCGAGTTTGCCAAAGAACGTTTGCAAGAAACCGAAGAGAGCGACTTGATCCGCGACGGACACCTGGCTTACTTCGTCGCTCTTGGACAGGGGTTGGAGCGAAAATCTGTGCTTGAAAAGCGCGATGCGCTTCCCAGATATGACCATGAGCATGATAATATCAGAGCCGCTCTCGACTGGGGCTGTGCGCACAACCCCGAAGCAGCTGGCGAACTGTCCGGGCAATTGCGCTGGTTTTGGGCGAGGGGGGATCATCTCTGCGAAGCGCGCCGCTGGTATCGGCGCATCCTGGCGCTGAACCGCTCTCCGGAGGCTCTCACGCTGCTGGGCGCTGGGCTTGTTGCCGCCATGCTTACCCATTTCACCCAAGCGATTACCTATCTTGAATCAGCGGTGAGTGAACTCGAACGTCGGGATGATCGCCCCCGATTGGCGGAGGCTCTCTTTCTGCTTGCCTATTCATCCTTGCAGCTTGGCGATTACGAACGCGCTGAGTACATCTTTCGCTCACATGAGCGGCTATTCCGCAATCATGCTGCTGCCCAGGTACTCATCCTGGTACTCAGTTATTGGGGCCGCCTGCTGGCTACAATCGGGAAGGTTCAAGATAGCGCTGCGGCGTTACAGGACGAGAGCATCCAGTTGGGCAGTCGAGTACAAGATCCCTACGCTCTGTCTGTAGCCTGGATGAACAGGGGATTCGTGGCAACGCAGCAGGGTGATTATGCGGATGCGATTCATTTTCACAAGCAGGCTCTCTCGCTGCGCCAGCAGTTGGGCATCCGCCGCTTGATCGCGATTTCCTTGTTGAATATAGCCGATGTGAGCAGTTTACAGATGGAGTTTGACCGGGCAGTCCCATGTTACGAGGAAGCCCTGGCCTTGCAAGAAGATTTGGGCAATCGTCTCGAGGCTGCTCGGGTGATGCATCGCCTCGCTATTTCGCTTGCCTATTTGGATAATCATGATCGCGCCTTTGAGCTTTTAGCGACCAGCTTGACGATGGCGACAAAACGAGATTATGTACCAGGGATTATCGAGAGTCTGGCTGGGTTTGCGCATTGGTATCATCTCCAAAATGACCCCCAAAGAGCAGTTCAATTAATGGCTTTTGTTGAACGCAACGAGTGCGCTTTGCGACCTGTTGAGCGAATTGAGCATGCTTATCAAAAGGAGCGGCTGCAAGAGGAACTCTCAGTGGCGGTGTTTAACGCTGCCTGGACAAGAGGCGCTAATTTGATCCAAGAGCAAGCGATTGCCTTGGCCACCAGAAAAGACTTCTGAGTGCGTTATTCTTTTTCCGCAGGGGTATCCAAACGTTGGTAGGCCTCTTTGATCACCTCGGCGCTGGCGCGCAGCTTTTCTTCCTCGGTATCGTTCAAACTCAGGGGCATCAGAATCGTGTCCAGGATGCCCTGGCCGCCGACCAGGTGGGGCAGCGAGACGGTCACGTTCTCGACTCCAGCGACCTCCCGTACCGGTGTGCACACGGTCAGCAAAGAGCGCTGATCCCGCAGGATCACCTCGATGATCCGGGTCAGGGCGCTGCCGATGCCGAAGGCGGTGTTCCCTTTCCCGGCGATGATCCGGTAAGCCGCCCCGCGCACCTGTTCTTCGATCTCGGTTTTGACCTCGTCGTCGAAGCAGATGTCCCATTGGCGGCAAAACTCCTCTAGGGGCACGCTCCCTACGGTGACCAATGACCAGGGGAAGACCTCCGAGTCGCCGTGTTCGCCCAGCACGTAACCGTGAATATGGGGCGGATCGACGCCCAGGTGCTTGCCTAACAGCGAGCGGAAGCGGGCTGTGTCCAACGTGGTGCCCGAGCCGATCACCCGCGAGCGGTGGATGCCGTGCTTGTCGGCGATGTCGGCGGTCAGGTGGGTGAGCACATCCACCGGGTTGGTCGTCACCATGATGATCGCCTCACGGGCGTGTTCGATCACCTGGGGGACGATCTGCCGGAAGATGTTCGCGTTACGGCCAAGCAACTCCAGCCGCGTTTCGCCCGGCTCCTGGGCCACACCCGCGGTGATCAGCACCACCCGGCTCCCGGCCAGGTCGGGATAATCCCCGGCGGTGATCTGGGCAGGGTGGGCAAAGGGCACGGCGTGCAAAAGATCATCGGCCTCGGCCTGGGCCCGCTCTTTGTCCAAATCGACCAGGACGATCTCCCGGGCGACGCCGCGCATCACCATCGCGTACGCCGCCGTCGCGCCAACGGTTCCTGCTCCAATAATGCCAACTTTCATCGCTGACCTCCTTGTATATCACTCACCACGCTTGACTCCCGACTCACTATTCACCACTCTGAACCCCCGGCACCGGCAGCGTGTAGCCGCCATCCACGGTGATAATTTGGCCGCGGATCATCTCGGCCTGGGGAGAACACAAAAAAGCGACCACCCCGGCGATATCCTCGGGTGTGGCGACCCGTCCTGCCGGAGTCAACTTGCGGGCGCGTGTGATCAAATCGTCATCTGCTTGGATGGCGTCGAAATGCTCCAAGGCCTCGGTGAGCACGATCCCCGGTGAGACCGCGTTGACGACGATCTTGTCCGGCGCCAGTTCCACGGCCAGGTAGCGGGTCACCGCTTCCAAGGCCGCTTTGCTCGCCCCGACGACGACATAGTCGGGCAGCACCCGTTGCGCCCCGGGGCTGGTGATGCTGACGATCTGCCCCCCGCCGCGCCTTTTCATCAACGGGACGGCTCGTTGGGCTCCGAAGAGAAGCGGACGGGCGTTGATGTCCATGCTCCAATCCCAGCCCTTGGGGCGCTGCGCCATCACCGGGCGGTTGTAGCCTGATGCTGCGTTGTGGACGAAGATGTCCAGCCCGCCGTAGGTTTGCTCGGTTTCATCAAAGAGACGTTCCAGATCGTCAAGGTCGCCGACGTTGGCTTTGACCACCAAGGCGCGGCGGCCCAGGGCTTCCACCTCTTCGGCGGTCGCCTCGGCGGGGTCACGGTTGCGGAAGAAGTTGATCACCACGTCGGCGCCGCGGCGGGCCAGTTCCAGGGCAATTGCCCGGCCAATCCCGCGCCCGGATCCGGTCACCAGGGCGACTTTGTTGTCGAAGCTCGATTCGCTCATACGCCTTCCATGGTAGAATCGTGCCATCAGATCCCCTCTAGAAAAAGGAGAAAAACCGATGGATGAATTAGTTGATCTCGTTGTTGAGAAAACGGGCATTTCCGAAGAGCAGGCCCGCCAGGCTGTGGAGGTTGTCCTTGATTTCATCAAAGACAGGCTGCCCAAGTCCCTGGCCAAACGCCTCGATGATATTATCGAGGGCGGCCAAGCGGATGATATGCTCAAGGGCCTCGGCGGCTTGTTTGGATAACAGGTGGAATTTTTCTTGATGGGCGGTTGGGCTTTGGGCTCAACCGCCTTTTTTGTTTCTGTCAGAATTTATTCGTCTGCTTCAGATGCTGGTACGTCTGGGGCGATGATTTCGGGCAGATTGTGACACTCCCCGCAGCCTACATACGGATTGGAGACGGCTTGTTCGGTCTTGGTGCAATAGGCTTCGATGTCCATCCGCTCCGGCAGCACCATCAGGGGACGCTTGATTCTGGCGCGTAACACCATGTGCTCGCAGCGGTTGGCCAGCAAAATGTCGGGGACCGGGCACGTCTCGCACAGGCGCGGTTTCCACTTGTCGGCCTCGTTCAGGGGCAACAGGCGACATTCCTCCCGGTTGCGGCCGCGATGGTAGTCTCCGTAGAAATATTCGCATTCTTTTCCGGCGGGGGTACGCATGGGGTGTCAGGTGATTTGGTATCGGGTGTCAGGTATCGCGTGCTGGGGGTCAGGATCAGCTCGCGGGTGAGGGCTGCTCATCGCTCACAACTCCCCACTCTCCACTAACGGCTCACCACTCTCTACACTCTCGTCACATAGGAGCTATCACGCGTGTCCACCCGGATGGTGTCTCCTTTTTCAACAAAGGCAGGCACTTCCACTTCCGCGCCTGTCTCGGTCTTGACTTTCTTGGTCAGGCCGGTGGCGGTGTCGCCGCGTACGGAGGGTTCGGACCAGGTGACGTCCAGATCGACGGTGGTCGGCAGTTCGATGTCCAGCGGCTCGGAGCCGTAGAACGTCAACTTGACGCGCATGTTTTCTTTCAAGTAGGGAGCTGCTTCGGCGATGACATCTTTATTGATCGCGGGCTGCTCGTAGGTCTCCGTATCCATGAAATAATAGAAGCGATCGTCCTCATAGAGATACTGCACTTCGTGATGATCGAGACGGATCTCCTGAACGCTATCGCCGGAGATAAAGTTCTTCTGGATGATCTTGCCATCGCGCAGATTACGAATTTTGGTACGGATGGTTGCTTTGCCGCGCCCCGGCTTGTGGTGTGAATATTCGATTACTCGATAGATATTGTCATCAAGTTCGAAGGTGGTTCCTTTACGGAGTTCGTTGACATCGATCATGGTTATCTCCCAAAATAAATTCAAAAAAGTTCTTGTTGATAGTAGCATGCAAAACGGCGATTTCATCTGTCCCGCCCGCAACGCTACGTCATGGTTGCACATCCGTCCGAGATTATAGTCCAGCCACAAGGTCGTGGCAAGAGGACGCTGCTTGTGGTAAACTTTTGGAAAGGCCTTTGTAATTTGGAGGAAACAAATGGCAGAAAACTTGCAGCATATTGTCTACATTGAAGATGACGACGAGATGATCGAACTGGTCAGGTTGATTCTCGCTCGTCATGGTTATCAAGTTCACGGCGCTGATGGTGGTCAGGAAGGCTGGGAGCTTGTTCAGGAGTTGGTTCCTGATTTAGTCTTGCTCGATCTGATGATGCCGGGTGTCGATGGTTGGGAGGTCTATCACAACATTCGCGGTGATGATGCCACCAGACACATCCCTGTTGTTGTGATCACGGCAAAGGCTCAAGACATCGATCGGGTGCTGGGCTTACACGTTGCCAAAGTTGATGACTACATTACCAAGCCGTTCCGCCCAGAAGACCTGGTTGCCAGTGTCAATCGTTTGCTCAGTCCGGAAAAGGCTTAGGCGCCAGATTTGTTATTTTCTTTCATTTGGGGACGACCTGTCTGCTTGCCAGCGTACAAGTCGTCCTCTCTTCTTGAGAGCTAGTTTTCGATGGCCTGGATCGATATTCGCAACGTGAGCCGGCCCTTGCCGCAGCCTCTGCGTGCTCGTCGCTGTGTTTCCTTTTTCTGCCGTTTACGCGGCCTCACCTTCCGCCGCGGCCTTCCTTCAGGTGAGGGTTTGCTGTTGGTTCAGGGTCGTGCGAGCCGCCTGGATGCGGCCATTCACATGCTATTCGTGTGGGTCGATTTAGCCGTCATCTGGCTGGATGCCCGCAAAAACGTCGTCGATGTTCAGTTGGCGCGTTCGTGGCGACCGTTTTATCTGCCGGATCAACCGGCCCGGTATATCCTCGAAGTAGGGCCTGCTTGGTTGCCCCATTTCGAGGTAGGAGATCAGATCGAGTTTGAAGAAGTCTAGTTGGATTAGTTTCCTGACCATATTGGCTCTGCTCTGGCCTTGGAGCCTGGCGCAGGCGCAAGAGCAGCAACCGGAAGGACCGGTCTATATCGTCCAGCCGGGCGATACCCTTTGGGGCATTGCCCGGCGTTTTGGCGTCTCTGTGGATGATCTCGCCGCTGAGAACGGCCTCGCCGACCCCGGCCAATTGACCGTTGGAGACCGTTTGGTCATCCCCGGTCTGGAGGGGATCGAGGGCGTTCTGGTCACCGAGACGATTCCCTTTGGAGAGAATCTGGAAAGCCTCAGCCGCCAATATCATATTCCTGTGGAAACGTTGATCCGCTTGAATCGCTTCACCAGTCCTGGGGATGCCTATGCCGGTTCGACGTTGATCGTCCCCCAGGCAGAGAGCGACGAAGCCGCCACCGCAAGTGGGCGCGTCACCCTGAAGCCGGGTCAATCCTTGTTTGAGCTTGCCCTCAGCGCTCAGGTCAACCCCTGGACGCTGCTGATCGACAATCAACTTGCGAATAGCCAACGCGCGCTCCCCGGCGACAGCCTTTACTGGCCTGAGCAGCAAGCCGAGCAAGAGGCCCAGGCTCCCGGCGCATTGCCCCAGGCCATCAGCGATATCTCTCTGGAGCCTTTCCCTTTGGTGCAGGGGCGCACGCTGGTCTTGCAGCTAGAAGCTCCCCCGGGCGCCTCGCTGAGCGGCCGATTTCATGATCACACCTTGAATTTTTTCACCACCGAATCGGGTTCATACGCAGCCCTGCAGGGCATTTATGCCATGTTAGAGCCGGGTCTTTATCCCCTTGCCTTGGAAGGCACCCTCGCTGATGGTACCCCAATCTATTTTTCGCAGCAGGTCTACGTCGAAAGCGGCAATTACGCCTTTGACCCGCCCCTGGTGGTCGATTCCGAAACCATCGATGTCCATACCAATGAAGAAGAGAACCAGCTTTGGGACTCACTGTCTGAACCTGTCACCCCGGAGCGATATTGGCAGGGCAAATTTGAGAGTCCGGTGGAGGCTTATTTCAGCGAATGTTTCCCCTCTCTGTTTGGCAATCGGCGTTCCTATAATGAAAGCGGTTATGCCTACTTCCACACCGGGTTGGATTTTTGCGGCGGCGTTGGCAACGATATTTATGCCCCCGCGCCCGGCGAGGTTGTTTTTACGGATGACTTAACCGTTCGGGGCAAAGCCACCCTGATCGATCACGGCTGGGGCGTCTATTCGGCGTATGCCCATCAATCGGAAATCTTGGTCTCAGAAGGGGATTGGGTTGAAACCGGGCAGTTGATTGGGGAGGTAGGAGAAACCGGGCGAGTGACCGGCCCGCACCTGCACTGGGAGGTGATTGTGGGGGGCATCCAGGTCGATCCGATGCAGTGGATGGATCGACCTTTCCCCTAATCTTCGTCGCGATTGATTTTCTCGCTGTAGTCGGCGATGATCCGGCGGGCTTCGGCGAGATGTTTTTCGGGGACGAGAATTTCGATCTCGCCCAGCGAACCGACAGTGACGCCAAACGCTCTTGCGGCCCCCTCCCGCGCGATCATCACGGGGATTTCTTGTGCCTCTAGCAGTCCGCGCAAAATGTCGGCGTGGACATCACCGTGAACCTTGGCAGCAACAGCTAATTTTTGCTTGTTCATTTTCTTGCTCCAATCCTTTGGCATGATCTGGTCTGAGATGCCCTTTCATAAGAAGTTTATTTGATTCGTCCACATAGAACTGCCAGAGCTTGGACGGCACTTGTCTCGTGCTCAGTGTGGAGTATAATAGGGAGCGGCTAAACATGCAAATGTTTGTTTGGCAGTTGGGTTGTGTTAAGTATCGATTTATTAAGGTTTTTATTTTATGACGCTTGCTTCATTTTCATTACGGGAAAACTATTGGGAAGATTTTAACCTTCAAGAAGAAGATATAACCTTCCTATATGCCTATTTGATGGAATTAGAAACACCTTTGACCTCAGACGAGTTAATTGAGGCGTTGGTGGAAAATCGGATAGAAGTCGAAAAAGAGATCTTTGAAGAAAAACGGCTCAACGGGGGCGATGTTTATCTTCCCGCAGAGAATTACCAGGTTGGGCAAAAACTTGTCTTCCCGGTTTTCGATTGGCGACAGGCCGAGGTGATCGACACCCGTTCCGGCAAGAATCCGGAGATGGAAGCGTTCAGCGTCGTCAAGGTGGCCTTTGACGATACGGGTGAAGAGCGAGAGTTCGCTGCCGATTTGAGTGAACATGCTTTGAATCAGCCCAAAGACGCCGATGCCGAAGATGTTCCTCAGGCTGAGACAATTCTGGAAGAGTATCGCTCCCTGCTCATAAAACGTTTGGAGCAGGGTCTCCAAGCCAATGATGATTTTGTCCGTATCGCTGGCCGCTGGTTCCCGCTGGCTCTTCTGGTTGATGTCACCAAGGGCCACTTGAATCTTGCCGAAGCTGTCTTGGATATGGCCGAAGGAGAGCCTTTGCCCACATCGACCTTGCTCGAGCAAGTCGATCTGCCCTCGAATGAAAACCCCAAGCTGCTTGAATTTTCGCTCGACTTGGCCTTGCAAGATGATAATCGTTTTGACGAAGTAGGTCCCGCCGGAAAAATAAGGTGGTATTTGCGCCGCTTAGAGCCGGAAGGTGTCAGCGAAGTTCCTCTTTACCTTCGCTATCACGAAATTGAATACAATCGCGACTTGCTCTCCAATCAAATGATCGCAGTCGAGCAAGCAATAGAAGATGAACTGACGCCCTATCGCGATGATGTCGAACCCTCAGAAGATGAGATTGCCATTCCTTTGCTCTTTTCTCACTGGCGGGCCGGCGCGCTTCCGCTCACGCCGCGGGTCAGTCCTTTCTTCCCGACAGCGTACGAAGCGCCACGTATCCGCTTTATGCTGGTCGATGGCGAGAACGGCGAAAAGTTCCCGGGCTGGGTTGTTCGCAAAGAAGGATATGTTCTGGGTCTGAAGGACTGGTATCAGCAACGTGAATTGATGCCCGGCACAATCGTCAGAGTCCAGCCGGGTAAGGAATCGGGTGAGGTCGTTGTTCAGGTCGCCGCCCAACGCTCGCGCCGCGATTGGGTCCGCACGGCCCTGGTCGGTGCCGATGGCGGCATTGTCTTTGCGACACTCAAACAAGTTGTTACTGCGGCTTACAACGAACGCATGGGCATCATGGTTCCCGCTGTTGAAGCGCTTGATGATGTTTGGGAAAGACCGCTCAGCGAACAGCCGCCTTTTGAGCGAGTCGTTGCGAATATGGCCCGCGAGTTGACCAAATTGAATCCGCAGAATCATGTTCATGTTACCGAATTATACGCCGCGGTCAATTTGGTCCGCCGATGTCCCCCTGGGCCGATTATGGCTTTGTTGACCTCTCGACCTTGGTTTGTTCACGTCGGCGATTTACATTTTCGTTTTGATGATTCAGCAGGATAAGTTGGCATAATTTATTTTCAAATGTAGGAGTTCTTTGGTGACTGAAACGAAGCGCTTTAGCCTCGTTAGACCGACAACGGATACGCCTTTTGCCATCGATTTTGAATGGTGGCGCAAACACGATCGCCAATGGCGCATTCACTTGCGCAGTTCTTTGTGCCCAGAGCACAGAGAAAAGTATGTTGACCTCCAGGGCGATGAAAAAGTTGATTGGGTCGATCCTGAGACGGCCGAGGTTCAGCAAGTGGACGGCTTGCAACATATCTTAATTAGTCATTGTGCTCAAACCGAAGATTTTATCACCGAGCATACATCGTTGGTTGAGGCGATATTTCGCTTGTTTTTAGCAAGCGGTAATGCACCGATGACACCGGAGGAGTTGGGTGAGAAACTCAATCGACCCGCGATGACGATTTTGCGCATGTTGTCAGGGCGTCGAGTATACAAAGGCATTCGTCCCCGTCCTAAAGATAAATAGGACTCTGCCCCCGTAGCTCAATTGGACAGAGCACCGGACTTCTAATCCGACGGTTGTGCGTTCGAGTCGCACCGGGGGTGCTCAACTTTGAGGATTTCTTAGCGCTTATTGGTAGCAAGTTGTGTATTTTATGAAGAAAAGTTTTTTCTGGGGGGTCAGACGTTTGCCCAGCAGGGATGGTATCTTTCCAGCGGGTGGTGCCGGCGATGATTCGACGGGGATGGGTCAGGTGATGGTAGTGGAGTTCAAACGATGAAAATAATCGAGGTAAAACCCAATGCCAAGCACGTCTCCCGTTGGCTTGATCCCGATGGTCTCGCACTTCATCGCCTTTCTGCCCGTTCCCGAATATGGCGTCCTCCCACCGATGTTTTTGAAACCGAGACAAGCATAGTCGTCCGCGTCGAAATTGCCGGCATGCGAGAAGCCGAATTTTCGATTTTTCTGGAAGATCAGCGTGTCACCATCCAGGGCAAGCGCGACGAAGGCAAAACCGAGCGTCGGGCGTATCATCAAATGGAAATACACTTTGGCGAATTCAGTTCTCAATTGCAGCTCCCCTGGCCAATTGAATCCGAAGACGTCGAAGCTGAGTACTACGACGGGTTTTTATGGGTTCGGTTTCCAAAAGCGAGCCCCCGTCAGATTAAGGTTAAAGAATAGAGCATTATGCCAGCATCTCGTTGGAATACAAATATCATAGACTTGTTGGCTTGGTTAAACGAAGATCTTTCCGTCAGAGATTTTCTCTTCCGACCTGTTTTGACTCAATTGAGGGATGAGCAGTTCAGTGAGGCCTCGCAAGATGATTTTGAAGAAAGCCTGATCCCTAACCAACTTCCCATCCTGCCGTTGCGGGGATTGGTTGTCTATCCCGGTAACGCCGTGCCGCTGACGATTGGTCAGCCGCGTTCTATCCGGCTGGTCGATGATGTCATGTCGCAGGATCTCCGCTTGATTGGTCTGGTCGCGTCACGGAAGCCAGAGCTAGAGGCTCCTGACCCTGAAGATTTGTACACGGTTGGAACCGTGGCGGTCGTTCATCGCATGCTTCGCACCCAAGATGGTGCCATCCGCTTGCTGGTTCAGGGAGTCATGCGCTTTGAACTGGGTGAGTTTGTCGAACGAGAGCCCTATCTAAAAGCAAAAATCGAGTTGATCCCTGAGACCATCGAAGAAGGCCTCGAGGTGGAGGCGATGGCCCGCAACGCGCGCCAGCAATTTGAGCGCATTGCCGACATGATTCCCTCCGTGCCCCGCGAGCTGGTCGATGCTTTGCTCAACCTGGAAGATCCCCTGGAAACGGTCTACACGATCGCCAACTTCCAGCGGCTTGACCTCGAGGATGCCCAGGAGTTGCTTGAGCTTGATTCGGTTTCCGACAAGCTGCATAAATTGGTCGGCTTGTTGGCCCGTGAGGCCGAGGTCTTGGAAATCGGTCAAAAAATTCAGAAAGAAGCCCGCTCGGAGCTTGAGAAAGTCCAGCGCGAGTATTTCCTGCGCGAACAACTCAAGGCGATTCAACGAGAGTTGGGTGAAGGCGATGAGCAAACCGCTGAGGCCGAAGAGTTCCGCCAAAAGATCGATGAAGCCGGCATGCCCGAGGAGGCCGATAAGCAAGCCCGCCATGAGCTAGACCGGATGGCCCGCTTGCCCACGGCTGCTGCCGAGTACGGAGTGATTCGTACTTACCTCGACTGGCTGGTTTCCTTGCCCTGGTCGATCACCACGGAAGACAATCTCGATATCGCTCACGCCCGCAATGTGCTCGACGAAGATCACTATGGCCTCGAAGATGTCAAGGAACGGATTCTGGAGTTCTTGGCCGTGCGCAAATTGCGTCATGAGCGAAGTGACGAATTCGATCAAGGTGAGGCTTACGAGGATGAAATTCGCAAATTACGTCAGGGCGTTATTTTGTGTTTTGTTGGGCCTCCCGGTGTGGGGAAGACCTCGCTTGGTCGCTCGATCGGCCGCGCCATGGAACGGAAGTTCACCCGCATCTCGTTGGGTGGCGTCCGTGACGAGGCCGAGATCCGCGGCCATCGCCGCACCTACATCGGCGCATTGCCGGGACGCATCATCCAGGCGATTCGACGTGTCGAATCGCGCAATCCCGTGTTTATGCTTGATGAGGTTGACAAACTAGGGCAAGATTTTCGCGGCGACCCCGCCTCGGCTTTGTTAGAGGTCTTAGACCCCGAACAGAATGTCGAGTTCCGTGATCACTACCTGGAAGTGGCCTTCGATCTCTCTGAGGTGATGTTCATCACCACGGCAAATCGGCTGGATACCATTCCCGGCCCGTTGCGTGACCGCATGGAGATCATCAAGATATCGGGATATACAGAAGGTGAGAAGGTTCAAATTGCCCAGGGATACCTGATCCCGCGGCAACTGCGCGAGAACAGCCTCCATCAAGACGAGGTTCGCTTCACCAGTCGGGCTATCCAGGAGATCATCCGCTTCTACACCCGCGAAGCCGGTGTCCGCAACTTGGAGCGGGAGATCGGAGCCGTTTGCCGCAAAATCGTCACCCTGATCGCCGAGCAGGGCGAGATCGATCCGGTCGTTATCACCCCGGAGCGGGTCAGGGAATATTTGGGCAAGCCCAAGTTTTTCGATTTGGAGGAGATCGTTGATCGAACCTCCATGCCGGGAGTAGCAACGGGTCTCGCCTGGACACCTACCGGTGGCGATGTGCTCTTCATCGAGGCGTCGAGCATGCCAGGCAACGGGAAATTCCAAATGACAGGTTCGCTCGGCGAAATCATGAAAGAATCGGCCAAAGCGGCCTTGTCTTACGTGCGCTCCAAGGCTACGACATTAGGCCTCGACGCGGAATTTTTCTCAACCGCCGATTTCCACTTGCATGTGCCTGCCGGGGCGCAACCTAAAGATGGCACCTCTGCAGGTGTGACGATGGCAACTGCTTTGGTATCCTTGATCTCAGGACGGCCGGTTCGCCCTGACGTTGCTATGACCGGCGAGATCACCCTGCGTGGTAAGGTTATGCGGGTAGGTGGCATCAAAGAAAAGGTGTTGGCAGCGCACCGAGCAGGCATCAAGACAATCTTATTACCGAGACGAAACCAGGTCGATCTGGAAGATCTGTCTGAAGAAGTGCGCCAAGAAATTGAATTTGTCTTTTTGGATCGCGTTGATGATGCCTTGGATGTAGCTTTAGAGCAAGAGACGAACAACTGATATGCGTAAAATTGCCCTTGTTGATGACGACGCTCTGATGGTTGATTTGCTGACCACCTTGCTAGAAATGGAAGGCTATCAAATTGTTAGCCCGTCGATTGATGACGCGCTTTTTGACAGCCTCTGTCAGCAAAAACCCGATTTGATCCTCATGGACGTGTGTCTGCGAAGCGATCAAGGGAATATGATCGACGGTCTCGATTTGTTAGATCAATTACGTCAATCTGATCAACTTGAAGACGTAAAAATCATTGTCTCTTCCGGTTTGGATTATCGTGAAAGTAGTTTAGCTAAAGGAGCTAATGACTTTTTGCATAAACCGTATATGCCGGAAACCCTGGTAGGGATGATCAACAAGGAATTGTAGTAGAGGAAATAGCTGAAAACATATATTTATATTTTGGTTTTATGGATTGAAGCTCGATACCGGGCGTATTTTCAAATTGAAACCAGAATTCGTTTTCCTATTTCCCACATTTTTCAAAACGAATAGGATAGTTAGTCGATTGATCAACAGGTATGCTGAGATCGTTCTTGATCGCTGATCAAAGACGTTCTGGACGTTTAGCTGTTGGAATCGGCAGAATAGAGTGAAATAGGATGAAATGGTATAACATTGATTTACATTTGCATACACCCGCGTCGGGAGATTATCAACAACCTGAGGCGAGTTATTTAGATATTCTAAAACAAGCGGAAAAACGCGGTCTTGATATGATCGCTTTTACCGACCATAATACAGTGGCGGGTTACCGCCGCATGCAAGAAGAGATTCAGCAGTTAGAAGTTTTAAAACGTTTGAATCGTCTCTTGCCTGAAGAGCAAAACCGCCTCAAAGAGTACCATCGTTTGCTAGGAAAAATCTTGGTTTTTCCGGGTTTTGAGTTTACGGCAACCTTTGGTTTTCATATTTTAGGAGTTTTCCCTGCGGATAAATCGATTCGGAGCATTGAACACATTTTGCTGGAATTGAATATTCCTCCCGATCAATTGGATGAAGGTTCGATGACAGTCGGGGCCAGTGCCGATGTGCTCACTGCCTACCGAGAGATCAACGAAGCAGGCGGATTGGCGATTGCAGCCCATGCCAATTCGAATCATGGAGTTGCCATGCGTGGCTTCAATATTGGCGGGCAGACGAAAATTGCATACACCCAAGATCCCAACCTCCACGCTCTTGAGGTGACCGACCTGGAGAGAAAAGGTCGCTATAGCACCGCCGCGTTCTTCAGCGGCACCAAGCCGGAATACCCCAGGCGAATGCATTGTATTCAGGGGTCTGATGCCCATCGGGTGGAGAAAGACCCCAGTAATCACAAATATCTGGGTATTGGAGACCGGTCTACAGATGTGCATTTGCCAGAGCCCAGCTTTGCGGCTTTCAAGAAACTCTTACTCGGTAATGACTTTGCTCGCACCCGGCCTCATCGTGCCAAAGCCGAACCCAGCTTCGATTTCATTCAGGCTGCGCGTGAAGAGGGTGCTAATATTGTTCAGGACTTTCATGAGAGCATGACGGTGCGCGGCGGAAAACTATACGCCATCATTGCCGATATTTGTGCTTTCGCCAATACCAACGGCGGCACTATCTATGTTGGCATGCACAGCGATCAGAACCGCAATTTGGTGGGAGTCAGCTCGGTGAGCAAATCTCTATCCCGCCTGGAAAAAGAAATCAGCAAACGGATTAGCCCTCCCTTGAACTGCGATCTGGATTCCCATAAATTCCGCGGCAAGAGGATTATCCGCGTTTTGGTGCCTCGCGGCGAGAACCCGCCCTATGCAGTCGATGATAGCAAGATCTATGTGCGCACAGAGGCAGAGACGGGCATGGCTGTTCGCGACGAGATTGTGGGGATGGTCTTGCGGGGGCAAAGCGATCGCCTCAAAGACGATGCTGATACCCAGGTTGAGGTTCAGGGTGAACCAATCCCGATCCCCGAAGGGGGCATCAAACCAGAAGACCCCCCACGGACCGGGGTAGAAATCGTTAGTTATGAAGAGCGAAAAGGTGTTCGTTACTACACAGTGCGTGATCTCCGTAACGGCAATGTCGTCAATAATGTTACCCAAAAATCTGCTCGCAAATTGTGGCACTACGCCATTAGCCAATACCGCAAAATCAATCAAGAGATAAACAATCTCGACGTCAAGTGGCATGGCGATCTAGGCCTGTTGAACCATCAAAAAAGAGGCAATTACAACCGTTACGATTTGGTCCAGCGCAATCCCGAAGGTGGGTACCGCTATTATTTTGGCGTCAACGATGATGGCATTCATGGTGAATGGATGAAGGTAGTCGGCTTGGTAGAGAATTAAGATGACTCTGAAAATTGGTATCTTGACCGTTTCAGATCGCTCTTCACGGGGTGAGCGCCCAGACGCCTCTGGCCCAGCCTTGCAAGAAGTAGTCTTGGAGCAGGGGTGGGATGTTGTCGAGCAGGGGATTGTTCCCGATGATCTTGCCGTTTTGAAAGAAACCCTCAGCCGCTGGGCCGATTCCGAACGTTGTGACGTGATTCTGACCACCGGGGGCACCGGATTCAGCCCCCGGGACGTGACGCCGGAAGCAACCCGGGCGATCATCCAACGAGAGGCGCCCGGCTTGGCTGAGGCCATGCGAACCGCCAGTTTGAAGATCACCCTTCATGCGATGCTCTCCCGCGCGGTTGCCGGTATCCGCGGTAGCACTCTGATTATCAACCTGCCCGGTAGTCCCAAGGCAGCCCTTGAAAACTTGAGCGCTGTCGCGCCCGTTCTTCCCCACGCGGTTCAATTGTTGCACCAAGACCCACAAGCAGAGGCCGACCATCGCAAAATATGATTTTGGTGTCTCGGCCTATCAAATGCGTTAGCCTATCAAATACGTAAGTTAAACTCCAGAACCCGTCTTTGGTTTCGTGCTAAAATCCAAACGATTCGGGGTTTGAGCGTTCATCTGATAATGGAGATATTTACGTATGAATGATAAAGAAAAAATGCTTGATTTGATGCGCTTCTGGTTGTTTGGAACATTCCTGATTATTGTTATCGCTGCTACCGTTTATGCAGGGGGCGCGCTTGGATTAGGGATGTTCATTTTCAGGGAGTTATATTACTGGTTAGCTGTTGTGATTACAGGCGTATTATGCATGGTCTGGTTCTACGCCTATGAATGGTACCTAAACAGAAAAGAATAATTTGACAGTTTCTATCATGCCTCAGTAATTTGTCTTAAGACGTAACGCCATCCAAATTTTGGATGGCGTTGGTCTTTTCTTATGTTGCTAGTTGTATCGTGATTATTTTGGCCGCAGGCGTGAAGCGAGCTGCTTTAATTGGCTAAACCCTACCGGCTTGAGCAGAACCAGATCGGCAATGCGATTGAGTTCCTCCGCTTCTCGATCGTTCGCTGTCGCCACGATGACGCGGATGTCTTTTAGCCGCTCCTCAGAGCGAATAAAATTGAGAATCTCTTTCCCTTTGATATGGGGAATGTGAAGGTCGAGAATGACGAGGGATGGTGTCGTTTCGGTCAGGCGTTTTTTAGCGATTTTACCATCGTGAATCACCTCAACGTCATAGTTGGCTTCCCCCAAAGCTTCGGCGAACGCCAATGCCAGATTTTTATCGTCCTCGATTACAAAAGCGGTTAATTTATCCACTGAATTCCTCCTCTGATAGAAGGATTGAAGGTGCTTTCACTTTTGTTATTATACCGGAGAATAATTTTTCTGTGTTAAAATCGCTTAAGGGTTTTGATAGGATTGTTTATGGCTTTGTCTCAAGAATCAAATCTAGTACTTCGCAGCAAAATTCCGTAATAGGTTTTGCGCCTTAGGAACTTCACCACATGCGAAGCACGCCTA
>CAZXXW010000036.1:0-24098 GCA_964644835.1 uncultured Anaerolineales bacterium
GCTTGGTTAGCCCTGGCCATGTTGCCGCCGGAGAGATGAGGGTGATACCGGCTTCGTTGAGCATCGGAATGGATACCTTGGCCTGATCGCTGGCCAAAGGCCCGATGTACGCGACAACCTGGGGGTCGTCGATCGCTTTTTGAGCCGCTTCTCGCTCCAATTCTGGGGACACCGGGCTGCCTTCCGGGTCGCTGGTGTTCAGGACGAGCAAATCGACCTCGATGTCTCCGGCTAGGCCGTCTTCCTCTTCCAAAGCGAGCTCAACTGCATTAAGGATGTCTTCGCCAACGCCCAGGCCAAGCGGTAAACTGACCGCCACTTTGACCTCTTTCGGGCCAGAGGCTCCGCATGCTGTCATTAGCAGGATCATTCCTATGCAGGTTATGAATAAAACTTTGTGCATCATCTTTTCTCTCCTTTAGGCCGTGTCTTCAGCGATGTTCTGATCAGCCGGTTCTTCTCCGTCGTTCTGCGTTGTTAGATACACCTTGGCGCGATCTGTATCAAGGACGGCACCCAGTTCTCGTACCGCGGTTTTCATGATCGTCTCGACTCGAGAGGATGAACGCACTTTGGCGGTGATGTTGGCCACGAGGCGGTCACGTTGGGATCTCCTTTGGCTTTCGTCCAGGAGCCTGGCGCTTTCCATAGCGATAGCCAACTGCTCGACGACTGTTTCGACCAGCGCAATTTCGTCGCGCGTCCAATCAGAATTCTCCGGTTTTTCTAATCCCAGCACACCGATGGTTTCACCTCGGAGCATCAAAGGGGCTGCCAGGGAGCCATCTTCTTTCTTTTGGACGATGGCTTGCTTTCGGATGGCCTCTTGAGCGGCGGGCGGGATGATTTCTTCAAGCGGCTGCATGCCATCTTGTCTTCGTTCGTAGAAGGGCGTGATCCGCGCCGGGATGAATTTCTCCCATTGTTCACGGAGATAAAGCCGCTGCGTTGCCTCCAGTTCGTCCAACGCTTTTTTAGTCTCTACCAATGAACGCGTATTGGCGATTGCAATAGCCAACTGATCGGCAACGGTCTGGATCACGCCGATTTCTTCTTCGCTGAACGCTCGCTTCGTTTCGACAGAATCTGCGCCCAGGAAGCCGACAATTTCCTCTCGAATGAAAATTGGCACCAATAAAATTGATTTGTAATTGAACGTTTCGGGCAGGTGGCGGGCGTTTTCTAGCAATTCGCTGGTCTCGGCGTCGAAGATGGCCACAGGTTTTTTCGTCTTGAACATCTGTTGGAGGGGGGCATTTTCGGCAATCGGGATGACCAAGTCCGGTTCAACCAACTTCCCATCTTTCACCAGGGCCTTCAAAACGGCCTGGTCTTTGCCCTCATCGAGCATGACGATGCCGCCTTGGGGCAGGTTCAAGTAATCGAGATAGATGGGCAGGACGAATTCGAACATCTCTTCTTCGCTGTCCATTTGCCCCAGGTTTTGAGCGATCACGTTGAGTGTTTCTGTTTCGCGCAGGGCTTGCTGGGTTTGCTCGAGCAGGTGCGCATTTTCGATGGAGGAGGCAGCCTGATTGCCCAGCGCCAGCATCAGTTCGGCATCCTGTTCGGTGAAGTCCGGTTGGTCAGGCCGGTTGATGGCTGTGATTGTGCCCAGGGGCGTTTTCCGGTAGAACATGGGCACGACGATGATCGAGCCGCAATTGGTTTCCACTCTTCGTTGTTGAACATGAGGTTCTTCGCGGGGATCGGGTTTCCCTTTCGGTGAAATGGCTTCCTTGCGATTACGAATAGCCCAACCGCTCAACCCCTCCCAGATTTCTTTGTAATCGACTTCCACGATGTTATCTGCTCCGGGGCCGCTTGTGATCATTTCGCGCACCGTTTTCTCATCCTGGTCGATGGTGATGACGACAACGCGGTCGGCGGATAGCGCTTCGACGATGCCTTCGGCGGCTGCTGTGAGCATATCGGAGACAGACCGGCGCGGGTCGATCAAGGCAAAGCTGGTATTGTAGAGCACCTCGGTTTTGGAGAGCGCCTCCTGGGTTTGGTTGAACAGGCGGGCACTTTCCAGAGCCTCTGTAATTTCGTCGGCAAGGATTTCGATCAAAATCGCTTCGTCTTCGGTGAGGGGGCGTTCAGGTTCGTCTTGGACGCCCAGCGCCCCGATGATTTCGCCGCGCAGCTTGAGTGGCGCGACCGTCGCTTTGCCCGGGGAATGGGTGATGCCATTATTCTCGGCGGCCTCTTTCAATTCAGGAATCCACCACTCGTCTAAGGGGGAAACCTCTTTGAGATCAAAGCGATAGCCCCATGTCTCGGTCTGCTGGCGATATTGTTCCCAGCCCTGGCGGCTCATCACTCGATTGAGACGCTCCAACTCTTGGAGGGTTTCTTCCATCTCGGCTTCGACATGCTTGCGCTCGGTAATATCCGTCGAGATGCCAAACGTGCCCACGATTTCGCCCTCTTCGTTGTAGAGGGGCATTTTTCTGGTCAGAACCCAGCTATCAGGGCGGTCAGGCCAAGTTTCGCATTCCTCTTTGGTGATCGCTTCGCCGGTTTGCATCACCAGTTGCTCATCTTGCAGCGCTTGTTGGGCATGTTCTTCGGTGAAGAAGTCTTGATCTGTTTTCCCTATCGCTTCGTCCGGGTCTTCCAACCCAAAGCTTTTGGCTGTGGATTTGCTGATCCGCAAAAAGCGGCCTTGGGAATCTTTGAAGTAAATTTTGTCGGGAACGTTCTCCATCAGCGTGTCCATCAGATACTGCTGGCGCGCCAAGGCCTGATAAAGCCGGGTATTGTGGATGGCGGCAGCAATCTGCCCGGCCAAGCCCATCAGCAAAACTTGGTCTTCTTCGGTGAGAGCGCCTGCCTGTTCGTGCTGAACGTCGAGAATGCCCAAGACTTCGCCGCGCCATTTGATTGGGACGGCCAACTCTCCCTGCGTGAGGGGCAGGTCGGGGTGGGGCACCCAGTCGGGATCGTCGGCCGCGTTGGAAGCCAACACCGGCTCGCCGGTGGCGGCAGCCGTGCCGACTACGCCTTTCCCATAGGGTAGGTTGTGTCCGGCCGCCTTCATTTTCTTGCCTGCCTCTCCGTATCCAACCTCGACGCGCATCGCGTCGATCGTTTCGTCATAACGGAAGATTTGGGAATGGTAGTAGCCGAAGCGTTCCTTGACCAGCTTGACAACTGTTTGGTAGATTTCTTCCAGATCGGAGGCGGCGGCAATCTCTTGCGAGATTTCCGTGCTCGTTTCTACTTGGCGGCTGCGCCGATCCAGCGAAGACTTGATCTCGTCTTCGAGCTTTTTCCGCTGTGTGATCTCGTTGGCAATCCCGAGAACACGACGCGACACACCGTCATCGTCGATCAGCGGGCGTTTGATCACTTGCATCCAGTGAGTATTGCCATCCGCATCGGTGATGATTTGTTCGGGGATGAATTTATCTTCTTGGCTTTCCATCACCGCCAGGTCGTCTTTGCGGATTGTTTCGACTTCGTCGATGCTGGGGTTGAAATCGGCGTCCGTTTTGCCGACAATCGACTTTACGGTTGTGTTGTAGGAATCGGCCAGGGCCTGATTGGCCAAGACAAAGCGCCCCTCTCGGTCGCGCACAAACACAAAGCTCGGCAACGCGTCGATGACGCGCCAGAGAAATTCCCGCTGTTTGTTGAACGTGTCCTGGGCGATTTGCAGCGATACCGTGTTGCGAGCCTCGGATAGCATTTTCCACAAAAATTTCGTCGTTTCTATGTCAGTGACCAGCGGCGAGAGGATTTCCTCGATGATCGTAAGAGCTTGCATCAAAGGCTTGGCAGCGAAACCTTGCTCGAGGCGTTCGTTGGCCTTTTCGCGAGTTAACTCGATAAAATCGGTGCTGATTTTTGTTTCAAGACAGGTAGCAATCTGCTCGAGGTCTTCCCGCGCAATCTCGAGTCTAGCTTCCGGCGGAAATTTCCGGTAACTGGGGATATCTTCAAGCTGCTGGCTGTAACTTTTGGCTAGCGCTTCGAGTTGATTTCTGATCTTTTCTGAGAGGTCTCGCATAGAATACAGCCTCTTGTCTTGGTATTACTCGATTTTGTCTTCGTCTACTGGCGGCTGGGAGAGATCTTCGGCATCACCCAGGCGGATGAAAGTGGGGCGTTCCAGCGTGGTGCCCAATTCTCGCACAGCAGCGCGAACAATTGCTTCAGGATCGGTTCGTTGCCGCACCCGGGCAGCAACCTCGCGGATGATCCGTTCTCGGCGGGCGCGTTGCTCCAATTCTTGAGTCGATTGCAATCTGGCCAGATAGCTCTCCAATCGTTGAACGACGCTGCCCAGCATGGCGCTTTCCTCGTCGAGGAATTCTCTCTTTTGCGCATAGGCAATATAAATACGCCCTACCCGTTCCCCACCGACACGGATACCGGCGACGTTTTGACAGCACAATGCTTTCGCTTCGGGGTCGCCATACAAGGAATCTTGATATTCGATGGCCACTGTGCAAATATCGGGATATTGCATCGCAGCGGGGATTCGTTCGGCCATCCATTGGAGCAGGTTGGGGATGGAAGGTTCTTCGGCGATCTGATGCCCGACATCGCTGATCAAGTTGAGCTCTTGGACGCGCTTATTCAGTTTGCGTTCGGCTTCGATCCGCTCGGTGATATCACGAAAGATGCCAAACGTGCCGATAAACTTTCCGTCCTGGTTGTAACGGGGTGAGGCCGTGACCAATCCGGTGCGTCTCTTGCCATCGGCGCGAATGAATTCAAATTCGTATACGCTGGTCTCGCCCTCTCGCCGTTGCTCAGTTTGATCGCCGATGTCTTGATAGGTTTCTTCGTCGACGAATTCTTTCAAGTTGCGACCGACCAATTCGCCTTCCGGCACGCCGAAAATTCTCGCCGCGGCCGGGTTTGCAAAAACGAAGTTCTCCTCTGTGTCGGTGATGCCCAGGCCCTCGCCCTGATTTTCGATCAATTGGCGATATTCTTCTTCGCTCTGGCGCAATTCTTCTAGTAGTCGGGCACTCTCGATGGCGATGCCGATCTGCCCGGCGAGGGCCATCAAGACCAGTTGATCCTCCTCGCTCAAGGCGCCGGGTTGATTGTGTTGAACATCGAGGATGCCCAACACTTGATCTTGCCACTTGATCGGCACGGCCAACTCGCCTTTGGTTTCGGGCAAGTCCGGGTGGGGCACCCAGTAGGGGTCTTGGGATACATCGGCGGCCAAAACAGGTTCGCCGGTAGATGCTGCCGTGCCGACAACGCCTTTTCCATAGGGGAGGTTATGCCCATCAGCGACCATTTTATCGCCAATCACGCCATAGCCTTCAATAACGACCATTGTGTTTTTTTTCGGGTCGTGGCGGAAAATCTGGGCGTGGTAATAATTGAATTGTTCTTTGACGGCGACGACGACCCGTTGATAAATTTCTTCCAGGCTTGAACTGGTTCCAATGCTTTGGGCGATTTCGGTGGTCAACTGGAGTTGCCGCTCTCGGCGAGCCAGCGATTCTCGGGTATGTCTCTCCATCTCCCATTGTTCAGTCAAGTCTGTTGTCGTGATAAAGCGGCGCAAAACGCCATCTTTTTTATCACTGAGTGTATAGCGATTGCGGATGAAACGGCGCTCACCATTCTTACTGGTAATCCAGTACGACAGGCGTTCAGGAATCTTGCCAGACTTTTCTGCTTTGGCTAAGATTTTTTTGATCCGCTCTTTTTCTTCTTCTGCAGCAAAATCAAGGCTGCTGGCTTTTTTTAACTCCTCTTTCGGATAACCTAGAATCTCAGAGAGACGATCGTTGACATAAACAATCTCGCGGTTTTCAACAATTGCCAAGCCATCGTGGATGTTGTTGGCCATCATCCGGAAGCGTTCTTCGCTTTCGCTGAGCGCTTCTTTGGCTTGCTTGTTGGCGGTAATGTCATGCATGATCGCGGCCAGGGCGGTTGGTTGACCATCGTTTTCACCTTCGACAAGAGGGAAAATATTCAATTGAACGAAGAACGGAGTCCCGTCTTTTTTGGTCATACTGGCTTCGCCTTGCCAAATGTCTTTGTTGAACGCTTGCTCGATCATCTCCTCCAGGTCGGCGGCCTCATTTTCGGCCAGGATCGTTGTGATCGGTTCGCCAACCAGTGGATTCTCTTCGGGGTTGAGGCCAAGCAGCTTGTAGAAAGCCGCGTTGGCAAAGATGAACGATCCTTCCAGATCGGCCATAGCGATAGCGTAGGGGGCGGTGTCCACCATGATTTGAGCAAGTTGCTCTCGTTGCTTCATAAAGCGTGTCTCCTAAATGGTCTTGCTGGTTGATAGCTTCTATTCATGGGGGTGGTGCTCCTCTTCGGGCGGAGATACGCCCAGGCGAACAAAGGCACGCGACGTGCCCAGGGCGTTGGAAAGCTCCTCCAGGGCTGTTTCCACGATCCGGTCCACGCCTGCAGCGCGGCGCATTTTGTCGGTAATCTCACCGGATAGTTGCTCGCGGGCAGCACGCTTTTGGACATCCTCGAACAGACGGGCAGCCTCCAGCGCCTCGCTGACTTGATCGGCTAACGTTTCTAACAAGGCGACTTGCTCTTCTGTCCACTCACCGCCGTCCTCGGATTTGTGAGCGTCGATAGCCCCGACGACCTGCCCGCGCACTTGGATGGGGACACCGATTTTGGTGCCGTCATCCTCGCTTTTGAACGTTTTGCCTGTGGCCAGTACTTGCTCAACTTCAGGGTCGATCCAGGCGTCTATCGCCGAAATGCCCCGATCGTCTCTCAGGAAGGCCATCTTGGAGCGGGTTTGGAGATATTCCCTCCACGCCTGGCGGCTCAGTTCGCCGTAAGCGCGACGCTCCGCTTCTAGACTTTCCTGAGCTCGTTGGAAAAGTTGGGCGTTGCTGATCGCTACTGCCACCTGATCGGCCAAAGTTTGCATCACGGCGACATCCTCTTGGCCGAAGGCTCCTAACTCGGGGCTCTGGATGGACATGGCGCCAAGAACCTCATCGCGTGCTTCCAGCGGGAGAGTCAACTCCGAGCGGGCGTCGGCAACCGCCTCGACATGGAGGTAATCGCTCTCTTGGTTGACATCTTCACTGAGGTGGGGTTGCCTCGTCCTGATGACGCGGGCGACGAGTCCCTTGCCGTCAACATCAATTCGCAAGTTTTCAACTAACGCTTTCAATTCTTCTTTTTGGCTGGATGTGGCCCGCAGGGCCGCCCATTCTCCGGTTGGGTCTAAGAGGAAGATGCCGATGCGGTAAAGCTCGAAACGCTCTGAAATCAATTTGGCAATTCTGGGGAGCAATTTCTCCAATTCCAACACGGAGGAAGCCTCTCGGGCAACATCAGCGGTCGCCTCCATATAGCGAGAGCGCCTCTCAAGTTCAGCCGTTTGGGATGCGAGCATGTCGCGGCTATTTTCTAATTCTTTAGTGCGTTCTTCAACTTTCTGTTCGAGTTGCTCGGTCAATTCTCGCAGCGGGTTGAATAGCTGCCGCTGGACGATGCCGTAGCCAAGGATACCAACGCTGATGGTGACGGTGATCGATAAAATCGGCGCGGGCAAAAAGGGGCGCAAGATGCCACCAATCAAGAAACCAGCCAGTAGAACCAGCACACTCAGGGCTAAATACATTGATTTCTTTTCTCGGTGATCGCGCCAAAGGAGGATGAATGACCAGATGAAATAAGGGACGGGCAGCAGCGGGATAATCAATCCCCATTGGGTGACGTCATAGGTGCCAATCCCGCTTTCAAGTAACCGGGGGTTCAACAGTAGCAGACCGCGAAAGGTGGGAATGCTTAGGAAGACCAAAGCGACGAATCCTAACGCGGAGAGCAAATCCACCCATTTTGTTTCGCGGCCAACATAGCGAGCGGCAAACATGGGCAAAATCAGGCCCATGGCATTGAGAGCGATGGCGGCGAGTTCCAGCCAGAAATTCGCATTGCCGATATTCAACCACAGCGAAAGCCTTACAAAAACAGCAGAAATTGCCCAAACGGCCTCTAAGGTGACAAAAATGGTAAAAAGGCGATTGATCATTTGCTTGGGCGCTGTGGCGAGTATCATCAGTGCTAAGGCCAAAGCGCTGACGGTAGCGATCGAATAAGCACCTATTTCTATCCAGAAGAGTATTGGCATCGGTTGCATAGATTAATTCTCCTCGCCTCCGTCTGTGTCGGTAGCCAGGTGAACGGCCACCTTTTCCAGGCCCAAGCGTTCATACAACTCGTTGACCGTTGTTTGCAAAATGGTCTCGATGTTCAATGTCTCCCGCACTTGGGTTGAGACATCACTGACCAGGCGTTCGCGGGCGGCGCGCTGCTGGGTTTCGTTCATCAGGCGAAGTCTTTCGGCTGACAAGGCCAAGCGCTCGACGATAGCATCGACAAGCTCTCGTTCTTCGCTTGTCCAGGGACGCTGGTTGCCTTCACGACCGATACCTAACACACCGATGACCTCGTCACGCAATCTAATCGGAACAGCTAAGGCGCTTGTCGGTAATTGTTCATCTTCAGTTTCTCGACTCACAGCCTGTTTCTTTGTGACGGCGATCTTGAGAGCTGCCAGTAATTGTTCTTGTAAAATTTCTCTGTCTGATCCTGCAATCTCGAAGTCGGTAGTTGGTGCTCCGCTTGTGTATTCGCGCCAGGCTTGAAGTAGGTAACGACGTTGGGCTGCTTCCATCTCTTGGCGGGCTGTCTCCGATTGTTCCAATGCATCAACAAGTGTGTCAACAGTGGCGTTTAATTGATTTTGAAGCACAAGCAGATTCTCGTCAGTAGCACCTAACGCTAGACGAGCATCATACTCACCCCGATCAATTCTGTCGAGAAAGGTGCCAAATTCGGAGAACGCACGCTCCAATCGCATCCTGGCTATCTCTTCTTCGGCCAGTGTATGTTCCAGTTCTTCTCGATACTTGCTTGCTTCGTCAGCTGCATCCTGAACCCGCCTCAAGGATATGCGTAAGCTGTAACTCGCCAGCCAAATGCTCAAGGTGACGAAAAAGAAGCTGAAGCCAACATCAAACATATTGAGCAGGATAACCATTTCTTTGGGTGGGTAGGAAATTTGGATGAGGCCATTTCGTTCTAACAGACCTATGGTGATGAGCGCGATCATACTAAAAATAGACATCACCAATCCAGCATTACCGCCAAGAGTGGTACCCGCAGCAGCAATAGGGATGATCAGAATAACCGGCAGTGCGCCTTGTGTTCCACCTACAATCACGGCGCCGGTACAGGCAATCGTCATCATAGCCACGAAGATGCTACTCCCTGCCATGACGCGCCCACGTCGAGACAGTGCATAACAGATCAGCAAGACGCCGGCTGCCATGGAGATGAAGAGCGTGTTCGGCAGCACGTACGATAACGGACGGGTTCCCAGTTGAACCAACATAGCCACGATGCCCAAGAGCATAACGACGAAGGTGGAAAACAAAATCACGTTCAAGTTGAACACGCGCCGGTTCAATGCATCGTCTTCAAATGTTGGAACAATGAGCTTACGGATCCATTCGATCATAGATGCCTCTCTTACTGCCAATCAGGCGGATCTTCGTAGAAGTTTTCGATGAAAAGTTCATCGAAAATCTGGGTCGATAAGATGCCCAGCAAGGGGAACGACAACATCACGTCCATTCGATTATTACGATCTTTCGCCAGATCGCGTTGGCGCAAATTCGTGACCATTTTGGATACAAATCGGCTGTTAAAATATCCTTTTTTGTCGATCATTTCTGGTGACAAAAGATGTTTTACGTATTCCGGGGCGTTGTCACCTAAGAACGCAGGTGAGGTTGGAGATGTCATCGGGCTTTTCTTGCGGTTGACGACTTCATTAGGAACCAAACCCTCGGCTGCCCGTTTCAAGAGGTATTTTTCTTGCCCGCTCTGCACTTTTAGCTGGTTGGGTAATTTTGCGGTGAACTCGGCCAGGTGGTGATCCAAAAGTGGAAAGTATCCTATTAGCCCGGCTGAGGCTGTAGCACGGTCTCCATGTGGGCCCAATAAATAATTCGGCAAATTGATCTTGGTCGAAAAGTAGAGCGATTGGCTCAAAGGGTCCCAGGAAGCCATTTTTTCAGTGTTTAAAACCGGTGCGATATCTGCTTCTGGGCAATAGTCTTGTAACCGATCACGGGTTTCTTGGGAGTAATAAGCAGTTATCTCTCGTACCGCGTAGTTATAGAAAAGCGGTGCTGGAAAGCAGCCAAAGTGTTCAATCGCCGGTTGCTGATCTTTCTTTGACATGACAAATGCTTTTGGATAACCCAGCATGGGTAACGCTGCCCGGATTAACGGGAGTGTGATAGAGAAGGGGAAGCGTTGAAGCGTCCGATAGATACGGTCCCAATCGTTGAAAACGTATCCTGCCAGGAGTTCATCGCCACCTTCCCCATTCAAGACAATATCCACATCTTGGGCAGCCCGTTGAGCCAGGATAAGAAGGGAGGCTGATTCTGCTAAAACAACCGGTGCCTCCCCGTGCCAGATCAAATTTGGGAATTGTCGTCCAATCCTCTGAGAGGAGATTTCAGCCACATGCAACGGAATCCCAGCAGCGTTGGCCGTTTGTTGGGCGTACTCTCGCTCGCTATATGCCGGAACGACGAAGTCGGCGATATAAGCGGGAAACTCGCCCAATCCGTTATTGGCCATCAACGCGGTGACGGTTGATGAGTCCAGGCCGCCACTCAGGTAAACACCGATTGACCGATCAGAGGGGGTCCGAACCGCAACCGCTTCCTCGAGTAAACTCAATAATTGTTCCCGGTACTGGTTTTCCCTTCTGCCGTCGAGTTCCTGGGGAGTGAAATCGAGATCCCAATAGGATTCCCTGGTCATGTGGCCGGGCTTGATCAGCAAGAACTGTCCGGCAGGAAGCGCTGAAATTCCCTCGAACATGGTTCGGGGAGCGACCGGACAATTCATGAACAGTACTTGATCCAGCGCTTTAAGATCGAGACGGCGCTCAACTTCGCCACTAGCGAGAATAGCTTTGATTTCGGAACCAAAATACACGCAGCCATCCTGAATGCTATAGAAGAGATGGCGTACGCCCAATCGATCTCGAGCCGCGAAGATTTGATTCTCTTTGGCGTCCCAGACGAGCAAAACGAACTCTCCTTCCAACCGTCCCAAACAGTCCACGCCCAGCAAAGTGTAAAGATGAGCAACTAGCTCGGCGTCGCTTTCACCTGATAAGCGAATGCTTTTTGCTTCTAGCTCGCTTTGAAGTTCGTCATGATTGAAGATGCGCCCGTCGATAGCGGCCCAAATATTCCCATCGGATCGGATGAAAAGGCCCTCATCTTCGGCTTGTTGGTCCGGCTTTGTGTGTCGAATGCCGATTGCTATTCCAGATTCCGCTTTGACACTCTGCCCGGCAGGGCCTCGATGGGCGATCTGATCGAGCATACGTTTCACCAAGGGAGATAGATTGTCACGTCGATTCTTTTGGTCAATAATGCCTGTTATGCTGCTCATTTGTTTTGTTGATCTCCTTTTTATCGTTCTTGGATTTCTGTGATGGCCGATATCGTCTCTTGTTATTGCCGATCTAACTTCGCTTTTAATTCTTCTTCTGTGCCTAGATGGACGACCAATCGGGAGGCGGACAGGGCGTTGCGTAATTGTTGCAAGGTATTTTGGACGAGGGCGTCGATATTTGTGGCTTGTTGCATTTCTTCTGACACTTGACGAGCCAGTTGTTCGCGAGCAGCGCGTTGCTGGGTGTTCTCATACAGACGGGCGCTTTCTAGCGCTTCTCCCATTTGTTGGGCAAGGGTGGTCATCATTTTGTTCTCTTCATCGCTCCAGGATTCGTCCGGCTTGGCTTTATGTGCGTTGATTGTTCCGATGACCCGCCCGCGCACTCGAATGGGGATTTCTATCTGTGGTAGGTCTTCCTCGGCGTGGAGAGTGGTAGGCTCGTTGATGGGATAAATGTCTCCCTGCTCATAGCGGTAGCCGAACCGTGAGCGGCTCTGGATGATACGCTGCCAGTCTTCGCGGCTGATTTGGCCAAAAGCTCGGCGTTCTGCATCGAGGCTTTCCTGCACTTGTTGGAACAAGCGCGCATTTGTAATCGCCATGGCGATTTGAGCAGCCATGGTTTGAAGCACGGTAACGTCCTCGTCGCTGAAGGCTTCGGGCTTTTTGCTCTGCACGTCCAGTGCACCGATGATTTCGCCGCGCGCCATCAAGGGCAAGGCCATCTCCGAGCGGGTCTCGGGCATGTCGGGGTTGTCGAAGTAGACCGCGTCCTCGCCGACATCGAGGGCGACACGCGCTTCACCCCGCCCGGTAACATATCCAACGATGCCCTCTTCGCCAACCCGCAGGCGGTGGCCGCGGGCGAGCATATTCTGGCCTCCTTGGCTGGAAGCAGCTTGCAAGGTGGCCCATTCTCCCCGTTCATCAACGAGAAATAGCCCGGCGTGGTAGAAGCCAAAGCGGTCGCTGATCAGGTAAACAACTTCTCTAGCAAGCTCGTTGAAATCCAAGATCGAAGCTGCCTCCTTGGCAACTTCAGCAGTTGCCTCTAGATAGTGAGTGCGGTGCTCCAATTCTTCGGTTCGCTTTACGAGGTTGCTTCGTATGGCCTCCAGTTCCAAATTTCTTTCTCGTAAGATTTCTTCATCCTGGCGGGCGCGCTCGAATCCTTCTGCGATACTTCGAATTGAGAAGCGGAGAGGGAGCACGGTGAGCACGAGCATGATCACAAATTGAAGCCAATCTGTGAAAGAGCCTTCTCGAATAGTGTATTGGACGACGCCTTGTTGTTCGAGGAAATAAATCGCTAGGGTCAGGGTGGCACTTAGAATTGCTATAACGATGGCTGCTTCTTCGTCAATCAACAAGCCTGCCATCAGGATGATGAAAATGTAACCTGTCAGCGCAGTGCTGCGGATTCCGTTGAATTGGTAAATACCCGCTGTGAAAATAAGTATCAGGAAGCCCAACAAAATCATGCTGGCGAGGCGGGCGCGTCCGTAGTATTGGAGTATCCACAGGATGCTGACAACGAGAACGCCGCCCAGTCCGGAGAGCAAATTGACCAATACGTTTTCCGGTTCGAGAAACGTCAGGAGCGCAGGGACGACCAATGAAAGGAAGAAAATGGTTGTCAGCGTTGTCCTGAGCAATCTCGTTGAGCGCTTATCTTCGTCGTATTCATCTGTTGGTGTTGGAAGCAGATTTCTAATCCAACTGATCATGATAACTTCCTTATTAGATCGAGTCTCGGCCATCCATATTAAGGTGGATGGAGATATCGTGCAAATTGAGCGATTCACCAATTTCGCGCACCGCGGTTTGGAGCACGTCGTCCATGTTGAGGGTCTCGCGAATGTGGCTGGTGATTTCGCCGGTCAACTGCTCGCTGGCAACGCGCCGTTGGGTTTCTTCTAGCAGGCGAGCATTTTCCAGGTTCAGCGCTAATCTCGCGGATACATCTTCTACAATTGCGGAAAGGTTGTGGGGCACGTCCTTGGTTGCTAACATCATGTTGATCACGCCCAGCATCTCTCCGCGCAACCAAATTGGCATGACCAAAATGCTTTGGGGTTCTTGCTTGTCTTCTTTTGCCCGCTGATGAATCAGGACGGGTTTTCCTTTTCGGAGGGCAAGTTTGGCCTCTTCGGGCGGTGCTGGGATTGCCTGGATGCCGCTGCGATCATATCGGAAGCCGCGTTGCGTTGGCGAACTTTGCACCCACCTTTGCCAGCCGGCCTGGGTCTGCATACCTTGAGCGATCTCTAGTTCTTGGACGTTATGCTGCACCTCGCTAAGCAGGCGCGAGTTGTGGATCGCCATGGCCAACTGGTCGGCCATCAATTGGAGCACATCCATGTCGTCTTCGTCGAAGGCGTTGATCTCCGTGCTTTGGATATCGAGCACGCCGATGACTTCATCGCCAACCCGGAGCGGCAACGCAATTTCTGAGCGGGTATCGGGCAAGAGGGGATGGGCAAAGTGGGTTGTATCGGTATCAACATCGAGGGCGATATAGGGCCTCCCCGTGGCGGCCGCGTCTCCAACAACGCCCACCTCTCCCACTTTTAACTGGTGGCCTTTTTTCAGCATCTGTTTGCCGCCCTCGCTGTTCGCTGCCTGCAAGACGGCGTATTCGCCGCTTTGATCCAACAAGAAAATGCCGACATGATAAAAGCCGAAGCGTTGGTGGATGAAATCCACGATACGGTTTAGCAAAATGTCCAGGTCTTGGATCGTGGCAGCATCACGAGAGACCTCGCCAACAGCGTGGAGTTGGTCTGCCTTTTTGGCCAACTCTTCGGTGCGTTGTTCAACCTGATTCTCCAGCCCGGTGAGCAGGTTGCGTAATTGGGCCGACATGTGGTTGAAGGAAGTCGCCAGGCGGCCAATTTCGTCCCTGGTGGTCACCGGAACCTGAATGCTCAAATCTCCTGAAGAGATACGTTCGACCAGCTCGGTCAGGTTGACGAGAGGAGCGCCAAGGATGCGAGAAGCACCGAACGCTGCCAGGGCAGCAATGGTGGTGAGACCGAGCACTAGTACGATCGTGTTGTTGGTTTGCTGCTCCACCTTGGCCAGGAAATTGTCTCTCGGCTGGAAGAATGCAACCGTCCATTGGCGGGACGTTAACCTCTCGGTGGCAACCTGATACGTGACCTCGTCGCCAGTGACGCTTTCGGCGGTGAAGATCGATTCGCTGTCCGAAGAGGATAGGTTTTCGGCCAGCTTAGACATATTGGTTGAAAACGACTCCGCGGATCCCTCGGGCAGGCGTCCGCTCTCCTGGAGTTTGAAGATCGTCTCGTTGGGTAAGGTGTCCACAGATGTGAAGCGCGATTCCGGTTCGGCACCGTGCGCCAGCCGGATGTAATTCTCCTCGTACAAGACGCCAAACGAGTTGGTGCCGGCCAGCCCATTTTGAGCGCTGACGATGCTTTGGAGCAGGTCGGCATCTAACTGCATCATGAGCAGTCCCAGGGGTTCACCCGCTTTGGACGTGGTTCTGCCCGCAAACAAGATGCTTGCTTCGCCCGTTTGGGCGTCGAATAAAACGGGAGAGATATAAGGGTCACCGGTCAGCATCAGGCGGCGGAGATCGTTGGTCAAATTTTCATTGACGCTCAGAATTGGGGGAATCTCGACGCCACTCTGGGGGTAGTCGGCCACAAGTTCGATGTTTTTATTCAAAAGTAAATAAGCTTGGATATTCTCGGGGTCTTTGCTCTCCAGCAGGCGAAGCATGTTGACCGCGTTTGTCTGCAACAGATTTCTTTCCTCCGGGGACAGCGTGAGGATGTTGCGGAAGACGGTCAGGTTCGCTTCTGATTCCACCTGGCTTAGGTTGTTGGTGATCATCTCGTCAAGTTGGCCACTTGTTTGTTGTGCCACCGAACTGAGTACCTGGTTTGCCTCGGCGATAAGGTTGTTGCGTGACATCCGGTTGCTTACGAAGGCAAGCACACTAAGTGGAATAAGGGTTACCAGCAAAAACATGGTCAACAACTTTTCGCGCAGGGTAAACGTGGCAAAATTACGGATCAAGATGATCGCAATGATTAATCCCATCACGGCGATACTGATTGGAACGAGCCAATCGATATACATCATCTCCGGGCGGTTTTCGGGGCCGAAGATATCCAGGAGCAAGATAGCAACACCGGAGATGCTGCTTAACGTCACTGCTCGCGAAAGCTGTTCTGGCGGGAGTGTCAAGTTGCCGATCCAGGTGACGAAAAGCGGGATGGCGAAAAGGCCTATCCAACCGTAGCCTTTTGCCAGCAAGGGCACCAGTGGTGAGAAGAAGAGAATCGCGCCAATTAAAATCCACATCCCGCGCGGCGATTGTTCTAACCGGCTTTGGATCGCGGTGAAGAAGCTGGCCAAGGCGATCACTCCCGAGATGACGGCGGCTTGCATCATGCTGGCAACGCCAATTCGTTGGCTGGTCAGGAGAATAATGATCGTCAGTGGCAGATTGATCCCCAGCAAGATCAGCGCGATCCAAAACGCTCGATTGGCGCGCCGGGCCTCGTCCGTTGGAGTCCGTTTTCGATAGGTAGCTTGATCACTCTGCGTCATTCGTATCTCCAATGAAAATGGAAACTTCGTCTACAAGGGGGAGTTTGCCCAATTCCCGAACGGTGTTTTTTAGAATAGACTCGATTTGTGGCGAGCGGGCAATTTGAGTCGAAATTTCTCCCACAGTTTGTTCGTGGTTGATGCGTTGACGAGCCTCATCGAGCAAGCGGGCATTTTCCAGTGCAACGGCGATTTGGCTCGCAATCTCCTCGGCCAAGTTTTTGTCATTTTTACTCCAGGGCGGATCTTGGAGGTTTTTGCGCAAGACAATCGTGCCTAGGGAATGGCCGCGAAACACGATAGGGATAATCAGTCGTTGGGAGCCGTTTTCTTTGTGTTCAATCGTTACTCGATTTTGATCTGCGACATCTCCTGGCTCGATATCCTCCGGTGCGATTGGCGTGACCCTAACCTGGTCGTAATGGTAGGCCTTTGTTTCCGGGCTCAAATAGCGTTGCCAATCTAGGTTGGTGTGTTCACCATAAAGATTTTGTAATTCCTGTACGGTTTGCTGAGTCTCTTCGATTTGGCGGGCATTTTCGATGGCAAGCGCAATTTGGTCAGCCATCACTTGAAGCACCTCGGCATCGGATTCGCTGAACGCTTCCGCCTCTTTGGACTGCACATCCAGCACGCCGATGACGCGTCCGGCCACCTTGAGAGGCAAAGCAATCTCCGAGCGGGTTTCGGGAAGATCAGGATTATCGAAATAGAATTGGTCTGCGCCAACGTCCAGAGCGATGCGGGGCAGGCCTGTTTGGGCCACTCTTCCAACAACGCCGGAGCGTCCAACGCCGAGCTTGTGGCCTTGGGAGAGCATCTGCTTGCCGCCTTCGCTGTTGGCGGCCTGTAAGATGGCGTAGCGACGCTGTTGATCCAGCAGGAAAATACCGGCATGGTAAAAACCGAAGTGCTGGCTGATTAATTCGGTTGTGTTATTGAGCAACGCTTCCATATCCCGAATCGCCGCCGCCTCCCGGGCCACCGCCGATGTGGCCTCAAATTGGGAGCTTCGCGTTTCTAGCTCTCGAGTCCGTTCTCTAACCTGGATTTCCATCGAGCGGTAGAGGCTTGAAATCTCATCGGCAAACTGGTTGAAACTATACGACAGCATCCCAAGTTCATCATCTCGATTGACAGGCACGCGTTGGTTCCAGTCGCCATGCGAAAACGCCTGGGCTGTTTCTGTGAGCGTTTGGATTGGTTGAAGCAATCGCTGGGTGATCAATACCAAGGCAACGATCAGGGATGCGATCACCAGCACCATGACAGCGAGCGCGGGAGGGGTGATCGTGCGCAAAGGCTGGAAAGCAAGCTGCTCGGGTATTTCGTAGACAAGCCCAACTTGAGCGTTTGGCAGCCAGGTATAGTTGGCAACCGCTTGCCGCTGATCGAATGATTTGAAGAAGATGACGTCAGACGTCTCACCGCTTCCAAGAACGTTTTTCTCTTCCAAAGGGAGCAGCGTTTGAATTTGTGTTTCTGAAGGCTCCCGTCGGATTAATTGTTGGGTATTGGGATTAAGCTGGAAGAAATGGCCATTCTTTGTAATCAAATAACTTCGAGCCGCTTCTTGATATTCGCCGGCTGTCGCCATGATCGCTTCCAAGTGGTCTGGGTTGAGAACACCGAGAATGTGGGCGTTGGCATTTTCTCCCTGATAAGGAACGTGGGTGAAGATGAGTAATTTTTCGTCGACCAACGGTTTAGGGTCATAAGAAGCCAATGATGATGGGGCTTGCGACAAGATTTCAAAAAACGACCGATTGGTCAAAATGCGCTTTTCCCATTCGCTCTGGCTGGAGACCAGCACCTCCCCGGAGGATGAAACGACCAAGAAGTGGTCGAATATAGCTTCATTACCTTGCTTCGTCGTTTGTAAGAAGCCCAAAATCGCTTCGCGAGTCGCCGGAAAGTCTGGATTGTCTCGAAAGCCGGGCGTCAAGGTCTGATCAAGTTGCTCTTGAATCCCCTCCTGGCGCAGGACAGCATCAATTTGATTGTTGGCCGTTGTCAGCCAGAAATCAATGTCACTACCTAGCCGGTAGATGTTGGTGTTCAACTGGCTGTTGATCTGGTCGACGAGTGTATCCTGGGCCCAATAAAGGGTAGCGCCGCCGAGCAAGAGCAGGGGAATTGTTGCCAGTGGGATGACGACAAGTAGAAATGTCCGCAGAAGCCGACCAGGGAATCTTCTTGCCAAAGGCAGAGAAGGAGATGGTTCAGATGCTAGAGACATGAGAGCCTTCCGCCGTATGTGCTAAAAAAAGTTTGCCTTTATTGCTCAATAACTTCGATTTCATGTTGAGATTCTTCCTCGGGGATATTGAGTTGAATAAAGCCATCTGATGCTTGTAAGATTTGTCCCAGCTCACGCAAGGATGTTCGCAAAATCGTATCGATATCGGTGGACTGCCAAATTCTGTTGGTCACATTGGCAACCGTGCGATTGAAAAGGGCGCTTTGTTGGGTTTCCTCGACAAGGCGGGTATTTTCCAGGGCAAGGGCTGCCTGGGCACCAATGCTTTCCAGAAAGACTTTTTCTTGTTGAGACCATTCCCGATCCTCACCACGTTCCACCGTAATTGTGCCGAGAACCTGGCCTCGCAGCGTAATTGGTACCTCCACCGTCGTGCCGATTTCTTCGCCTGGTGCGTCTTCCCTTTGATGGATGTAACTCAAGCTTTCTTTGCGCGAGGCAACGTCTTCCCAAGATTCGGAGAGATATTGACGGTGTAAGGCTTGAATTTGTTGCAAGCTCTCCTGGGTTTGGCGCAACAGACGGGCGTTTTCGATCGCGGTTGCCAGACTATCGGCGATGCCTTGCAGTACGATGATGTCGTCCTCGTCGAAAGCCTCCGGTTGGGTTGATTGGATCGTCATCGCTCCCAAGACGCGGTCTTCGCTGATGATCGGCAAGGCCAGCTCCGAGCGGGTTAAGGGGAGATAAGGATTTTCGAAGTGGACGGCTTCTTCGCCAACGTCCAGGGCAATGCGGGCTTGGAGATTGGCCGTTGCCCAACCAATCATCGACGAGCCGCCCACGGCCAATTTGTGCCCTGCTTGGACCATTTGTTCACCGGCTTCACCCGTTCCCACGCGCAGCGTAGCAAATTGGCCGCGCTCATCCAGCATGAAGACACCAACGTAATACAGCTTGAAGCGTTCCTTGACAAGGTTGACAACCTGCTCGAGAATCGCCTCGGTGTCTAGCTGGACGTTGATAGCCCGCGAGATTTCCGCTGCTGTCCGGATTTGCAGCTCGCGACGCTCGAGGGCTTGTGTCCGCCGCTGCAACTTAACCCGGTCATCCTCCAGGCCCGCGGCCAGCTCGTTGGCTTTTTCCAGACTTGATTTGAGGCTGTTGATGAGCACGCTAAACGATGCAACCGCCAGGATGCCGGTCAAAAAGAAGGGGATGCTCGTACTTGTCCACGGGAATAAATCGGTGGCGTCAAGATAGTTGCTCAGGTCTGGGGCGGGGATTGCGCGCCAGTGCATCAAAAAACCTATCGTAAGCAGGGTTGCCACCCCGACGACGGTGGCAATGATTCCGGGGAGAGCGCCAAAGAAGGCGGTCGTCAACAGCGCGACGCCGATCAACCAGATGCGGGCATCTCCGGCCGAGCCATAAAGCAAGCCGGAGATAATTCCAATGATATAAAAGGTGGCAACCAGCGTTCCGGCCCGGAAAACGTAAGGTATTCTGCGGAAAATGGTGATTGCGGCGACCCAGCCATAGGCGAGGGAATAGACTGCCGCGACGACGTAGTTCCCCGTCTCGATAATTGAGCGTAAATTGAAGATGTAGGCGAGACCACCAAATATTGTGGCAATGATCAGCACGGCGTTGAGGATCTGTTCGCGCCAATATTGAATTCGTTCTACTTGCTTCTTGTGATGGGGATCCAGGAGTTTGCTCAAAAACATTTTCATGCTCATTCCTCCTCGTCTCCGTACGCTGCCTGGTGTTGAGATTTAAATTCTTCGGCGATGCTGATATGTGTGCGGGTTGCTCCCAACAATGCGCTGATCTCTTCAGCCGTCGTTCGTAGCACGCTTTGTATGTCCGGGGCGTGGCGAATTTTCGTGGTTACGTCGAAGAGTTGGCGTTCACGTTTGGCTTGTTGTTGGCTGCTTTCGAGCAGATAGGCGTTGCGCACGGCAATGGCAACCTGGGAAGCTAGCGTGGTTAGCAATTGCAAGTCGTTTTCGTTGAAGCGGTGTTCATGTTCCAGGTCCTGAACCACCAGCACACCGATCGGCTCGTCATGGATCAACAACGGGACCCCCAACCATGATTTCGCCGCACCTGTTTCCGTGATGATCGCACCCAACGCCCGGCTACGTCTAACCGTATCTTCTACCAGCATCAGGGGTTGGCGCGTCCGGATGACGATGGATGACAATCCCTGTCCCAGGGAGAAAGGTGGTACCGAGGTGATTTTGGATCCATCGTTCATGTAGGGAATTTCGATGGTGTTGTTCTCCTTCGAATAGCGTGCGATCAGGAAGTTGACTTCGCCCATCACCTGGTTGATGTGCCTGTCCAGCAGCCGGTAGAGAGCATCGATGTCTGTCTCGCTGGCGATGGATTGGCTCACCGCGTTGATCGAGCGCAACTCGATCAGGCGTTGCTGGATTGTGTCCAACGCCTTGACCTTCTCCAACGCGGTTCTGGTGATCTCAACAAGACTGTGATAGGGTTGTAGATCGGATACTGTCAACCTGTCGATGGATTGACTGCCCAAAATCAGCAAGGCCTCCAAATTTCCGCCGGGCTTGATTGGGAAGAGGCTGAAAGCCTGGCATCTCAACTTTTTGAGCAGTTCGAGCAGTCCTTCGGGCACCTTAGCGATTCGCTCGTCGTCTTGTGTCATCGTGACAGGCTGATCAAAATCCGCTGCCAATTGCTCTATATCCACGTCGATATGTTCTGGGGATGGATACTTGCCCTGGCCAGCCGAGTCGAAGATGGAGACGCCGTAGAGATGGTCAACTTCGACATCGAAGAGGGCGGAGACAAAAGGTGTCTGCTTGAGCGTGTCGGCCAAGGCTTCAAGCACCATCATGGGGGACTCGGCCTCGGCAATTTTGTTGCTGGCCTGGTACAGGGCGGATGTGGCCTGCAAGTCGGTGCGTGTCGTCTCTAGGATGCGAATATTGCGCAGCGCTGAGACGATTTGGCTGGCCAACGTTTCCAGGGTGATCACATCGGTGCTCTTGAAGGCGTTCGGTTGGTCACTTTGCACGTCGAGGAAGCCCAGCAGTTCGGTGCCGGCGCTGAGGGGAACGACAACCTCAGATTGAGTTTCCGGCAGCCCTGCAAAGGGTAAATAATTTGGGTCGCTGGACACGTCTTCGGCGACATAAGTTTGGTTTGTGGTTGCGACCTGACTGATGATCGAGCGCGAGCCCAAGTCGACGGTGGTGCCCGATTCAACCGTGATTCCTCCGCTCGTGCTGAAAGATTTGCGTAAAATGGCGTTCTCTTTTTGTTCGTCGAGCAGGTAAATGGCGGCATGGTAAAAACCAAACCGCTCAATAACGAGTTGGACGGTTCGCTCCAGCAGCTTGTCCAGGCGAGTTGTCGATGTGGCAATTTGGGCCACTTCGGCGGCCGTCTGAATTTGCTCCGTACGCTCGCCAACCTGGTGCTCTAGCGAGCGGTACAGAGAGCCAAGTTCCCGGGCCATTTGATTGAAGGAGTAGGCCAGCCAGCCGATTTCGTCATCGCGATCGACATCCGCTCGTCTGCGCCAATCGCCCTCAGCAAAGTGTTGGGCAGCTTGCGCTATTTCGTTGAGCGGTCGAATAATTGTTTGCGCTCCCTGCCGAATCAGAAAACCGGCCACGAGGAAAGAAACCATGACCAGACCGAAAAAGTAAGGGATCAGCGCGTTTGTTTGTGAGCGGAATCTCGTCGCTGGGAGTTCTGTGACCAGCCCCGCTTTCAGTTGGGGGAGGGGTGTGTACGTTGCCAGCACCTCTTGCCCATCGAAAGAGGTGAAACTGACCACGTCTTCGTCGGTATCATCAAGCTGGGGGCTGAACAGTTTGAGTTGATCCTCACTTGGTTCGATCACATTGGTTTGACTCGCCTCTTTGATGTTTGGCCCAACCCCTATCAGCGCGCCGGTTGTGGTGACAAGATAATGGCGGCTGTTGAGCAAGCCCATGTCGGCAAATAAATCCTCGATCAGGGCGGTGCCCGTCACGCCCCAAAAGGTGACCAGTAGTTCGTCGTCCTCATAGATCGGCTTTGTGGCAATCACGGCAAGCGTGTTGTATACCGGGTCGGCGCCATAATAGGCCAGCATTGTCTCCCCTTGGGAGAGATCGCTATAGAAAGACGCATCGGCCAGAGAGATGCCTTCAAGGTCGGGGCGGCTGGCGACCAATACCTTGCCGTTTGGGTCCAGCATCAGAAATTGATGGAAGATGGTCTCGTTTTGATTCAGCGTTTCCAAATTCGAGAGGATCAGTTCGCGCTCCTCAGCGACCGCGGGGGAGCTGCCATCCTCGGCATCGCGAATGGTGTGAATTGCCTTGATCACAGCCGATTGCAAAGGGATCTGGTTGAGACTGCGTTCTCTTTTCTGAAGCCATTCATCGATTGTCGCGGTCCCTTTTTCTTCCAGGGAAAGCAGCGTATCTTCGATTTGGGCGTTGAAGAGCTGGCGCGCTCGCAGGTAAGATGTGCTCCCCAGAATTAACAGTGGAATCAGGGAGAGCGATAATAGCAGAATGAGCATTTTGCGAGCTAGCTTCCCGCGGAATTGCTCAGATGAGGCAGGAATAGCCTGTGACATGCTTTGCTCCTCTAGAATGGGCCGTGTTCCTAGATTGTTCGGACGTTCTTTTTCCCCTCAATTGCATTGCTTGGCCAGCAAGTTTCATTCGATTTCCCAAACTTCTTCCCCATTCAGAATTCGACGGATTTGATCGGGGAAGCGGTCGGGGTCAAGCGGTTTACCGATGAACCCGTCGAAGCCTTCTCGTTTGGCTTTGTTCATCTCTTTGATGCTCGCGTTTGCTGTGACCGCTACAACAATGGTGTCTTTGAGGGTATCTGAAGATTTGATCTTGCGATGGGCGCCGTACCCGTCCTCGTAAGGAAGGCGAATATCCAGCAGGATTAAATCCAGGCGGGGCAAGGTATCGGCATATTCTACAACTTCGTATCCCGAAGTTTTCCATTCACAATGGATGCCCATATAGCCGAGCATACGGGCGATCAGCACAAAGTTAGAGACATTGTCCTCGACGACCAATACGGTTGTGTCTTTGGAGATACCTGATTCGGTGATTTGCTCTGGTTGTGGGGTCACGATTTTGCCTCTCGCAAGTAACAAGCAATTTGTTCGGGTAGTGTGTCGACGTCAATTGGCTTTTGGATGTAACCATCGCAGCCTGCTTCCAGGGTTCGTTCACGATCGCCTTTCATCACATTTGCTGTCATCGCCACGATGGGGATGCCTTTAAGTTCGGGCATTTGTTTTAATTTTCCGGTTAGCGTATAGCCATCAATATCTGGCATATTGATGTCCATCAAGATCACATCCGGGATCTTTTTTTCGATAGCATCGATCGCCTCTTGGGCATTTTCCGCTTCGATGATTTCATAGTCATCGGCTAACAGGACACGACTGACAAGACGTCGGTTGGCCAGATTATCCTCGACGTATAAAATGGTAGCTTTTGGCATAGGTTGCTTACCTTTTTTGGATACTTCGCTTTATATTTTCTTGAGCTGGAGCTGATAAACATGGGAAGCACCCCAGCTTTTTTAAGAAGCGACACAATTTCCACGCAAATTTTACCATGATCGCCCCTTGCTGTTTGGCTAGGAGATCAAGATGATAAATTTGTAAGGTGTTTCATACGTCAAATGACATGAAACTGGAGTAACCCTTAAATTGAAGTGGTTCTCACCCTGAAAAAGATGCCGTTTTGCAGGGGGGACGGATTATATATGGAAGATAGCCCGTTCAGGGAAGAAAAAAACCCGCTGTTAAAAGCGGGTTTTTTTCTGAGAGCGGGTG
>CAZXXW010000037.1:0-24081 GCA_964644835.1 uncultured Anaerolineales bacterium
CATGGCGACAGCGCGCCAGTTCGACATCCCCGTGATCGAAGACTCCTGCGAAGCGCTGGGAGCAAAGTACAAAGGCCGTCCCGCCGGCGCGCTGGGTGACTTCGGTGTGTTCGCCTTCTACCCCAACAAACAAATCACCACCGGGGAGGGCGCCGTTGTTGTCACCGACAACGACGATTACGCAGACATCATCCTGGCGCTGCGCAACCAGGGCCGCTCCCCGGGTGACACCTGGCTACAGCACACACTATTAGGCTACAACTACCGCATCGATGAGATGAGCGCGGCGTTGGGCCGCGTCCAGATGGAGCGGCTCGACGAGTTGCTGACCAAGCGCGAGCAGGTGGCCACCTGGTATCAACAGCGGCTGGCAAATGTCGAGGGCATCGAAATCCCCCAGGTGTTGCCCAGCACCACCCGGATGAGTTGGTTCGTATACGTGATCCGCTTCGCCCCGGAGATCGACCGCGACGTCGCATCGGAGGCGCTGAAAACGCGCGGCGTGCCCAATCGGCCCTACTTCATTCCGATCCATTTGCAGCCCTACATGGTGGAAAAATTTGGCTACCAAGAAGGCGATTTCCCCATCACCGAAGATCTCGGGCGCCGCGGCCTGGCACTGCCGTTCTCCAGCGTGATGACCGAGGAGCAAGTGGAGGGGGTGTGTGAGGCAATTATAGAGGTGCTACAAGAACTCTAGGAGGCTGGGAATCAGTATTACACAGAGAAACAAGTCGACCCACGGGCACGAGCCTGTGGGTCGTTTATTTGGACACAGATTGTGGTTACATCAATGGAAACAGCTTGGGCCGATTTCCGCTCATCCGTTGTTCGGGAAGACGAGCTCCTCTTGGCCGCTTAATTTATCTTGAATCCGCTCTACAACAATATCGAGATGCTTTTTCTTGTGGACAAAATCTAAATCGTCCGAGCGGATGGTCAGCACGGGGCAAACGTCGAAGGTCGCCAACCAATCATCATAGAAGGTCTCCAGCAGGGAGAGATAGTCCGCGCTGATGCCGGTTTCCATCTTGCGGCCACGGCGCCGAATCCGGTCGATCAACTCGGAAACAGGCGCTTTGAGATAAATGAGCAGATCGGGTGAGGGCAGGTTAGAGGTGACCAGATCGAAAACGCGTCGATAGGCGAGATAATCTCGCTCGGAGAGATTGCTCATATGGTGTAAGGCACGCGAAAAGATATAGGCATCTTCGTAGATGCTGCGGTCAGCAATCGCCGAGCGGGGGTCGCGGGCAAGGTCAAGATGCTGCTCGGCGCGATGGCCGAGGAAAAAGACCTGCAAATGAAATGACCACTGGCGCATATCGCCGTAGAAGTCGGAGAGATAGGGGTTATCGGCGACAGATTCGAAAGCGGCACGCCAGCCGAGATGTTCAGCCAATCGTTCGGTCAATGATGTTTTTCCCGTACCGATGTTTCCGGCAACCAGGACAAGGTGTTTTGCCATTTTAGCCTCCTCAAAGACAGCTTGTGCGAATCGTTGTTGACCATCTCTACTTCATCTCGAACCCGGCTTGAAGCAGCGCTTCGCGCAAGCCAGCCCGGTGAACCTGGGAAGCCCGGCGGGCGGAATGCTCCATCCAGCCATAGTCGCTATGCGGTCGTTCGCCCCGGCCTGAGGCGACCTGCCGGCCAGCATAGATGCCCGTCTCGATCATGGCGCGGTCATAGGCACGCAACTGCGCCTCGTCATCTTCATCGTAGGTTTCCCAATGAAGAACAGCATCGAGCGGCAAGCGGGGCCGGATGCGCGGCGGTTGGACAGGCCACCCCAGCGTCATGCCGCAGATAGGGAAAACCAAGGGGGGAAGTTCCAATAACTCGATAACCTGTTCGGGATAATTACGGATTCCACCGATATAACAAAACCCCAACCCCAACGATTCCGCTGCCAAAGCGGCATTTTGCATCGCCAAGGTCGCATCAACAACGGCGAGCATCAAGTTCTCCATGTAGTTGCTCTCGTTTTCGTAGCCTTGAAGGTTACAAACTCGCTCCAACCGGCTGAGATCGGCGCACCAGGCCATGTAAACAGGTGCCTGGATGATGTGCTCCTGGTTGCCACATAATCGCATCAGATGGGCGCGTTTCTGATCATCGGTGACCACGACGACGCTGTACATCTGTAAGTTAGACGACGTCGAAGCACGCTGCCCGGCAGCGACGATCGTTTCGATGGTTCCAGTTGGCACCGGGTCAGGCTTGTAATCTCGCACAGAGCCGTGGCGATGGATCAGTTCAATCGTGGGGGTTGTCATCAATGCCTCCTTCGACATGCTAAACGGAACGATAGCTGCGATTATACTCGAAAACCAAATCGGGCCATCAGAAGTGGTTTGGGGGATTCAAAAAGGCTGGCGAATGCACGCCAGCCTTTGATGGTGCAAACAAGAGGATTAGCTAGGTCTCCCACCATCAAGCTCATCTTGCAAGGTTTCGAGCGCTTTCCAAGCTCCGGCAGCGGCCAATCGAGCCTGCTCCGGCCAGGTTGCCGGGTTTCCGAGGCGGATACCGGCATTATCGAGAATCTCTTGCAATCGTTCCACATCCGCTGCGGCGAGTTGCTCAAAGGTGTTAATCCCCGCACCTTGGAATGTGGCTGCAATTTTCGGCCCAATCCCCTCAATCTTGGTGAGATCATCCGGCTCAGGTTGGGGTTCCACCGGCTGAACCTCCGCTCCCGGAACGACCTTTCCCTCACCGCGGGTACCGAAAAGCGCCCAAGCGATTAATAAGACAAGCAGCAAAATGATCAGAATCCACACCCAAAAGGGGAGCCTACCTTCCCCTCCGGTCTGGGCAAGCAAAACGGTTTGAAGCAATAAAGACATCATGACTTCCTCCTTTTTGAGAGCTCTCTCCAATTAACTCGAGTTGTAGAGAGCGCTCGGCAAATGGCTTGTCCCTTTTAGTATAAACCCTTTCGGTACGATTTTCTAGAAGGTCACGCCCTACAGAGCATCATCAAGCCAAATGATTTTTGCATTGGAGAGATGTTGCTCACGCCAGGCGATGCAGCGCTGGGCCAAGTCGCGGGCTTGCTCGTAATAATCGGGTTCGTGGCGGCGCTGGCTCTCGTAATCGACGTAAGGCTCCAACTTGATCCACACCTTGACGATCATCGGATTCATCCAGGGCATGATCATGTCGTCGGGAATCCAGCCAGCCTGGGTTAGAAAGGCGACCCGATCAAGGGAGTTCAACACGGTTTTGACAGCATCGCGCCCCTCATCAGAAAGGGAAGCAATCCCCTCTTTTGGATTCTGAGGCAGTTCTTGGAAGATCCAACGGCGGGCGGCGATGTTCTCACTGGAATTCAGTTCGGCAAATAAGCGGTCGGCAACCTCAATATAACGGCTGATCGCCTGTTCGTTCAATTCGTGATAGGCAAGGTAACCGCCTCCCAGCACCGCCGCAGCGGTGATCGCCGTCGAGAGCGCTTCGACGATGGCGAAGTAATCGCTGGGAAGCCCAACTAAACGAAGGATCAGGTGAAGGACGAACAGGCTGCCAAGCCAGAGAATCAGGCCAACGAGGGTGATCGAAATGATCAAAAAGAAGCTTCTTTTTTCACGAGAATTCGTTTTCATAACTTTTGGCCTTTCACGCTGATCTTAACACTCGCTGTACCCACAGGTGTAACATTTGCGGCATCCCTCTTCGTTGACCAGGGCAGCTTGGCCGCAATCGGGGCATAAATCTCCAATTTCGGCACGCTTTTCGCCTTGACGCTGGGAGGACATTCGATCAAAATCGAGCTGCTCTCCAGGCTCTCGCTTCTTTTCGTGCTCAACTTCTTCCCAGACGTACTCACCGAGAGTCTCTTCGAGATATTCACGCAGTGCTTGGGAGACTCCATCGGGCAGGGAGCGGACCCGGTTGGCGCCAAAACCGGTCGGGCGGCGGCCACCAATCCCCTCAAGCTGGCGGACGATCTCACGCATGCGCTCGCGCGGCTCGACCGTCGAAGACAAGCGCAAAGAATAAGACAGTAGACGCCCAATCGCTTCGGATACGGCGGCCGTATCGGATCCGGCCTTGGACGAGTTGATGAAAACCTCGAAGGGCTGGTTGTTGCCATTTTCGTTGACGGTGATAAAGGCTTTGCCCAGCGGCGTCATAACACTGAAAGTATAGCCGTGCAAACGGCGCGGGCGCGGCTTTTTGGTTTCAGGCCACATGATCAATTGATCGGCTTTTTCTTTTCGCACCGCTTCTTCATCGACGCGATCGCTGGCCTTGGCGCCCTTTTCCAGAACCACCTTGTCGCGAGACCCGGTGACATAAACGGTTGTCCCTTTGCAACCCAATCTCCAGGCCAGTTGATAGGCCGTGGCGACATCTTCTTCTTGGGCTCCTTCAGGGAAATTGATCGTCTTGCTAATGCTGTTATCCACAAAAGTTTGCAAAGCCGCCTGCATGCGGATATGCTCCTCAGCGGTGATGTCTTGCGAGACAACAAAGACATCTTGGATTTCGGCGGGAACAGACTCAAGCCCCTGGCAGGAACCTGTTTCGAGTACCTCTTCAATCGCCTGCTGGCGGGTAGATTCATCCAACCCCGCTTCGACCAAGGCTTGTTCAAAAAACGGGCTGATATACGCCAATTGGAGATCATCCCCGTTATCATCAACATGGCGGACATATGCCAGAGCGAAGACCGGCTCACACCCGTAGCCCTCACACCCCGAGATGGTCGCCGTGGTTCCGGTGGGCGCGACCGTGGTTTGGGCCGCGTTGCGGATGCCGTGCCGGCTGATTCCGTTTTTTATCGAATCCCAATCCAAGGCAGGGCGGTCCCAATCATGCTGGTAAGGGACGATCGATTCGGGGGGCTGCCAGGCGAGCTCTTCGGGATCGTAGATGCTGCCGTGAATGGCCGGGAAGGGGCCGCGCTGCCGAGCCAACTCGATACTGGCTGCCATGGCGTGATAGCGAATGAACTCCATCACCTGAGCGGCAAATTCTTGCCCCTCCGATGAACCATAACGTAAGCCGACATGGTACATCAAATCGGCCAATCCCATGATGCCCAGGCCAATCCTGCGGGCACGATGAGCAGCTTCTTCCAATTTCGGCACAGCAGGAACATAGGCATTGGCATCGACGACATCGTCGAGAAAACGGGTGGCCAATTTGGTCGATTGTTCCAGTCTATCCCAATCGACACCGCCGTCCGGGGCGACGTGCTTGGCCAGGTTGATCGAGCCAAGGCAGCAATTCTCATAGGGTGCTAAAAACTGTTCTCCGCAGGGGTTGGTGGCCTCAAGCTTGTAGAGATGAGGCATCGGATTGGCGCGGTTAGCCGTATCGAGGAAGATGACGCCCGGCTCGCCGTTGTGATGCGCCTGGGTAACGATCTTCTCGAAAAGATCGCGCGCCCGCACTTGCTGATGGGTAATAATTGGAATGTCCTGTTCTTCAGCTTCTTCCAAGGTTCCGTCGAAGTGACGATAATCCGGGTGGCTAATATCGGGGAACCGCAATTCCCAGAGGTCGTCGTTCTCAACAGCCTGCATGAAGGCATCGGTGATGCCGACAGAAATATTAAAGTTGGTGATCGCGTTCTCGTCGGTCTTGCAGGTGATGAACTCTTCGATGTCGGGATGATCGACGCGCAGGACAGCCATATTGGCACCGCGCCGGGCCCCGCCCTGGGCGATTTCGCCAAAGGCTTCGTCGTACACCCGCAAGAACCCAACCGGCCCGGTGGCGCGCCCGGAAGAGGTCTTGATCAAGGAGTTTTTGGGCCGCAGGCGGGTAAACGAGAAACCGTTGCCGCCGCCAGTTTGCTGAATCAGGGCGGCGTCGCGCAAGGTTTGGAAAATTCCATCGGAGCGTCGGCCCATGTCGTCACTAATGGGGAGCACAAAGCAAGCGGCTAATTGCCCCAAGGGAGTCCCCGCCCCGGTAAAGGTGGGTGAGTTGGGCAGGAATCGTTTCTCGGCGAGGAGATCATAAAAACGGCGCGCCACCTGCGAGGGAGTCTCGTCCCAGCGCTCTTCAACAACAGCGACATGATAGGCGACTCGCCAGAAAGTTTCCTCGACAGTCTCAGCCGGATTCCCATCTTCATCCCGACGGGCATAACGCCGCATAAAAACACGATAGGCATTATCCGACATGGGAACCTGGGCATGCCCCTCCGGCAGCGGTGGCGTGCGTGAAAGTCCCAGTTCTTGTTGGCGCGTATCTACATCTTTCGAAACCATTAAAGTCTCCTTCCTGAACAAGTTAGAAGTCCAGCGGGGGAAAAAGCCCCCTCACACCTGCTGGCCTTAAGCTAAAAGATGGTCGATTTCGTTGCGGATGGACTTCAAATCATCTAATCCTAAATAGACGATGGCGTAGCGAATATAGGCGATTTGATCGAGTTCTTTTAACCCCTCGATGACCATATCCCCAACCACTCGCGAGGGCACCTCGATTTCTCCCATTGCCTGGAGTGAAGATTCGATCTCGCCAACCAAGCGATCGATATCAGCCGCTGAAACGGGGCGTTTGGCACAAGCGATGCGAATGCCGCGGATCAGTTTTTGGCAATCGAACTCTTCGCGCTTGTCATCTTCTTTGATCAAAAGTGGCGTCGCCAGAATCGGTCTTTCATAGGTACTGAATCGCTGGCCGCAATCCTGACACTCTCGACGTCTCCGAATGCCATTTTTGCTCTTGTTGGTATCGACCACTCGCGAACGAGTGCTTTGGCAATAGGGGCAAATCATAGCTGACCATCCTCAAGCGAAAATAAAACCCCACATGTGGGGTCGGTCGATTAAATATACCGTATATATGGGACGTTCGGGTTATCATTGTAGCACGCCTGAGCGGATGACACAAGCTTACAAGAGTACTAATTACCTTAATGTTTTTCGCGCAAATGAAATTTTTAAGGAAGGGTTTTTCTCCCGCCTTAACCCCTCGCTCCCCGCCGGAAAGCAACGGCGGGGAGCAAAGGTATACGTGTCAGGATTTCACTGACGTGTCAGAATTTCACTGACTTGGCAAAAGTACGCTGAGAGGAGGATCAGCGCCAATCGAGACATTCAGCCGGGCAGAATCGCTTTTCAACGCTCAAACCTCGAACCGGGTGAGGGTGAGGAGGAACCTCACAGGTCACATGCGCCGGTAAATTTACCAACGCAGAGGCTCGCCCAGCAGGGAACAGGGTTCACCTACCCCTCTGGCATGCGACGAAAACCGCGAACCGACGAGAAACATCTCGGAATCTTCATACAGTTGTGGTGATTCAGATTTTCAATTTTCAACAGGAACGTTCAGAGCAAGCAACGCGCTTTTCTCAATTGAACGATCCTGGTAAACGACGATGAAAACGACTCAATTATTTGCGCACACGATTGCGCAAGAAGGTGGGAATGTCCAAATCCTCGGTGTTGAGCGAACGGGGCTGGAATTTCTCTTTTTCTCGCGGCTCCACTTCGGCAACCTGGCGGCGTTCTTTGCGCTCCATGATGCTGCGGGGCATGCCAGAGCTATCGAAGCCGGTGGCAATCACGGTGACACGGAGTTCGTCTTCCATGTCGGGATCAATGACCGCGCCGAAGATCAGGTTGACGTCGGGGTGCGCTGTCTCTTTGATGATCGCAGCCGCTTGGTTGACCTCGAAGAGGGTCATACCGGAGCCGCCGGTGACATTAAAGAGAATGCCGCGGGCACCGTCGATGGTGATGTCGAGCAACTCGCTGGAGACAGCCTGTTCGGCAGCTTCGCGAGCACGGTCATCACCATCTGCCTTGCCAACGGCCATCAACGCAGCGCCGCCCTCGGACATAATCGTGCGGACGTCGGCGAAGTCCAGGTTGATCAAGCCGGGCACGGTGATCAACTCAGAGATGCCTTGAATGCCCTGGCGCAAAACATCGTCGGCCACCTTGAAAGCATCTTGCAGGCTGGCGCGTTTGTCGACGATTTGCAACAGGCGGTCATTGGGGATCACAATCAAGGTATCAGCCTGACGCTTCAACTCCTGGATGCCAACCTCGGCAGCCTCGATACGCCGGGCGCCCTCGAACGTGAACGGGCGGGTGACGACACCAATGGTCAGAGCGTTGATCTCTTTGGCGATCTGGGCGATGACGGGAGATGCCCCGGTGCCGGTACCGCCGCCGATTCCGGCGGTGACGAAGACCATGTCGGCGCCTTTGAGCACGTTGTACAACTCCTCGGCAGATTCCTCCGCCGCGCCGCAGCCAACCTGCGGGTCGCCGCCGGAGCCGAGACCACGCGTCAGTTCATCGCCAATGCGGACACGAGTAGAGGCCTTCGACAAGGCCAGTGCTTGCGCATCCGTATTCACGGCAATAAATTCAACACCTTGCATCCCCTCTTCGATCATGCGGTCGACAGCGTTGCAACCACCGCCGCCAACTCCAACAACTTTGATACGTGCATAGGTTTCAGGATGATTCATTTTTTGCATTTTGGATTCCTCCTCATGTGATCCATGAATGCTAGATTTTACCAAAACTTTCTCCTCAATAGGCTTTCAAACACTTTACGGCAGTAATCGCCGCAGCCAATCTTTCACTTTTTCCCAATTGACGCCTTCACCAGAATAGAGTCTGCCGCGGCCAGAGTGATACGTATCAACGAATTCATTCATCAGCACAGCCCAACGCAACAAACCCACGCTGGTAGCATAAGCGGGATCGTCTAGCTGATCGACCATCCCGACCAGGCCCGTAGGTTGGGCGATGTGAACGGGCATTTCCAACATCCGGCGGGCAAGCTCACGAATCCCCGGCAAGGCACTGACCCCGCCGGTTAACACCATTCCTGCAGGCAAAAGTTGATCATACCCAGATCGCCTGATCTCTTGCAAAACCAGGCTAAAAATTTCTTCCACGCGGGCCTCGATGATGTGGGCTAAATCCCGGCGGCTGATCTGAACGGGCTGCTCATCACCAAAAGGCTGAACGAAGAAAGATTCCTGCGGATCGATCTCACCTTCGAGGGCGTGCCCATGTTGTAGCTTGATCTCCTCGGCCTTCGTGATGGGCAAATGCAACCCGTGGGCGATGTCAGAACTGACATGATTGCCGCCGACGGCAAGTACCATCGTGTGCCAGACATCGCCGTTGATATAAACAGCCATATCCGTTGTGCCGCCGCCGATGTCACACACGACAACGCCCATCTCGCGCTCTTCCCGTGTCAGCACGACCTCGCCGGAAGCCAAGGGGTTGAGCACAAATTGGCTCGCCGTCACACCGGCGGATTCAACCACGTTGCGCAAATTCTCCACCGTCGCCGCCGCGGCCGTGATCACATGCGTTTCGACCTCCAGGCGGTAGCCGTGCATACCCACGGGCATGTGAATGCCATCCTGCCCGTCGACGACGAAACCGCGCTGGATCACGTGGATCATCTCCCGGTTGTGAGGGATGGTCACCGCCCGGGCCGCCTCGATCACCCGGGCAACGTCATCCCGGTCGATGGTGCCTCCGGAGATTCCGACTACCCCCCGGCTGTTATCCGACGAGACATGCGAACCGGCCAAACTGACCAAGGCTGTATCGATCTCCAAACCGGAGGTGCGCTCGGCCCGCTCGATCGAATGGGCGACAGCTTGCGCAGCAGCATCCAGGTCGACCACGGCACCCTTGCGCACACCTTTGGACGGCTCAATGCCCACACCCAAAATACGCAAACGTCCAGCGTCGTTGACGCTGGCGACCAGCGTGCAAATTTTGGTTGTGCCAATATCAATACCAACAATTACGGGCGCGTCCATCATTGCTCCATGCGATAATAGGGTGCGTTGAGATGCTCGATGTTGATCAAAGCAGGTTGAACACCATCTTCTTCCAATTGCTCTACGATTTCCTGGTACAAGGCCACCTTAACGTCAATATCAGCGACGTCAATCCCAAAAAAAACTTGCCAACCCCGCGGATCTTGCCACCCAAAGCCGTGTTCAGGCTGATAATTAAGAACAGCGCCGTTGGGGAGATAATCAGATAACTTCAATACGGGAGGGATCATCTCCGGTGCAATAAATACCTGAACAAAGATTCCCTCTTCCTGGGGAGGATCGATCTCCGGGAGGGTTGATTCCGGTGGTGCAGAGGCTGCTACCACCCGCGGCAGAGCTTCAATCTCCCCACGAGCGGGAAAAGCAATCCCTTGAGCATCAATCCACCAGAGACGCCCACCCTGCTCCCAAGCCAGGACGGGAATCCGTTCCTCGACACTGACGACAACCCGGGCCGGAAAAGCAACCCCAACCGAAACCTGGGTCAGGCCAGGGAAGGTTCGCCTTAATTGCCGCTCCAGCGCATCGGGCTCGACGACAAAGATGGGACGCTGGTGAATGTACATGGCATTTTCAATCATATACGCCGGAATCCGTTCGGCGCCGCGCACCTCAGCCCCTTGAACTTGAAAAGTCGGTGTGGTCCACAAAAAATAGAGCGCCAGGGATAGACCCACCGCGATCAAGAAAGACAAGACCCGCCACCCGATCCTCACCTGAGGGACCGCTGGCAATCGCATCTCGACGCCGGGAGTTGGCAGGGCGACATCGTAGCGGCGTTTGACGCGCTGTTTACGCTTCCGCTTGGACTTGGAACCCGAATCCGCCATGGGACGGAGGCCGCGCACCATCACCGGCGGCGCGTCGGCATGCGACTTGCGCTTGCCTTTTCGGCGCGGGCGGGAACGCTTGCTCTCTTTGCGTCTTTCCCGAACAATCTCGGCCCGGGATTTGGCAGCCTCGTCAGTCATCATTTCACAAACTTTTCACTCATAAACCAGGGCGTTGATATCGCCACTCGGTGCGATCGCGCTCCGCCCGGCGTTGGAGCGCCAACTCAATCAAGCGATCAACCAGGTCCGGGTATGGTAGCCCGCTGGCCTCCCACAACTTGGGATACATGCTGATCTTGGTAAAGCCCGGAATGGTGTTCAACTCATTGAGATAATACTTGCCTGTATCTTGATCGAGCATGAAATCGACTCGAGCCATCCCGGCGCAGTCGATGGCTTGATAAGCCCGCACAGCCACATCGCGCATCTCGTCGGCCAACTCATCCGGAATCCGAGCGGGGATGAACAACTCTGAGCGGTCATCGTGATACTTGGCCTCGTAAGAATAGAACTCGGCGGCGGGGCGAATCTCGCCAGGGAGCGAGGCCTTGGGATTATCGTTGCCCAACACGCTGATCTCGATCTCGCGGGCATTGATGCCACGTTCGATCAGGATGCGGCGGTCGAAGCGGGCCGCTTCCATCAAGCCCTCAAGTAAATCTGCCCGGCTTGTGCATTTGCTCACACCCACGGAGGAGCCCATATTGGCCGGTTTGACGAAAAGGGGATAACCGGCCAGGGCTTCAGCCCGGTCGAGGACGGCATCCATATTCGACTCAAGTTCGCTGCGCAGGGCGACAACCGCTTCGACGACGGGGATACGGTGGCTGCGCATCACATCCTTGAAGACACCCTTATCCATGCCCACAGCTGCGCCGACCACCCCGGCGCCGACATAAGCAACCCCGGCCATCTCGAACAGCCCTTGGAGGGTGCCATCTTCGCCAAAGGTGCCGTGCAACACCGGGAAGACAAGGTCGAAGTCGGTCAAGAGGTCAAGCTGACCACCGGGCCGGTTTGCATCGAGGCGGTAAAGCCCCGGACGGGTGGGATCAGGCAACAATGTGACGGGGAAAAGCTCGTCGGTCTTGCCCGCAACCATGGCATCAAGGACATTCTCGCCCGATAACCAGACTCCGTCGTGGGTGATCCCCACCTGGATAATCTCAAATTTTTCCGGATCCAAGGTTTCCAAAACAGAACGCGCTGACATCAGGGAGACATCGTGTTCGCCAGAACGCCCCCCAAAAATGACAACGATTTTCCGTTTTTCGTGCGCAGTCATAATAAGCCTCTATAAAGCTTCGATTTTCTTGATCAAGCCGACGATCAACTCCTCGGAAAGAAATCTTCTTGCACCAGGCCGATTAACGTCGGACTGCTCGCCGGGTTCTTGCTCTTTGACTTCATCGAGGAGAGGGCGAAGCTCCGGGATGAGCTCGATATCCGATTGGTAAGTGCGTTTCTCTTCATCCATTGTTGAACTCCAAATCAACTCTTCTGGGACAAGGCGGCAAAGACTTGGGCGCTAATCTCGGTAGCATCACCGGCCGAAAAGACGATGACGACATCCCCAGCACGCAAGTATTCGAGCAAAAACGCAGTCGCCTCGGTGAGGCTGGCCTTGAAATGAGTTTGCTGGTTTTCCATCGCTTTGACAACTTCAAGCGACGAGAATGCCGGGTCAACCGGCTCGCGAGAACGATAGACCTCGGTGACAACGACATTGTCGGCATCCTCGAAAGCGTGGACGAATTCGTCAAACAGCGTTTTGGTGCGAGTGTAGGTATGGGGCTGCCAGACAGCCCAAACTCTGCGATCGGGATAACGTTGGCGTGCCGCCCGCAAGGTGGCCCGGATTTCGGTGGGATGATGGCCATAATCATCCACGACAATGATACCCTCAGCCTCGCCGAGCACCTCGAACCGACGCCCGGCGCCCTGGAAGGCTCCCAGAGCTTCGGCAGCATCTTGCACTGACAGCCCCAGGCGATCGACAACGGCCAGGGTTGCTAGAGCATTTTTGACGTTATGCTCGCCGGGCACCTGCAAGTCGAGCGCAGCGACACGTTGGCCCTGGCGATAGACCTTGGCGCTGAAGCCACCGCAATTGTTGCTGCTCAACTCATCGGCGAAATAATCAAACGCCGGATCGCTGAGGCCATAGCGCCAGGTTGTACATCCCTCCTGGGCGTAAGAAGCCAAATCAGCAGCACCGGGATCGTCGCCACAAACCAGGAGGGAACCCTCCGGGGGCAAGAGAGCGACAAACTCGCGGAAAGCCCGCCGGAACGTCTCGACGGTGGGAAACATATCGGGGTGATCGTGTTCCACGTTGGTGATCACGGCAATTTCCGGCTGCAAACCGAGGAACATATAATCGTACTCGTCGGCTTCGATCACGAAGGCCGGCCCTTCGCCAGCATGAGCGTTGGTGTCCAGGTTGGTGACGATCCCGCCGACGATGAAGCTGGGGTCTTGACCCAAGGCGGTGAGGGACCATGCGATCATCGCCGAGGTAGTCGTTTTGCCGTGGGAGCCGGCCACAGCAACACCGCGGTGAGCCTCCATCAAGCGGCCGAGAAAATCGGCCCGTTTCATCACCGGAATATCGGACTCTTTGGCAGCCTGGACTTCAACGTTGTCGTCCGGCACGGCCGAGGATCGGATGACCAGGTCGGCGTCATCCACTTGATTTGCACGGTGGCCAACGAACACGTCCGCCCCGGCCGCTTCCACCTCGCTGGCCAGGGGAGAATATATGAGATCCGAGCCGCTGACGCGGTAACCGCTCTCTAGCAAAAGGCGAGCGATTGCCGAGAGGCCCGTTCCCCCAATTCCGATCAAGTGAATGTGTTCCATTAGATAAACACCACCAAAACGAACAAGAAAGCCAATCCGATTGCCAAGAAAATCGTCGGTGCGGTCCCCAACCAGGCCGGGGGCAAAATACCAACCAAAAATGTCGTCGTGCTGAAAAACGGGTGATTAGGTTGGGGAGGGAGAATATATGGCTCAAAAGGATAATGGGCCAGATGCATGTAACTCCATAACGTGCCGATGACTAAATACGCGTTGATAGACCCCAAAAAGAATCCCAATAAAGCATCTTGTATTTTTTCTCGGCGTATATCCCCACCCAAACGAGTCAGCGCGGGCGTTTGATAGCCAAAAAAGACCAGCACGATCAAAATCGCTGCCCGAAACCAAAATTGCCGGCGGAAAGCTATTTGGGCCTCTTCCGGAAGATCACCAAAGGGCTTAAGGTCCTCAGCGGGTATCACGAATACTCTTACATTTTCATCAGCGGGAACAGCTTCAGATTGATATTCTCTATCTAAGTCGGTAAAGGGCGTAATGATCACGCCAATGTAATTCTGCATAATTAGGATCAAAAACAAGGTCAAGATAACACTGAAGCTGACCAACAACTCCTGAGCCCAACCCCTCAACGCGCCGATCAAGGCAAAGAAAAACACAAAGATGAAAAAAATCACTGGAAGACTGATCATGGTTTTATTTCCTCATTCCAACTTCTGGCGATGCCACATCGAGCAAGAGCTGACCGATACGAGCGGCGGCATCAGGTTGGGCAAGCGATTTCATCTTATCACTCATCGATATCAAATGTTCCCTGTCGCGGATCAAATCGAGCACTACCGGCTTGAGGCGCTGATCGAGTTCATCGTCGGGGAGTAGTCGGGCAGCCCCGCGCTCAACGAGATAATCGGCGTTGACCTTTTGATAACGCCAGGCGTGGGGATAGGGGATCAAAATGGCCGGAAGCCCGAACTGGGGCAATTCACCTAATGTCGAAGCGCCTGCTCGACAAAGAATCAAATCTGCGATCGTCAGCGCCGCACCCATCTCATCATGCAGGTACGGGTAAACCCGATACCGAGCAGCCAACGCAGGGGGAAGCTGGTCGCCCGCATCCTTGAAGCGATTCCACGTGTAGCGCCCGGTCAGATGAAGGATTTGCATCTCAGGCAAGAGAGCGGGCAAAATAGCGACCAAAGCCTGATTGATCGAAAGGGCACCCAGACTCCCTCCGGTGACCAGCAGTGTAGGCAAATCGGGCGAAAAATCGAAAGCGCGGTAGGCATCCTCCTCTCTCCAAGTCATCAAGTCGGAGCGGACGGGATAGCCCGTGACAACAACGCGATCATCTCGGTGGCGGAAATAGCGGCGCGAGTTTTCTGCGGTAACGACGATACGGTTGGCTATCCACGTCAAGACTCGCAAAGCCAACCCCGGCTCGATGTCGGGCATGTAAACCAACGAGGGGATTCGCAATCCCGCCAGGGCCATGGGGATGGCCACATAGCCGCCCGTGAAGAAAAGCGCATTGGGTTGGAATCGCTGCAAAACGCTCCGGGCGGCAAACAAGCCCCGCAACAACTGCCAGAGATTGCCGGGTAAGGCGCGCAACCCCACCCCGTGCAAACCTGCCGCGGGGATGCTCTCGAAAGGAACACCCGCTTTGGCTACCAGATCGGCTTCCATGCCGTCTCGGCTGCCAACCCACAGCGGTTCCACATCGAGATGTGTCGCCTGCAAGCGTTCAAGCACGGCGAGAGCGGGGTACACGCCCCCGCCGGTCCCGCCCGCGCAAATCAACAATCGCACCAAAAGTCCTCCGAAGTTTATTCTGCTGCTCCCGTTCAGATAAACGGGAAACATTCAAAACGATTCCTAACGCCGCCATCGTCGAAACCAGGTTCGAACCGCCGATGCTGAAGAAAGGCAACGTGTTCCCGGCGAAGGGCATCAGGTTGAGCAACGAGGCCATGTTGACGAAAGCCTCCAGGGTGATCCACAAGGTCAACCCCGCCGCCAGGAGAGAGCCCAACCCATCTGGGGCCCGTTTGGCAATCGACAAGCCGCGCCACAGCAAGAGAGCAAATAACATCACGACGATCGAAGCGCCCATCACGCCCGTCTCCTCGCCAACAACGGCGAAAACACTATCGGTGTGGGGGAAGGGCAGCGTGGTCAACTTGGTCGTGCTGCGCCCAATCCCAACCCCGAACCAGCTCCCGCGCACGAAGGCAACCATCGCCCTGCTGACGTGATGAGACGAATTGGCCAAATTCTCCCAACCGGTCAAAAAAGCGCCAACGCGCTCATTCCCAGTAGGGTTGAAGCGCAAGACCAAATAACCGACTCCTGCGGCGACGGCAACCAAGATAGCCGTCTGGCGGGCGTCACTGCCGCCCAAGTAATACATCATCCCGCCTAGCAACATGACCATCCCGGCCGCGCTCAAGTCAGGTTGACGGAGAATCAAACCGCTGGTCAAACCAACGATCGCTCCCAGCGGGATCAAGCCAAAGGTGACATCTTTGAGCTTGTCGCGTTTAGCATGCAACCAGACGGCCAGATAAATGACGGTCACCAGCTTGGCCAACTCCGAGGGTTGGTAAGAACCTTCATGAAAAGCGCGCACCTTCCCAGCGTTGATTTCTCCATAAATGAGCACACCTAACAAGGCCATCAGTGTAACGGCCATAGCGATGATCGCGAGCGTATTCCAGCGATGATAGTCCAACATGGCACAGACGACCAGAACGGCGACGCCCAACGCCAGCCAGCGCAATTGGCGCAGGAACAAATAATCAGGTGATTCGTTCTCGGTCATCAACATGGAGGCATTCCAACTGGCCGAGTGCATCATCAAAAAGCCAAATGAGATCAACGCAACCAAAACAACGACCAGAGGCACGTCAATATTCAAGCGAGGATAAGCTTTCTTGGAACTCGTTTGGCGAACCTTGTCCGCTTGTTCTGCTACGCCAATTCGTTGACCCATTTTCGATACCATCTTCCACGTTCTGCAAAATCGTCAAATTGATCAAAGCTGGTGCCACCGGGTGAGAGCAAAACAACGTCACCAGGCGCGACCACCTTGGCCGCTTCTTCGACCGCCTCAGCGAGACCAGCACACACCGCGACGGAGTAAGGACGCTCGCCCGGCCCGGCTTCATCAATGGCAGCCTTAACCTTGGCAGAGGCTTCTCCAAAAATGACCAGATGATCGACGCGCCGGCGCACCAGCCTGGCGAAATCATCCCAGGGTAAATCTTTGTCTCTGCCGCCCGCCAACAAAACCAGCGGCTCGTCAAAAGAGTGGATCGCCGCCATAGCCCGCTCCGGCGCCGTGGCGATCGAATCGTTATACCAATCGGCACCGCCCCACGAGCGGACAAACTCCAAGCGATGCGGCGCACCCTCAAATCCTTCCACGCCCTCCCGCATGGCATCGACGGGCAACTCAGCTCCGGCAGCGATAGCACAGGCTGCGAGCACATTGAGCAAATTATGTTCCCCGCGCAGGAGAATCGAATCCGTGGAGAGCAGTGGTTGGGAGGATTCTCCATCCCAAAACTTGATCCAGCCATCCTGCAAGAAGGTGCCCCGACTCCCTCGGGGTGGGCGTGTGAACCCGAAACTGATCAATTCGCCTTGCACGGAAGCGGCCAACGCCCACGCGCCGGAATCATCCCGACCAAGAATAGCGATGTCAGACAGACCCTGAAATTCCAAAATGCGCCTTTTCGCCGCGATGTAGGCGGCCATGGTACCGTGCCGGTCAAGATGATTGGGGGTCACATTCAACACCGCGGCCACCTGAGGGGAGACGGTCATCAATTCCAACTGGAAGCTGGACAATTCCACCACGGCCAAATCATCCGGAGCCATCTCGTCGACGTTGGCGATCAAGGGGTTGCCAATATTGCCGCCCACCCACGCCTGGGCATCCATCTCCGCTGCGGCCATGCGGCCCACCAGCAGGGTCGTCGTCGTTTTTCCGGCGGAACCGGTAATCCCAATCACGGGGCAAGGAGCAGCTTCCAAAAAAATCTGAGAATCATTGGAGAGGGGCAAGCCGCGGGTTCGAGCTTCCTCCATCAAAGGAATCGTCAGAGGCACACCACCAGAGGGACAGACGAGATCGATATCATCCAACACGCTGAGGGGATGTCCGCCCAAAACCCACTCGACGGGCAAATCGGCCAACTCCTCTTGCGCATTGATCAAATCGGAGGCGGTGCCGCGGTCGTTGAGCACGACCTCGGCGCCATGATCGACAAGGTAACGCGCCAAAGCCGTCCCTTGACGGGCGACTCCAACGATCAAAACACGGGTACCAGACCAATTTTTCGTCATCATGACACTGCCAAAGCAACGCCGACCATGGCGGCCAGCAAACTAATCAACCAGAAACGCTGCACGACCTGAGTCTCGCTCCATCCCATCAACTCGAAGTGATGGTGCAACGGGGCCATTTTGAAAAGCCGGCGACCCTCGCCGAATAAACGCTTGGTCAATTTGAAATAGCCAACTTGCAAAATAACGCTCAGGGTAATGCTCACCGGGATGATCGCGATGATCGGCAAAACGGCCCATTGCCCAGTCATTAAGGCGACGATGCCCAAGGTGGCACCCAGAGCGAGGGAACCGGTGTCGCCCATAAATAATTGTGCCGGGTGGACGTTAAACCACAAAAAACCAAAGAGTGCGCCTACCAGGGTGAAACAAAATCGAGCGAGATAAACTTGCCCTTGCAACACGGCGATGCCGCCATAGGCAACAAAGGCAGTAGCAGAGATCAGGCCGGCCATGCCATCGAGCCCATCGGTAAAATTGACCGCGTTGGAACTGGCCACGATGATGAACATGGCGATGGGGATGTACCAGACGCCAACGACAAACTCGATATTGAAGGTGGGCAAGTAGAGATGGGGAGCATCCAAATAATGATACAGGCCCATCGAGGCAACCCAGGAGATGAAACCCTGGAGAATGAATTTGACGCTAGCGCGCATCCCCTTGATTTCACCGCGGCCGCGCAAACCCAGCCAATCATCCACCGCGCCGAGGATGGCAAAAATATCTAGGACGCCCAGCGGCAGCAAAATCGAGCGGCCCAAGACGTTAGCGCGCCCCAACAGGGTCGCAGCGTTCAACAAGAGGGTCACAAGGGTGACCGGCAGGACGAGCATCACGCCACCCATCGTCGGGGTGCCCAACTTGGAGAAGTGATGGTCCGGCCCTTCGACGCGGATGCTCTCGCCGATTTCTAATTGGCGCAAGATGCGGATCAGAGGACTTCCCCAAATCACCGTCAGCATGAAGCTGAATCCGGCCAAAGCCAAAGCCAGGGAAGTTTGCGTCATCGATACGTCTCCAAGGTAGACACAATCGAATCCATCTCCATGCCCCGAGAACCCTTGACGAGAACCACATCATCCAGGCGCAAGCGATCACGCAAGTGATCGATGACTTCGTCACTGTTCTCGAATTCGGTGATACGATCCTGCCGAAAACCAGCCTGGCGGGCCGATTCTGCGATGATGTGAGCGCGCTTTCCCACGGTGATCAAATAATCGGCCACCTGAGCAGCGCGCACGCCAACCATCCGGTGACCCTGGCGCTCATAGGGGCCCAACTCGAGCATGTCGCCCAAAACGGCGATTTTGCGGCCCTCCATCTCGTCGAGCAAATTCAACGCCGCCATCGTCGATTGCGGCGACGCGTTGTAGGTATCGTCGAGCAGCAAGGCGCCGCTTTCGGTGCGAACGGCGACCAAACGCAACTGGGTATGCCCTTCTCGCAAGCCGCTGATGATCTCTTGCCAGGTGAGGCCATCGACCAAACCAATTGAAGCCGCCCGCAGGACCGTATGCACGGAATGACGTCCGATCAAGGGAACGCGCAAATGCAAGCGCTCGTTGCGGTAATGCAGGCGGAAACGAATCCCTTCGAGACCCAGGCTCTCAATCTGGTCGGCCCACAAATCGGCTTCGGGACTCAACCCGTAGAAGAAAATCTGCGCCTCGGTTTGCTCGGCCATGGGCCGAACCCAGGAATCATCATAGTTGAGGATGGCAACGCCCTCCGGGGGGAGAGACTGGATCAATTCGGCCTTGCCGCGAGCAATGGCCTCCTGCGATCCTGCCCTTTCGGCGTGGACGGTGCCGATATTGGTAATTACACCGATTTCGGGCTGGGCCAACTCACACAGGAAAGCGATCTCACCGGGAACATAGAATCCCATTTCCAGAACGGCGCGTTGATGCCCGGCGCTGAGGCGCAGCAGGGTGAGGGGTAAGCCGATCTCGTTGTTGAGGTTGCCCGGGTTCTTGAGGGTACTGTAGCGTTGCGATAGCACCGAGGCAGCCAGCTCCTTGGTGGTCGATTTACCTACACTGCCGGTGATCCCGATGACGCGGACACCCCGTTGTCTCCGCCAGAAGCGGGCAAGCTGCTGGAGTGCGAGAAGGCTGTCGTCAACTCGCAGGGCGCAAGGGACAGGTTGGGGAGTCTCCAGATCAACAACGGCACCCTCTCGCAAATCGAGAACTGCGATTCCCTCTGCAAGATCGCGCTGCACAAGGGCAAAACTAGCGCCGCGAGAGAAGGCATCCGCGACAAAATCATGACCGTCGACATTTTCACCAGGGAGGGCAACAAACAAAGCACCGGCGATGCTCTGGCGCGAATCAATCACCGCGTCCGTGATCACCTGGGTAGCCCAGGCGGGACGTCGTTGAACCAACGCATCGAAAACATCTGCCAGTGTTAGCATAGCTTGCTCATTGTCTTTCATGGTGAGGTCATACCAAGCCGGATCTGATCCGGGGGAATATCCATCAAAACAACTAAACGTTTCGCCGTGTCGTGAAACACCGGCGCAGCCACAACAGAAGCCCAAGGGGATGTGGTCGGTTCCCGGAGCCAAATATAGATCATAAATTCAGGATCATCAACCGGGCCCCAGCCGACAAACGAGGCATTGGTGCCGGCACGGTTGTAAATCTCTGCTGTACCCGTTTTTCCGGCGAGACGATACCCCGTCAGCAAGGCGGTCGAGGCTTCCTCCTCAAGGGAAACGGCGAGCATATCGGTGAGGGTGTGAGCTGTTTCCGCCGAGATGGGCGTACCGGCAATTTCGGGGTCGATGTCATACTGGCGGTCTCGATTGACCACAGCCTTGAGAATATGCGGAGTGACCATTTTTCCATCGTTCGCCACCGCCGAAATAGCCTGCAACATCTGGATGGGGGTCACTTCGATGCCCTGGCCGAACGAATTGGTGCCCAAATCAATTTCGTGCCAATTTGGACTTGTAGGCAAACGAAGATGTCCGTCGTATTCCCCGGCCAGCGAGATTCCCGTGGGCTGCCCAAAGCCAAAATTTTGAATGTACTCATAAAACGTGTTTGGGCCCATTTGGGTAGCGACCCAGGCCAGACAGACGTTCAAAGAGTGCTGCATGCACGTTGTCATCGTCTGCGGGCCCCAGGCACCCCGGTCCCAGTTGTGGATCGTCCTGCCGCCGACGACGATCGAACCGGTATCGACAAATTCGGTCTCCGGAACAACGGTACCCGAATCTAGGGCGGCTGCCATGGTGATCACCTTGAAGACGGAACCGGGTTCGTAACCATCAAGGGCCAAATTATAGGCCTGTCCACCGGAGAAAACATCCTTGACGCGCCAGAATTCTTCTAAATTCAACCGCGGAGAGGAGGCCATAGCCAAGATTTCGCCGGTTCTGGGCGACATGACCACAATGGTACCAGCGTAAGCACCCGATTTCATCAAGGCTTCATCCAATACATCTTCAACGGCAACCTGAATCTCCCGGTCGATGGTCAGGATCACGCTGGCCCCGTTCGGTGTATCAGGCAACTCCAAGGCGTGGTGAGGGGACACCGAGATAACCAGGCTTTTCTTGACACCGGAGAGGAGGCCATCCAAGCCCTCTTCGATACCAAAATGGCTTTCATCAATATGATTGACAAACCCAATCAGATTGGATGCAACCGTCTGCTCGGGATAACTGCGTCCCAAACGAGGGACAATTTCAATCCCGGACAAGCTGTGCCGGCGGCCATCAGAGCTGACCCCGGCATGTTCGGGTTCTTCTTCCAATTTTTCTTGAAGTCTCTCCAGTTCCGTAATCTCTTCCTGGGTGACGTGATTATCCAGGGTGAGGTGTGTCACCTCAAGCTCTTCGGGATTCTGGCTGGCGATCTGATAGACTTCATTGTAGTCAAGACCGAGGATAACGCTCGCCGCCAGAGCAATGCTCTCGGGGTTGCGGACGTAGTTCAACTCGATGGCTACTTCATAGACCTGCTTGTTGCCTGCTAACATCCTGCCCTGTCGATCGAGGATATCGCCCCGGACAGGCTCCAAATCGAGCCATTCTTTGCCATCTGCTTTTTCAATGGCTTCAAGGTCCTCGGTCTGGGGGCCAATTTGAATGTAAAACAGACGCCCAATCATGAGAAGGGTGACAAGGCCAAATGCGATCCCCAGGATCGTGTAGCGCGAGTGATGGCGGCTCTTCATGGTTGCACATCTGTGAGCGGGACGATCGGCTTCTTGAAGCGCTGAAACAACCAATCTGTCCACGTCTGCGTAAAAGCGGGGGAGAGCACAGGCTCGCTGTCCAGTTGGGTCGGCTGTGTCGAAGCGGCCAATCGCTCCGCGTCTTCCTTGACAATGTCGGGGACATTCAGATAGGTAATCTCTTCAGGCGTGGCCGGTCGGAAGCCCATCTCCCGAGCGCGTCGCCTCAAAACCGAGACGGACGTCAGGTGGGCCAGTTCCGTTTCCAAGTCTTCAATGTTGTATTCCATCTCTGTGATGGCCATGTGATGGATTTGAATCTGACGACCGACGACCGCCGAGCGCGCCGTTATACTGATAAAGATACTGCCCGTCAAGAGAAGCAACACGAACACGACCAAAACAAACCCAATTCCCCGAAGCTGTTTGCGCCAGGGGGTTTGAGAATAGGCCTGGGTCAGGTTTTGGACGTAATCCATGTTTTTATCCTATTTGCAATCGATCATGCCAGCTCGAGCTTTTCGGCGACTCGCAAGCGGGCGCTACGAGCGCGCGGATTGGCGTTTATCTCTGCCTCGGTGGGACGGATTGGTTTTCGCGTGGTCTCCTTGATCGCAGCCTGGTGTTCGCACGTGCAAATTGGCGACTCCGGTGGGCAGATGCAGTCGCTGCTTTCGTGGCGAAAATAGTGCTTGACGATCCTATCTTCCAGGGAGTGGAAGGCGATCACAGCCAGACGACCACCTGTTTTGAGGGCATCGACAGCTTGAGGCAAGACCGCTTCCACAGAGGCTAATTCTTCATTGGTAGCGATTCGCAAGGCCTGAAAGGTACGAGTGGCCGGATGAATGCGTGAGCGTCCACCCGGAACGGCTTTAGCGACAAGTTCAGCCAGTTCGCCAGTGGTAGCAATTGGACGGGCGGCCACAACAGCGGCAGCGATTCGGCGGGCATAACGCTCTTCGCCGTAACGATAGATCAGGTCAGCGAGCTCTTTTTCGGGTAAATGATTGACCAGATCGGCGGCGCGGGTTTTGGCCTCGGGGTCAAAGCGCATGTCCAGGGGCCCGTCTTCTCGAAAGGAGAAACCCCGCTCGCCCGCGGCCAATTGCATGGAAGAAAGCCCCAAATCGAGTAAAATTCCATCAACGGAATCCACGCCGAGGGAGTCAAGTTGCTCCCTCAATCTGGTGTAAGAAGCGTGCACCAAGGTAACGCGCTCTCCAAAGGGAGCCAACGTTTCCTGAGCTATCTCCAAGGCCTGGGGATCGAGATCAAAACCGAGTAATTTTCCATCTGGCGAACTGGCTTCTAAAATCCCCCGGGCATGACCACCGGCGCCTACCGTCCCGTCAACGTAGAAACCGCCGGCCTGTGGGCGTAAGGCATCTAAAACTTCTTGGTAAAGTACCGGCTTGTGCAAGGCCATGAATGTTGAATAGCGTCTGCTTTCGAAGAGTTTGAATCATGTGACTTAAAGATCGAGCTCTGCGAATCGTTCGGCGTTGGCATCAACATTGCTCATCAAGGTGATTTGCTGATCCCACTCTTCGGGAGACCAGATTTCAACTGCTTCGCCAACTCCAACAATGACCGCTTCTCCATCGAGACCGGCGACCTCACGCAGGAATTGAGGGATCAAAATTCGCCCAACGCTGTCGAGGTCTACCTGGCTGGCGGTGGCAAAAATGAGACGGCGTAAATCACGGGCGACTGGATCGGTTGTTTTCATCATATTGAGCTTTTCGAAGACAGCTTTGAAGGCTTCTGCAGTGACCAGTCGCAAATTGCGATCGAAACCTTGGGTCAGATAAGCGCCATCGGCTAACTGATCCCGAAATCTGGCGGGAATAGTTAAGCGCCCCTTGCTATCGATGGTGTGGCGATATTGACCCAAAAACATTTGTTCTATATATCCATTAACAACCAAACGCCGGTCACCCGGCGCATGCTCTACCACTTCGTCCCACTTTAACCCACAAGTAAACACAGTATATACGAAAAAATATAAAAAAGCAAGCATTCCCCAGCAAATTCAGACAATTCAAGATAAGGATTTAGATGTTACTTCAGCACTAAAAAGATAGCCAG
>CAZXXW010000038.1:0-4179 GCA_964644835.1 uncultured Anaerolineales bacterium
CCCAGCGGAATATCGCCAACAGCCTTTCCTCTGGCGTAATCATCACAACTGTATCTTTCTTACTGATTGGCTTGTATCTTTCCATTCGCAAAACGATTCAATAGACACTTCGCAAACATCCGATGACCCCAACTCAACACCCTTATCTGATCGTCGGCCTTGGCAACCCCGGACGAGCGCATCAATTCAACCGCCATAATATCGGTTTCATGCTCGTAGATGAGCTGGCCGACCGCCTGGGGACAAAATTCCGGCGGATGAAACACAAAGCCTTGCTGACCAGCGCTCGTTACAAGGGAGCCAAAATCATTCTGGCGAAACCGCAGACGTATATGAACAATTCGGGGCAGGCTGTCAGCACAATGGTGAACTTTTACAAAATTCATCTCACACACCTATTGATCGCTTACGACGATGTCGATCTACCCTTTGAGACGATCCGCCTGCGGCCATCGGGGGGCTCGGCGGGACAAAAGGGGATGAAATCGATTATTCGGCAACTGGGCAGCCAGGATTTTCCTCGGCTGCGCCTGGGCATCGGACGCCCCCCGGGACGGATGAGCACGCCCGACTATGTTTTGCAAGATTTCTCCCAGCAGGAGAGCGAGATTCTACCCTTTGTGCTCGATCGTGCTGCCGACGCGGCCTTGACGTTCATCAGCGAGGGCATTGAAGCGGCGATGACAAGGTACAACCAGACTACCGACGATTGAAACATTTCAGAGCAAAGTATGCTTACAGGTATTCTCGACTCGATCCAGCAACTTCGATCCATTCAAGAAATCTTTGAAAATCTCGAAGAAGGCATCCCCATCCCCAATTTGGCCCTGGCACGCCCAGCCAGGCTACCCGTTCTTGCCGCGCTCCACCGGATCAACCCAGCGCCCATGCTGCTGATCACCGACCGGGTCGACCGGGCGCACACGCTTTCTGACGAGCTGGCCTTATGGATGCCTGAGGCAACGCGCCTGGTGCTCCCTGAGCCGACCCCGCTCTTCTACGAAAACACGCCCTGGGGGGAGACTACCCGCCGAGACCGCCTGGTTGCTCTGACTGCTCTAGCAGCGCAGCAAATCCCTGGCGCCCCCCCTGAGGTCAAAGAATCCACCCCGATCATCATCGCATCCACGCGGGCGATCATGACCCGCACCCTGCCCCGGCGCGAATTCATCAAGAACACGGACAAGCTCCAAGCAGGCCAAATCGTCCAGCCCAATCAACTGATTCACCAATGGGTCCAGATCGGCTATCAGGCCACAACAACGGTGACAGCGCCGGGACAATTCGCCCGGCGCGGCGGCATCCTCGACCTGTGGCCTCCCGCCGAACCGCACCCCTCCCGGATCGAATTCTTCGGCGATGAAATCGAAACCCTGCGCTACTTCGACCCGGCCAGCCAACGGACAATCGCACAACACAACAGCCTGCTCGTCTGCCCGGCCCGTGAATTCATCGCCGGGCAGGACGAAGACATCGAAGCGCCAAACGAATTCCACATTCCCCTGCTCCACCCCCACGCGGGCAGTGTTTTCAACTACCTGCCGCCCAACACCCTGGTCGTGTTTGAAAATAGCGAGACGGTCAAAGATCGGATCAGCGAAGCGGAAGAACAGGCTGTTTCTTTAAAAAATAGTTATCTTGAAGAGGGGATTTTGTCCGAGGATTATCCCATCCCTTACCTGACCCTTGACCAAATTGAAGATGGCCTCCCTCGAAAGCGGGTTCTGTACCTGGGGCCTGCCGCTTCCCCGGAGGGCGCGCCCCAACTTTTGGCAGACCGCTTCAAACCCAACCCTCGCTTTGGGGGGCAGTTGAAGCCGTTGATGGAGCATCTCGACCAACTGACGGACATCTGGGTTGTTTCTCGGCAGGCCGAACGTCTCCAAGCCGTATGGCAAGAACGCTACCACCCTACCAGTCAGGCAGCGCCCGTTTTCATCCCAGGCACGCTCAACGACGGCTGGACGCTGACTAAGGACGACGGCTCAACCGTGCATCTGTTCACCGATGGGGAAATCTTCGGCTGGCAGCGTCCGCAACCGCGCCGCCGCCCCCGGACTGAGGCCAAAGCGCCGGAAGCCGCGTATGCCGACCTGCAGCCCGGCGATTGGGTCGTTCACATCAATCATGGGATTGGCAAATTCGTCGGCTTGGTCAAACGCGCCATCGCAGAAGCCCAGACGGAATATTTGTGCATCGAATACGATAAGAGCGACCGCTTGTTCGTGCCCGTCGATCAGGCCGACCGGTTGAGCCGCTACATTGGGGCCACAGGTCGCCACCCCAAGCCGACCCGCCTGGGCAGCGCCCGTTGGGAGACGGTCAAACAACAGGTCAAAGAGGCCGTCGAAGAGATGGCCGAAGGCTTGCTCGAACTCTACGCCAAGCGGGAAGTCGTTCAGGGCCACGCCTTCAGCCCGGATACAGCCTGGCAGCGAGAACTCGAGGCAAGCTTTCCCTATTTCGAGACTGAAGACCAACTCCAAGCGCTCGCCGAAGTGAAACGGGATATGGAATCCCCGCAACCGATGGATCGCTTGATTTGCGGCGATGTCGGCTTTGGCAAGACCGAGATCGCTCTAAGAGCGGCTTTCAAAGCTGTGATGGACGCTAAACAGGTCGCCGTGCTGGTGCCCACCACGGTGCTGGCCCAGCAACACTACGATACGTTCCGGGAACGGATGGCTGCCTTTCCCGTTGAAATCGAGATGCTCTCCCGGTTCCGAACCCCAAAGGAACAAGACGAGATCATCTCCAAGTCTGCCAAAGGAGGGATCGATATTCTCATTGGCACACATCGACTGCTCTCTGGCGATGTGGAGTTCAAAGATCTGGGGCTGCTGGTCATCGACGAGGAGCAGCGTTTTGGCGTCACCCACAAGGAGAAGCTGAAACAAATTCGCACCGAGGTGGATGTACTCACCCTGACGGCGACGCCGATTCCGCGCACCCTTTACATGGCTCTGACCGGCCTGCGCGACATCTCCACGCTGGATACGCCCCCCGAAGAGCGGCTGCCGATCATCACCCATGTGGGTCCCTTCTCCAAACGGCTGATTCGCCGTTCCATCATCCGGGAGATGGAACGCGGCGGGCAAGTTTTCTTCGTCCACAACCGGGTCAAGACGATTCAAGCGATGAAGGGCCAACTAGCCCGTCTGGCGCCCGAAGCCCGCATCGCGATTGCCCACGGACAGATGAACGAGAACGTCCTGGCCAACAAAATGCGCCAGTTTAGTCGCGGCGAGATTGATGTGCTCCTTTCTACTTCGATTATCGAATCGGGGCTGGACATCCCCAACGCGAACACGCTGATCGTCGACCGGGCCGATATGTTCGGCCTAGCTCAACTCTATCAACTGCGCGGCAGGGTCGGGCGCGGTGCCCAACGGGCTTATGCCTATTTCTTCAAGCACAAAGACATCTCTCCCACTCCAGAGGGCCATCAACGCCTGGAAACGTTGGCCGAAAACGTCCAGCTTGGAGCGGGATTCTCGATCGCAATGCGCGACCTGGAAATCCGCGGCGCAGGCGATATCCTGGGCAAACGCCAGCACGGGCACATCTCGTCGGTTGGCTTTCACTTGTATACCCGTCTGCTCGCTCAAGCAGTCAAAGAATCACGCCAAAACCGGGGCATGCCCTTGAAGAAAAACGCTCTGCCCCTCAAGGTGCATCAACCATTGGTCACGGTTGACCTGCCCTTGCACAGCACGATCCCGTCCCCTTACGTCCCCAATCAGGAGATGCGCCTGCAACTCTATCGCCGTATTGCAGATGTTCAAGAAGTAGAGGAGATCGACGCCCTGAAAGATGAATTCCGTGACCGCTTTGGAGAATTGCCTCTCCCGGTTGAAAACTTGTTCTTGCAATTGGAGATCAAGCTGCTCGCCAGAGAGATCGGCATCAAGAGCGTCCACCGGGAGCGGGATCAAATCGCCCTGGTCTACCCAGCGGGAGTCTCGCTGTTGATACCTGAGGACCGGGAACATCTCAGTATAGGGAAATCAACGCTTTGGATCCAGGCAGCCCCTCTCGATGAGCAAATTGTTTATCTATTGCAAATCCTGCGAGATTTGAGAAGCCAGATCAGATAAACAGCAAATTTCATCTTGGGCATTTAACGCCAGCCTTGCCATGTCCCCTATTCCATGTTAAAATGTTAACCGCTATAGGGTG
>CAZXXW010000038.1:4189-23915 GCA_964644835.1 uncultured Anaerolineales bacterium
GCAATACTGCTTTCGACGAAAAGTGGGTAGCCCCCACTTTTCTTTTGTATAGGAACCTATCCACCCTGCAACAACAACTTATGGAGAGAACAAACGTATGAAGAACGATTTTTTTCTGGCATTTAAGCAGATATTAGAAGATCGCGGCTTGCCCAAAGAGATTCTCTTGGAAGCAATCGAGGATGCGATGGCTTCTGCCTATCGGCGCGCCATGCATTCCTCCAGCGCACAGCATATTGAAGCCAACATCGACCCCGAAAGCGGGGAAGTGGAAATTTTCGCCGAAAAGGAGGTCGTCGAAGATGTTCAAGACGACCGCACTGAGGTGATCCTGTCGGAAGCGCGCAAGGTCGACCCGGAAGCTGAACCCGGCGATATGGTTATCGTGGAAAGCACTCCCGATGACTTTGGCCGTGTTGCTGCCCAAACGGCGCGACAAGTGATTCAACAGCGCATCCGGGAAGCGGAACGCGAGGTTCAATACGACTATTACAGCAAACAAATTGGCGAAATTGTCAACGGCCTGGTACAGGCTACCAGCGCCAGACAAGTAACCCTGGGCCTGGACATGAAAGCCGAGGGGATCATGCCCCGCAGCCAACAAATTCCGCGGGAATATTTCCGCGTCCATGACCGCGTTCGCGCTTTGCTGCTGGATGTCAAAGATACCAACCGCGGCCCCAAGATCATCCTCTCCCGCGCCCACCCTGATTTCCTGCGCCGTCTCTTAGAAAACGAGGTGCCCGAAATTTATCACGGCATGGTTGAGATCAAGTCGATCGCCCGCGAACCGGGACAGCGTTCCAAGGTAGCCGTGATGGGGCTCCAACCCGGCGTCGATCCCGTTGGTGCCTGCGTTGGCATCCGCGGCGTTCGCATCCAGGCCATTGTGCGTGAATTGAACGACGAAAAAATCGACGTGATCGAATGGAATCCCGATCCGGAAGAATATATTGCCAAAGCTCTCAGCCCGGCGCGGGTTTTGAGTGTCTTCCTCAACGAGGGCGAAGATGGTCCCAACACCGCTACGGTGGTCGTTCCCGAAAACCAACTCAGCCTGGCAATTGGCCGCAACGGACAAAACGCCCGCTTGACGGCCAAATTGACCGGCTGGCGAATCGATATCAAGAGCCTGATCGAAGCAACATCCGAACTATTATTCAAGTTGCAAAATGATCCCGCCTACGCCGAATTCGCCGAGCAGGAAGAAGAAAACATTCCGCTCATCGAGGCGATCATGGCCAAGAAAGAAGAGGGTCGCCCGATCATGCCCGAGGAATATCAAACGATGCAAAACTTCACCGTACGCATCGAACAGGGCTTGGCCGAAAAACGCCAGAGAATCAAAGAAGAGCGCGAAAAACGCCTCAAAGCTGCCGAAGTGGCGGTTCCCGAAGGTGCTTACGATCTTCCCCTACTCACCCTGGGCTTTTCCGATTATATCAATGAACTGCTCGAAGAAGCCGGGATCAACTCTGTTGGCGAACTGATCTTCCAGATGAAATTTGACTCCAGCGTCGTCGAAGAGATTAAAGGCATCGGACCGAAATCGATGCAAGAAATTAAGGACGCCGTCGACCTGATGACCCAGATCGCACCGACCATCGAGGAAGACGTAGAAGAAATCGAATTGACCGCAGTAGAAGAGGCAGAAGAAGCAGAAGAAGAAATTGAAGAACCGGAAGAAGCACAAGCTGCCGAGCAACCCGAAGAAGAGCCGGAAGAAGAGCAGCCTGAAGAAGAAGTTGAGGAAGAAGAATTACCCACTTCGATGGAAGAACTGACCAAACTGAAACCCGAGGCGCTCGAGCCATCTGAAGAGGAGCAAAAAGAGTCAACCGAGAAAACCGGCAAATATGTCGACGTCGAATACGATCCTGACCATGATGTAATGATCTATCGGAAACGCCACAAGCGCAAATCCGAAGATTGGGACAAATGGGAAGGCGAACTCGACGACGACCTGCTCGAAGACCTATAAATCTAAAAGATGTGACGGAGATATTTTCAACCTGTTTTGACGACAACAAATTGAGCGAGAAAAGTGGCTAAAAAGCGCAAGAAGAAACATATTCCCCAACGAACGTGTGTCGGGTGTCGCACCGTGGAGCCCAAACAGGCGATGACCCGTCTTGTGCGCACCCAAGACGGCGTTCAAATCGATCCAAGTGGTAAACTCGCCGGTCGCGGTGCCTATTTACACAACAAACGCAGTTGCTGGCAAAAAGGATTACAGGGAGCGTTAGCGCGAGCCCTGAAGACGAACATCTCCGCCGAAGAGAAACAAAAACTACGAGAATATATGGAATCATTACCCGAATAGCCAAAGGCGTAAACCGAACCCTTGAACTTGCTTTGAGATCTGGCTCATCTCGCATTGCAAGCTCACTAAGGAGCAAACAGAATGAGCGATAAAGGCAAAATGAAATCAATCGAATTACCCCCAAGCATTACGGTTAGAGAATTATCCGAACGGCTGCAAGTAAGCCCCATCGACATCATCAAAACGTTGATGGCCAGCGGCGTAATGGCAAACATCAATCAAGAAATCGATTTCGACACAGCCGCAATTGTGGCCGCTGAGTTAGGTTTTGAGGCCAAATCCGAAACCGTTGAAGAGGAGATTGATGAAGAAGCGGCAGGAAAAATTCCGCTTTGGCGCCAATACTTAGCCAAAGAAAAACCTGAAAACTTGCAAAAACGGCCTCCGGTGATCGGCATCTTAGGGCACGTCGACCATGGGAAAACGACACTGCTGGATGCTATCCGTCAGGCGAACGTCGCCGGTGGCGAGGCTGGAGGCATCACCCAACATATTGGTGCTTATCAAGTTGAGCACAACGGTCGTGAGATCACCTTCATCGACACGCCGGGACACGCAGCCTTTACATCGATGCGTGCTCGCGGTGCCCAGGGCGCAGACATCGTCGTGTTGGTTGTTGCCGCTGATGACGGCGTGATGCCCCAAACACAAGAGGCCATCTCTCACGCCCAAGCCGCCCGGGTCCCGATCATTGTGGCCCTGAACAAAATCGATAAACCCAACGCCATACCCGATCAAGTCAAGCAGCAACTGGCCGAGGTAGGTCTAATCCCCGACGAATGGGACGGGGACACCCTGGTTGTGCCGCTTTCGGCAAAGGAGAAACAGGGGCTTGATGATTTGCTTGAGGCCATTCTGCTGGTCGCCGATGATGCCAAAATTTTAGCCAACCCGGACGGGAATGTATTCGGAACCGTCATCGAGGCCAACCAGGAACGGGGCCGCGGCGTGATGGCCACGCTGCTGGTTCAAAATGGCACCCTCGAGGTGGGCGACAGCGTCGTAGCAGGGCAAACCTGTGGGCGGATCAAAGCGATGTTTAACCATAAGGGCGACCGGATCAAAAAAGCACCACCATCCACGCCGGTCTCGATCATGGGGCTTAGCGAGATGCCCCAAGCCGGAGACTTGTTCCAGGTTGTCGAATCCACCAAAGAGGCACGCGAGATCGTCAGAGAACGCCAAATCAGCGCGGAAGAAGAGGCGACTGCGGAAAGCCGCGAAATCACCCTAGAGCAACTTTTTGAACGTTTCCAAGCAGGCGAGACTCAAGAACTCCGCCTGATTATCAAGGCCGATGTGCAGGGTTCGCTGGAACCAATCGTCTCTTCGATCGAAAATATCAAGGTTGAAGATCTGAAGGTTAACGTTTTGCACGCAGGCACCGGTGAGATCACCGAAAACGATGTTATGCTTGCATCCACATCGGAAGCGATTGTGATCGGTTTCAACGTCACACCCGACAGTGCGGCTCGCCGTTTGGCCGATGCAGAAAACGTCTCTATTCGGAGCTACAACATCATCTATCGCCTACTCGATGATATCGAAAAGGCACTCAAGGGCTTGCTCGAACCCGAAGAGCAAGAAGTCGTGATTGGCCGTGCCGGTGTCCTCGCCGTTTTCCCCGCTTCCAAGTTGGGCAAAGTGGCCGGATGCCGAGTGGTCGAAGGTGAATTGCGCCGAAACGCCCAAATGCGGGTGATCCGCGACCGAAAAGAGATATTCAAGGGTGACATTGCTTCGCTCAAACGTCACCAGGACAATGTCCGTGTCGTCCGGGAGGGATTCGAATGCGGTGTCGGGCTTAGAAATTTCGACGACTTCGAAGAAGGCGACATCCTCGAGTGCTTTGTGTTGGAAGAAGTTGAGATTCTATAAGCGAGAAGGGTTTGCTCACATGGTTTCAGAAACACGCGCCAAACGAGTTGCTAACAGAATTCACGAAGAACTTTCCACCATGATGATGATGGATATCGCCGATCCGCGCCTTGCAACAGCCTATATCACCAAGGTGCGGGTGGATCGCGAATTGGCTTATGCCAATATTTACGTTGCATCCCTGGAGGGCAGCGAATTCAAAGACGAAATTCTCGAGGGCATGGAACATGCCAAAGGTTTTCTGCGCAGAGAATTGGCTCACCTGATCGAATTGCGCACCTTCCCCGAATTACGTTTTCACTGGGATCCCAGCCCGGAACATGCCGACCGGATCGATGCGATCATCGCCTCCTTGGACGAAGAGGAAGGGACGCCACAAGGGGAAGAAACCGAAGAAGTTGATGAATAAGCTTCAACAGGCAGGCAAAAGGCTCTCCCAGGCAAAGCACATCCTGATCATTTCTCACATCCGGCCCGACGGCGATGCCATCGGGTCAACACTGGGTCTCGGTCTGGCACTACAAGCTGAGGGGAAAAATATCCAAATGGTGCTCGCCGACGGTGTACCGAAAGAATTTCACTTTTTGTCCGCCAGCGAACAAGTCAAGCATCAACCCAAAGGGGATTTCGACGTGATCGTAACCGTGGATTGCTCGGATTTAGATCGCCTTGGCGACGTGTTAGAAGACCTGCCCTCCCCTACCGTGAACATCGACCATCACATCAGCAATTTAAATTATGCCGAGATCAACCTGGTCGATCATCAGGCCGCGGCAACAGCAGAAATGTTGGCAACCTATTTGCCCCAATGGGGATTAACAATCGCCAAGCCTGTCGCCGAGGCTCTGCTCACCGGCTTGATCACCGACACGATCGGTTTCAGAACCCCCAACGTGAGTCCCAAAACAATGCGAACGGCAGCCAACTTAATCGAAGCAGGTGCCGATATTTCCAATCTCTACCAAAAAGCGCTCATTGACCGTTCTTATGCTTCTGTCCGCTATTGGATGGAGGGACTCCAAAGCCTGGAGATGAAAAATGGCCTTGTCTGGGTGACTCTAACACTGGAAGACCGCCAAAAGGCCGATTATCCCGGCAATGGGGACGCCGATTTGATTAATCTCTTATCGTCCATTGAGGAGGCCGATATCGCCGTGACCTTCATCGAGCAGGAGGGTGAAGCAACCAAAGTTAGCTGGCGGGCCAAGCCAGGCATCGATGTCTCCGAGGTTGCAGCCCATTTTGGGGGTGGAGGCCATAAATTGGCCGCGGGAGCGACAATTCAGGGGAATCTAGCAGACGTTCGAGAGCGAGTTCTCGAAAAAACTGATGCACTACTCAAAACGCAAGAGTAACATATCCGTAAGGTTATCTTCCTCAATCTAAGCACCAATAGGGTAAAATATAGTCAGGAAAAGTGGGAAAAATCACTGTGATTTGTCCTTTATGTTCAACGTAGAATCTCAATCTTAATCCTGGGGAGATGAATATGGACCCAAAAATTAAAAACGTTGTTTCAGGGGCGCTTGTCATCGACAAACCGGTTGGTTTGACATCACATGACATCGTAAAAATCGTTCGACGTGGTACCGGACTGCGGCGCGCAGGACACACAGGCACGCTTGATCCGCGCGCTTCCGGTGTGCTCGTTTTGTTGATCGGGCCGGCCGTGCGTTTGAGCGAATACATTTCCGCTGACGACAAACGCTATCAGGCCACGATCAAGCTGGGCGAGTCAACCGACACGTACGACACGGAAGGTAAGATTACCCGAACGCGACCTTTCGAGCATATCAAGAAAGAGCATCTTGAGCGCTTGCTCGAGGGCTATGAGGGCAAAACCCTGCAAACGCCGCCGAACTACTCAGCCGTCAAGGTACAAGGCAAGCCCGCCTATCAACGGGCGCGTTCCGGCGAGGACTTTGAACTAAATGCCCGTGAAATCGACGTCTATTCGCTGGAATTGCTCGAATGGGCACCACCCGAAATCGTCCTGGATGTGTATTGCTCCTCAGGCACGTATGTGCGCTCTCTGGCCAATGACATCGGCGAAGACCTCAACACCGGCGCTCATCTCGTTGATCTACGCCGGACCAAGAGCGGTGATTTCACCCTGCGGCAAGCGGTTCGCCTGCGCGAACTCCAGAATGCCTTCATCAGCGGAGAGTGGTATCGTTCGCTGATTCCGGCAGCAGAACTGCTCCCTGACTGGCCCAAGCGAATCTTGAATCCCGAAGAGGTTCAAAAAGTTGCTTTTGGTCACCGCATTCCGGCCGAAGACGATCCCGAAACGGTAACCGAAGAGAATTTGAGCCGGGCGATCAGCCAACAAGGCGACCTGGTTGCTCTTATCCAATACGTCCAAGAAAGCCAAGAGTGGCAACCGAAGAAGGTTTTCTTCCAAACCTGACTTAAATATGACCACCGAGGTAGCTTGCCTCGGTGGTCAACAACAGCATGGATTTATTCTTGCTCCATCCGGGGAAAACAAGCCGAGCATATTCACTAGGCTGAGCTAATCCTATGCGTTTCGAGCAACTCCGAGCCTAAATCAAGCGATGCAACATTTCTGGTCACTCGATGACGTTTATCTAGAAGATACCTGGCTGACCATCGGATCCTTTGATGGCGTCCACCGTGGGCATCAAAAAATTGCTCGAAAACTCGCCGATGAAGCCCACGCACACAACGCTCCCGCCGTTGTGCTCACGTTTCACCCCCATCCTTCCCTCATTTTGCAAGGCCACTCCTTCCCATTTTATCTCTCGACACCCGAAGAACGCGCCTCCCTGCTGGGAGAACAAGGTATCGACGTTGTGATCACTTGCTCCTTCGACCAACGAGTAGCATCTACACCGGCACGCGCCTTCATGGAAATGCTCAACCGACACCTGGATATCGACCATTTACGGGTGGGATATGATTTCGCCCTCGGCAAGGACCGCGAAGGCGATATCGCCATGCTCCGCCAACTGGGGCGCGAATGGGGCTACACGCTCCAGAAAACCAGGGCTGTAGTAGCTAACGGAGACATCATCTCCTCGAGCCGGATTCGTTTTTTGCTCGGGGCCGGAAAAGTGCGCGAAGCCGGCGAATTGCTGGGCAGGAATTACAGCATTTCTGGCGAAGTTGTACCCGGCGATCATCGCGGCCGCAGTCTCGGTTTTCCCACCGCCAATCTGAACACGTGGCCGTATCGGGCTATCCCTGCGGCAGGGGTGTACGTCTGTCGGGCTAGCTTAGGGGAAAAAAGCTGGGGAGCGGTCACCAACATTGGGGTGAGACCCACCTTCGAGCGAGAACCCGTCCCTCCCCGCGTGGAAGCGCATCTTCTCAATTTCAATGGCAATCTGTACGGAGAAAAAGTCCACCTCGCTTTCTTGTCCCGCCTGCGAGGGGAATGTAAATTCTCCGGCCCGGATGAGTTGATCGCGCAAATCGAAAAGGACGTCCACCAAGCCCGCTAGGTGCTCAACTTGACAGCCTGAGGCTCAATCGTTATACTAAAATTACAAACTGACATTGTTTGCCCGGGGAGCCTGTTTTGCAGGCTGAGATGGACGCCGCAAGCGCCCGACCCGAGAACCTGATCCGGATTATACCGGCGGAGGGAGGCAGTTTGATCACAAATCCTCCTCCGCTGCGCAGGAGGATTTATTTTTGAGAGTTATTATCTTTGCCAACGGTGCCTTGAACGACGATGACCACATTGAAGAAATCATCCGGCCCGACGACGTGATCTTCGCGGCCGATGGCGGGGTGCTTCACTGCCTGAGGCTGAATCTCGTTCCCGAGAAAGTCGTCGGCGATTTCGACTCCCTGGAGAAAGAAGACATCGCCAAGCTGGAAGCCCGCGGGGTGGCTCTATCTCGCCATCCCCGGCGCAAGGACGAAACCGACCTGAAACTGGCGCTTGATCGAGCCATGGAACGCGATCCGGACTCCATCCTCATCTTTGGGGGCCTGGGAGCGCGTTGGGATATGAGCCTTTCGAATCTCTTACTCCTGACTCAATCCGATTTTTCAGCCTCTTCGATTCAGTTCATCCACGAGCACCAAACGCTCTCCCTACTCCAAGCTGGTCACACCATCAACGTGGAAGGCGAGCTGGGCGATACAATCTCATTGATTCCCCTATGCGGCGACGCCAGGGGGATCACTACCCAGGGCTTGGAATACATCCTGGATGACGGCACGCTCCATTTTGGGAGCAGCCGCGGCGTCAGCAACGTGATCCGGGCAGAAGGCGCCAGCATTGAATTGAAAGAGGGGCTCTTACTGATTGTTCAAATTCAAAAAGGAGCTTTACGATGAAAATCCGTTTACGCTTACCGATACTTTTAATTTCTCTCTTGGCTGTGCTGACAGCCTGTCAGACCGAACCGGAAGAACCCGAAACCCTCACAGTGATGACGCATGACTCTTTCGCCGTTTCAGAAGAAGTCTTGGCCAATTTCGAAGAAGAAAAGAATGTGACCGTACAATTTCTCAAGGCAGGCGACACCGGAACAGCGGTCAACAAAGCGATTCTCTCCAAAGACAACCCTCTAGCCGATGTTTTCTACGGTGTCGATAACACCTTCTTGAGCCGCGCCCTGGAAGAGGGCATCTTCGAGTCCTATGATTCCCCCTTGCTCGACAAGATCCCCGCGGAGTTCAAAGTGGATCCCGAAAACAGGGCCTTGCCTGTAGATTACGGCGATGTTTGCCTGAATTATGAAATCGCCTATTTCGAGGAGAACGATCTGGCACCACCTCAAAATCTCGAAGACTTGCTCAAACCTAACTACGAAGAACTGTTGGTTGTCGAAAATCCGGCGACATCATCGCCGGGCCTGGCCTTCCTCTTCGCCACGATTGGACATTTTGGCGAAGACGGCTATCTGGACTACTGGCGCGGGCTGAGGGAGAACGATGTCCTTGTCGTCAATGACTGGGAGACGGCTTATTACAGCGAGTTTACCCAATGGGGCGGGACGCGTCCGATTGTGGTTTCTTACGGTTCCAGCCCTCCCTTTGAGATCGTTTTCGCCGAGGAACCGATGGAAGAGCCTCCCACCGAGGCGGTGACCTCGCCGGGAAGCTGTTTCCGCCAGATCGAATTCGTCGGCATTCTCGAAGGGACCCAAAAACGCGCCCTGGCCGAAGCATGGATCGATTTCATGCTCTCGACGAGATTTCAAGAGGACATCCCTTTGCAAATGTACGTCTTCCCCGTCAACCCGGAGACCGAACTGGAGCAGGTCTTCGCAGAACACCTGGATGTCGCCCAAGACCCGGTCTCGCTGGCCCCCGAGAAAATCGCCGAGAAACGCGAAGCCTGGATTCAGGCCTGGACGGAGACGGTGCTGAGATAGCAAATCAGGTACCAGGTGTAAGGTGTAAGGTATCAGGTATCAGGTGTCAGGTATCAGGTGTCAGGTATCAGGTGACGGGGATCAAGCAACCTCAACAACTGATCCCTGATTCCCGATCTACCGATTCCTGATATCCTGATTTCCAATCTACCAACCGCCAAGATACTGTCGATATGAAACAAAAGCGCCCAAACACGCTCACTGCCCTGCTCTGGCTCGCACCCCTGGGATTTCTGCTCGTCTTCTACTTCTATCCCTTGGGGAGCATCTTGCATCTCAGCCTCACCCGCAGCGAAGCCGGGCCCCTGGCTCCTTTCGCGCAGGCGTTGTCGTCTCCCAACGTGCGCCATGTCGTGGGGTTCACATTTTGGCAAGCTGCCCTCTCCACACTTCTGACCCTGGCACTGGGTTTGCCGGGTGCTTATCTTTTCGCCCGTTACGAGTTCCCTGGCAAATCGGTCTTGCGCGCCTTGACCGGGGTGCCCTTCGTCATGCCCACGCTGGTCGTCGCGGCCGGTTTCAACGCTTTGCTCGGCTCGCGCGGCTGGGTCAACGTCGCGCTGATGAACCTTTTCGATCTCTCCAAAGCGCCGATCAACTTTACCCACACGCTGGTCGCCATTTTGGTCGCCCACGTTTTCTACAACACCACCATCGTGCTGCGGATGGTCGGCGATTTCTGGGCCCATCTCGATCCCCGCTTGGGCAAAGCGGCCCAGGTGCTAGGCGCTAACCGGATACAAGTGCTCAAATCGATCACGCTGCCGTTGCTCAGCCCGGTCATCGGAGCAGCGGCCTTGCTCGTCTTCATCTTCGATTTCACATCCTTCGGGGCCGTGCTTGTGCTCGGCGGGCCACAGTACGCCACGATCGAGGTGGAAATCTACTACCAGACGATCAGCTTGTTCAACCTGCCGTTAGCCGCGGTGCTGGCCGTGATTCAATTGGCTTGCACGCTGCTGATGACCGTCCTGTACACCCGACTCGCCGCCCGGGTCACCCAGCCGATCGAGTTGCGCGCCCGCAAGCACACCCGTCGGCGTCTCTATACCTGGCGCCAACGTATGCTCGCCGGAACGATCATCGTCGTGCTGCTGATCTTGTTGATCGCCCCATTGGCGGCCCTGGCAGCCCGCTCGGTGACGTCGCTGGGCCAGATCAAGACCAGAGCAGGCTCCCTTGCACCAGGCTTGACTCTGGCCTTCTACAAGGCACTGGGGGGCAATCAGCAAGAATCGCTCTTCTACGCGCCGCCCACAACGGCAATTGCCATCTCGCTGGGATACGCGGCCATCACAGTGGTGCTCGCTCTGGCTTTGGGGATGCCCGCGGCCTGGGCGCTGGCCCGAAACCGATCAGCACCTTTGAACCGGATTGTCGACCCCCTGTTGATGCTTCCCCTGGGCACCTCTGCCCTGACGCTGGGGCTGGGATTTCTAATCGCCCTGGGGCCGCTCCGCGCCTCGCCGCTGCTGATTCCTATCGCCCACACGCTGGTGGCTTTTCCCTTTGTGGTCCGCAGCCTGACCCCGGCGCTGCAAAGCATCCAGCCGCGGCTGCGCCAGGCCGCCGCCGTGCTGGGGGCCTCACCCCGGGAGGTGATCCGCCACATCGACTTGCCCCTGATCGGGCGGGCCGTGCTCGTCGCAGCCACATTTGCCTTTACCATCTCGATCGGTGAATTTGGCGCCACCTCGCTGCTGACCCGGCCCGAATATCCCACCGTGCCAGTGGTCATCTACCGGTTGATCTCCCGCCCCGGCGCGCTGAACTACGGCCAAGCTCTGGCCTTGAGCACCATTCTGATGTTCATCGCCGTGGCGGGCATGCTGGCCATCGAGCGTTTCCGCATCGCCGATGTAGGAGAGTTTTAGGACGTATGAACAAAACAGCTTTACAAGTATCCAACATCCACAAATCCTTTGGCAACACCCAAGCGCTCCAGGATGTCAGCTTTCAAGTCGGCTCGGGGGAGATCGTGGCCGTGCTCGGCCCGAGCGGATGCGGAAAATCCACCTTGCTGACGATCATCGCCGGACTGGAAGAGCCCGATCAGGGAAGCGTCTCATGGAAAGGCCAAACGCTGGCCGGGACGCCGCCGCATCGGCGCGGGTTTGGGCTGATGTTCCAAGATTACGCTCTGTTTCCGCATAAAGATGTCTGGGCCAATGTCGCTTTTGGCCTGGAGATGAACGATCGGCCCCGGGACGAGATCGAGTCCCGCGTTGCTGAGGTGCTGGAACTGGTCGGGTTGCCCGAATACCGCCACCGTGACGTGACCACCCTCTCCGGCGGGGAGCAGCAGCGCGTCGCTCTGGCCCGGTCGCTGGCCCCGCAGCCCGGTCTACTCATGCTGGACGAGCCGCTCGGCTCCCTGGACCGCACGTTGCGGGAACGGTTGATGCTAGAATTGAGCCAGATTCTGCGCCGAATGGACCAGACCGCGCTATACGTCACCCACGATCAGGAAGAGGCCTTCGCCGTGGCGGGGCGGGTAGTGGTGATGCGCCAGGAGGGGAGAATCGCCCAGATCGGCAAGCCCGAGGCCATTTATCGCGATCCGGCTTCGCCCTTTGTGGCCCGTTTCCTGGGGATGGATAATCTCTTCTCCGGGCGCGGCGACGGCGAGCAGGTCGAAACTCCCATCGGGACGCTGCCCGCACCCCATCCCGTGCGGGGCGAGGTGACCGTCTTGATCCGCCCGGACAGGGTGAGCGTCGGGGGTCAGAAACCTTTTCAAGTGGAGGCCGAGGTGACCACCTGTTCGTTCCGGGGTCAAATCTGCCGCATGGAGGTCAAAATCAAGAATCAATCCCTGCGATTCGATCTTCCCGCCAGGGGAACGGAAATCCCCTCAAGTGGGGAGACAATCCAATTGGGTTTTGATCCTGAAGAGAGTATCCAAATCTTCGATCAAGAAGAAAAATCTGAATGAGGCCGAATGGACGTCAATCAAGAGATCATGGTGATCAAACAAAATCCGCGGGGGGAGGAAACCTGGCGGTACCAGGGCAGGGTGATTGAACGCGGCGAAAACACGATCATCATCGAAGCCCATTTCGACCGTGAGGATATGCAATTTCATGGCATGCAGTTGTGCAAAGGCGATCGCTTTGTGGAGACCTATTACCGCCACCGCTGGTACAACATTTTTGCCATCCACGACCGGGAGGATGACCACATCAAGGGCTGGTATTGCAACATCGCCACACCGGCGGTGATTGAAAATGGCCGGATTCTATACAGAGATCTGGCCCTGGATTTACTCGTTTTTCCCGATGGGCGTCAGATGGTACTGGATGAGGACGAATTTGCTGCATTATCGATTTCGGAAGAGAAAAGAGCCAACGCGCGCGCCGCCCTGGCGGAATTGAGAACCCTGTTCAGCAAGGACAGGTAAGATTTTCGTTGAGGCGAGCATCTAAAGCGTGATTGGCAAAATTTGGTTATAATCAGGACACAGGATAAAAACCCTTAGACGCCACAAAGGAGTTTAGACAATGGATTGGAATTCACCCCTAGGTATTCTCAGACGCGGTATGAGTCTGGAGCGCGATGGCTATAATTTTTACATGCAGGCCGCCGAGCGAGCATCAAGCCAACGCGGCAAAGAAATGTTCATCGATCTGGCCGAGCAAGAAGAAGATCATCTCCGCTTGCTCCTGGCCGAATACCGCACCTTGGAAGAGGGACAAGACTGGCTTCCCTACGAAGAGGCCATGGAACAAGATTTCGAACTCGATCCCGGCGACCCCGATTTACCCGGGGAGGAGCCCGAGGACGATCTGCCCGTTTTCACCCCGGAGCGCGAGATTTCGCTGGGAGGTGACATCGAGGCCCTGAAGTACGGCCTAGAAACGGAACGGATCTCCCGCCGTCTCTACGCCCAGGGAGCGGAACAAAGCGATGACGAGCAAGCCAAAGAGGCCTACGAGTTCCTCATCGAGCAAGAGGAACAGCACTACCGCATCCTCGACAATACCCATAAATATCTCACCGATAACGAAACCTGGTGGGATGACGAGCAATACCCTTTCTTTATTGGTTAGCTGGACATGAAACATCGCCAACTGTATGTTTGCGGTTGGCAAACGATATCCGTAAAAGAACAATCTCCCGCAGAAGCGCGGGAGATTGTCGGTTTTAACCTATACTCGAATGTCGCTTTTTTCAAATCAGACCGGTGATGACTTCCATCGTCAGGCCGAACAGTTCGTCGCCGTTATTCCACAACCACCAACCGCCAAATCCGGCCAAAACGCAGCAACAACATAACACAACGAGAACAACCGCGATAATAATCCAAACTTTGCTATCCATACCTTTTTTCTCACTCTCTTCTGCAACAACTTGATCCATTTCCTCTTGCATAGAATCCTCCTCTAAAAACGTATACGATCAGCGAGGGTCAAACCAACAAGCCCAAAACCGGAGCAAACAAGCCAAACTCTCCGGAGGCGGCACCTAACGCAGCCAGACAGATAGGGATGCCAATCACAAAACCGGCAATGCAGAGCCCCATGAACATCAAAGCGATCCCGATCCAACCCATGATGATGCCAGCTTTGGCTAAACCGTACCCTTCCAGGGTACCTCCGCTGCGGTCGATTTCTTTCTTAGCCATCGAGCCGGTGATCAAGGCGACAACACTGCCAACGAGTGGAAACATGGTCAGCCCAAGAATGCCCGCGATCAAACTGACAATCGCCAACGAGCTAGTGGGTCTTGATTGGGGGACATCATCGGAATAAGACATAAACACATCTCCTCTTGAATAATTGCATGACTGTCTGGCTGGTAACCCTTTTATTTTACCAGCGATTTTCGATTCGACCTCCGCCACATGAACCAGATCAACCAGGAGACCAGCAAAACGATCATGGCGGCGACGAAGACAGGGATGACGACCGCCAGGATGGACAAAATCGTAGAGACGATGTCCTCCATGATGCTGACGGGGACGTTCGCTGTGCCTCCCGTGGAGGCTGTTACCGCCGGTCGAACCGCTACCGACTTGACAGCGTGAACACCGCCGGCGACAAGCAAACCGGCGATCATCGCCAAAATCGGGTTGACGTCGGCAACCCTGGCGCTGGCCGCAAAGACAATCGCCCCCGCGGTTGGCCGGACGAAACTTTGGATGAGATCGTTGACATGGTTGACGGCGGGAATCTTATCGGCAAAAAACTCGACCAGGGAGAGCAGGATCAAGACGCCGATCACCCACCAACTCTCCAAAGCGCTCCAGGGGGCGTGAAGATCGATCCAGCCGCTGAAGCGGGCCAGCAGGGCAACCACCAGCAGGGGGATATAAGCATTCAGCCCGGCACTGGCGGAGAGTCCAAAAGCGGTAAATACATCCATGGTTCATCTCCCAATTCAACGATAGAATCAGCCGAAATGGAACCCTTCCCAGGTGCCAAAAAAGAAATAACGGACATAATCCATGGCGGCAATTTGCAGCAAGGCAACGATGAATCCAGCCGCGAGAGGGAAGAGCAACTCCCGGACTCGCTCAAAGCGATTCTCCATGCGGAAAAGCATCACCCAAACCATGGCATAGACCATCGTCAACAAGACAAGCACGCCCGCGGAGGTGACCAATGCCAACGGATATAAAACCAGCGGATTACCCGTCAAGACGAGCACATCCAGGAGCATGGCGACGGCGATCAATTTGAATAGCGGCCAAAATCCTTCCACTGCGGGATTTGGATTCCGGTGACGCCACATGGTCTGGTGAAAAGCAGGCATCATGGCGATGCTCACGCCCAATCCCAGGCCGGTTCCCGTCAAGAGGCGCAAGGTGTTGTTGGGCTCATAGAGATAAAAACGGGACATCTCCGGCAAGAGATGCAGGTAGGAGTTGAGGCCATCGATCCCGTAAATCGCCACAAACGAACCCAGCACGGCGATCACCCCCCAGGGAGGCCGCCCGACTCGCCGTCGAACGAAGAAAATTTGATAGACGATCCCCAGCATGGCGCCAAGATATTGCCCGGAGCAACGCGCACACATGGGCAATTGGCGATCGCCGAGATGAAAGGAGCGGGGATCAATCCGGTGGCAGACAGCGTAGCCGACCGCGTCGGCCTTCCCCAACAGTCCCGGAGGCGTGTAGAGCAACCATCCGAGCAACAAAGCCCCGGCGACCAGATAGACGATTCTGCGCCAGGAAACCTTTTGAACAAGGGTCGCTTGCAAGAATTGAATCATCGATGACATGCCCACATTATACCGCAGCAGGCTCCGGAGAGCGTGAAAATGGCCACTCCAAGCAGGTTTGGCAAGGACCAACAAGTGCGGTATGATAAACACTGCTCAAAACAAAACGATCTTTGTCTGTAACGCATACATCTATGCATAAACATTACAATCTGATTTTAGTGCTTTTACTCGGCTTGTTGACGGCTTGCCAAGCGATCGAATCACCCATCAACAACGCGCCAGCGGTTGTGGCTGCCAAACCTAGTTTGAAGACGGCCAGCAACACACCGACATCGTGGAGTGTCAATTCCAACAAGGACCCAGCAACCCCAACGATCGAGGCCACGCCGCCAGCCGCCAATCCCACACCGAAACCAACCTATACCCCCTGGCCAACCCCCACACTGGCGATCACCCTGCCGCCGCTCATCCGAGTGCAACCCAACAACGTGCCCAAGTATATCAACCCGCTGACCGGCTCCCTGGTGGCCAATCCCAACTTGCTCGATCGGTTGCCAATTGCAATCAAAGTGGCCCTCTTTCCCCTGCATAGCTTACCTCCGGCGGGCATATCGATGGCCGACCATATTTATGAGTATTATCTCGAATACGGGCTTACTCGTCTGATCGCCATCTTTTACGGCAACGACGTTGAACGCGTCGGGCCGGTGCGATCGGCGCGCATCTTCGATGCTCATGTTGCCAATATGTACAACGCCGCCTTCGTCTTCGGCGGCGCGCATAAGGACGAAGGCACACCGAGGGATGTGTACGGCTACCTGGAGGAGCATATTGACCCCAAATTGATGATCAACGGGCTCATTCAGGTATGCACGCCCTATTTGTGCCGCGATGAAAGCATTTCCAGCTATAACAATATCTTTGGCAACACCTATGTGCTTTCTCAACTCGTCACCCAACGAGGCATCGACAACAGCCGTCAAGAACTGGCGACCAACTATTTCGACTCGCTGGAAAGAAACGGTCAAGAGACTGCCAATCAGATATTTTTGTTCTACTCTTCGCAAAGTTATTCTTATTGGAGTTACCGCCCCGGCAGCAAACAATACTTCCGCTACCAAGGTATTTCCTATAACACGGAAGAATACATGGAATTGGTCGATCGCTATACCGGCATCCCCATCTCTACGAATAATCTCGTTGTTCTATTCGTGCCCCACGGCTTCTTCTACCATTCTTCAAGCACCGAAATCATCGACATCCAACTGACCGGCAGCGGCCCAGCTTATCTTTTCCAAAACGGTCAAGTCTTCGAGGCGCGATGGGAGCGCAACGACAGATACAAACCAATTGCTATCCGCAAGCCTGGCGGGGCGCCCCTTCATCTCAAACCGGGCACTGTCTTTTTCCAGGTGATGAGCACGGAGACAACCCTGACCCACAAAGATCAGGCTTGGATTTTCGAGTTCGAGCCACCTGAAGCGGAAGAGGACTGAGAGAAAGGGGGGGCAGGTATCAGGTATCAGGTGTCAGGTGGCAGTTAGCAGCTATCGGTTGGGGATGGGATTGGGCAATAAGTTTGATCGATTAATTCCATAAAGGAACTTATAGATGAACAAGAAAGCTAAACGTGATCTTCTGCCTATCCTTATCGCTTTTGTCGCTTTGATCTTAGCTGGGCTCGCCTGGCAACGGGGCGGACTCGAACTAATGTGGGCGGGTTTGCTCAGTGGACTCTCCCTGCTGCTCAAGAATACGCCCTTATTGTTCGCCGCATTTTTGACTGCCGGCCTGATTCAAGCACTGGTCAAAAGGGAAATGGTCGAACAGGGGCTAGGCTCCGAGTCGGGTTGGCGGGGCTTGCTCCTGGCCTGCATCGGCGGTGCGCTGATCCCCGGCGGGCCCTACGCCTATTACCCCATCGCCGGAGCCCTGCTCCAAACCGGGGCCGGGTTGGGGGTGCTGGTCGCCTTCGTGATGGCAAAAAATCTCTGGTCGATCTCCCGCCTGCCAATGGAATTTTCCCTCCTCGGGCCGAGGCTGACCCTGATCCGCTTCGCCATCACGTTCATTTTTCCCCCTGTCGTGGCCATCACCGCCCAGGCCCTGTTTGGCGGTCAGATTGAGCAAATCCGAGCCGCGGTGGTCCAATCAACAAAAGAGCCAAGATGATCACAGCAACCATTGCCCTGTGGGTTATCGCCCTTGGTTTGATCGTCTTTGCCCTGATTCGCGGTGATAACAGCCTCAGCCGCGGCCTGACCATGTCCTGGCGGATCACCCGGCGCAACGCCGCGCTGCTGATCCTCGCTTTCATCATTGTAGGCTACGTCAATGTACTCTCCCCAACCGAATTGGTTCAAAAATGGATTGGCCCTGCCAGCGGCTTGAAGGGCTTGCTTCTGGCCGAGGTGTTGGGCATGTTGCTCCCCGGCGGGCCGTATATCGTCTTTCCCCTGATCGCCGTGCTTTACAAAGCCGGGGCCGGGTTGGGAGCAGTGATCACCTTGATCACCAGTTGGTCCACGCAGTCGTTCCTGAACGTCACGTTTGAACTCCCCTTCATGGGTTGGCGCTTCTCAGCGATCCGCTGGACTCTGGCCTCGGTAGTCCCCCTTCTTGCCGGAATCATCGCACAACTCATCTTTACATAGGCTCTCATCAAATGGAAAAACTTCCCCTCAACCAGATCATCGAAGGCGATTGTATCGACGCGCTGGAAAGCTTGCCCGAGAATTCGATCGATTTGATTTTTGCCGACCCACCCTACAACCTACAATTAAAAAACGAGCTCTATCGCCCCAATATGACCAAGGTGGACGCTGTTGATGACGCCTGGGATCAATTTGATTCATTTGCCGCCTACGACCGTTTCAGCCAGGCCTGGCTAAGCGCCTGTAAACGGATCCTGAAACCAACCGGAACAATTTGGGTGATCGGCTCGTACCACAATATCTTCAGGATCGGCAAGATCATTCAGGATTTAGGTTACTGGATTCTCAACGACGTACTCTGGATCAAGACCAACCCGATGCCCAATTTCAGAGGTGTGCGCTTCACCAATGCCCATGAAACCTTGATCTGGGCGAGCACGGGCGAAGGGGCAAAATACACCTTCAACCACCACGCGATGAAAGGGCTGAACGACGACAAACAAATGCGCTCCGATTGGTGGTTGCTGCCCCTGGCAACCGGTTCTGAACGGCTCAAGGACGAAAACGGCGAGAAGGCCCACAGCACGCAAAAACCCGAAGCGCTGCTCTACCGGGTGATCCTGGCTGCCTCCAATCCGGGGGATGTGGTACTCGACCCCTTTTTCGGCAGCGGGACCACCGGCGCGGTGGCCAAGATGCTGCACCGCAAATGGATTGGTATCGAAAAAGAGACCCGCTATGCAGCCCTGGCAAAAGAGCGAATCGATGCCATCCGGCCAGCACAATTCGACCCGGCCACCTTCGAGGTGCGCAGCCGCAAAAAGCGCGTCGCCCGGGTGCCCTTCTCTACGCTGATCGAAAACGGCTATCTTACCCCCGGCCGAAAATTATATTTCCGCAAAGACGCAGAGAGAACGGCGACGATCAAGCCCAACGCCAAACTGCACACAAATGACGGTTTTGAAGGCTCGATTCACCAAGCGGGGAAACATTTTTCAGAGGGCAAGTCGTGCAACGGATGGGAACATTGGTACGCGCTCGAAGATGGCGAGATGGTCAAGCTCGATCATTTTCGAGAGGCCTATCGCCAAGCGAACAAGATGTATGATATTTCTGCTGCTAATGAAGACGAATGGTAAGCGTTCAGGGGGGTGTCATTCTTGCCGCGCTGTGCGTGCCCGCTGGGCAAGGCATGCTTCGCAAGCCGCTGACGCTTTTCTAGCGGCGAAGAATCTCCACCTTTGAATTCTGGGAGACTCTTCGGTCGTTTTAGCTTAGCTTCGCTAAGCCGCACTCCCTTGCCAGCGGCACGCCTGGTAATATGGGATGAGAGGATGAAAAAAGCA
>CAZXXW010000039.1:0-13092 GCA_964644835.1 uncultured Anaerolineales bacterium
ATTCTTTGTGTCCTTTGTTACTCGCCGCTAGGCGTGCTTCGCATGTGGTGAAGTTCTAAAGATGCAAAACTTATTATGGATTTTTGCTACGAAGTACTAGAAATCTGATCATTGAAGGAGGACGGATGGAGTATTGCAGTTGCCCTGATTACCGGCAAGAGGATCAAACCGGAACATGTATACAATGCGGGCTTCCCCAAGACCCGTTGAAGGGCAAAGCCGTAGAGGCAGTCTTTGATGATATTTCAGAACTTCAAGAGATGCTTGATCAAACCGCCAAGCAGATCGCCCAATTCGAGCAGGATTCCAGCTATTGGTCCGGGTGGCTAAAGTATCTGATCGAGCAGCTCGATCGCCTTTCTGATGATCCGGAGGGATTCGAGGTCGCGCTTGAGACGCTCAAAGCCGATCTGGAAACCCGGCTGGAACACGGCAATTGGTGAAGGCTTTTCGCTTTCGGTAACCTTTCGGTCGATCAGTGGGGGCAGGAAGGAGATCGAACGCGTTCTCCTGATGGCTGCATTATGGAAAAAGATGTTAGAATCCGGCTTCGCAATGGAGAGATACAAACCCGACCTGACATCCTGACCCATCCCAAGGAGAAAATTTTTGAACTCGAGTAAAAAGTCTAACACCCCAGGTGACGTACGCCTAGCTGATGCGCCCAAACAGACTTGGATCACAAGAACACCGATTTTCTACGGTTGGATCATCATGGCTACAGGAACCCTGGGGATCATCATGACCGGTCCTGGACAAACGTATACCGTCTCGATTTTTATCGAGCATTTCATCACAGATTTAAATTTGAGCCGCTCCCTCGTTAGCACGCTCTACTCGATCGGTACCTTGGTGGGGAGCTTTTCTTTACCCTTTTGGGGGAGACAGATCGATCAACGCGGCTCGAGAACGATGGTTACCTGGATTGCTCTCTTGTTTGGCTTGGCTTGCATCTATATGGGCTTCGTTCAAAATGCTCTCATGATCGGGCTCGGCTTCATCTTCATTCGGATGCTCGGGCAGGGGAGCCTTGGCTTGGTTAGCCAGACCGTCATCAATCAGTGGTGGGTGCGCAAGCGCGGTTTGATTATGGGAATTTCCGGTCTGTTGGTAGCCCTTCTGGGCATGGGAGTGTTCCCGAACCTTGTCTATGCCTTGATTTCAGCATTTCAATGGCGCGCAGCTTATCGCATCCTTGGACTGGTGCTTTTGTTTCTGATGGCACCACTGGGATTCTTTTTATTTCGAAACCGTCCCGAAGATTACGACCTCGAACCGGATGGAATCGGAGCCTCCACAGACGCCGATGTTCACGCCGATGAAGCCATCGCTGATCTCGAAGAAAATTGGAGCCTTGAGGAGGCCATCCATACGCGTGCCTTCTGGATTATGTTGGTCGGACTGGCTGCTTTTGCGATGTTCTCGACGGGCTTGTTTTTTCACCTGGTGAGCCTATTTGCCGATCGTGGCCTCGACGCTGCGGTCGCCGCCTCCGTATATGTGCCGGTTGCCTTGGCGGCCGCGGTTGCCAACCTGGCGAGCGGTTTTGTCACCGATCACTTTCCCCTGCGGTTTTTGTTGGCGCTTGGACTTCTCTTGCAAGCCGGTTCTTTGATTCTGGTTCAGTTTCTTCACGGCACGGTCTCGGCTTTTCTGTTCGGTATCATCCTGGGAGCCACCAACGGAGTCGCTCGTACGCTCAGTTCGGTTGCTTGGCCCTCTTTTTTCGGAAGGGAGAATTTGGGCAGCATTTATGGATTCGCGACAACTGCAGGAGTGATCGGCGCTGCGTTGGGGCCGATTCCCTTTGGCTTTGTCCGTGATTCTCTCGACAGCTATCGAATTGCCCTTTTCGTCGCCGCAGGAGTTTGCGTAATGCTTGGCCTGCTCAGTCTCACCGTTCAGAAGCCTATCAAGGAGAAAGTGGGGCTGGAATCATGACCCGGTTGCCGATCACCCAAATCACGTTGCAGCCTGGATTCGTTGATCTCGGCATGGGCAATCCCGACCTGGACTTGCTCCCCCTGGCGTTGATCCACCAATCTGCTCAGACTTATTTCGCCGGTGGCGATCGCCGCCCGCTGCAATACGGCAAAGAAAAGGGCGATGGCTACTTCCGCCGGGCGTTGGCTCAGTTTTTATCAGCGGCGTACGGCAGTCCTGTCGATAGAGAGCACCTCTTTATCACCAACGGTGCCTCGTCTGCGCTTGTCTTGCTGTGCAGCCTGTACACCCAGCCTGGCGATGTCGTCTTTGTCGAGGAGCCGACCTACTTTCTGGCTTTGCGCATTTTCGCTGATTATCGCTTGAAGGTCGTCCCGGTCTCGATGGACGACCGTGGTTTGCGTCTCGACGGACTCGATCGATTGTTGGAAACCTATCAGCCCAAATTTGTCTATACGATACCAACTTTCCAAAACCCCAGTGGCCGGACTCTGATCTAGTCGCGGCGTGAGGGGTTGGTGGAAAGAGCACAACGTCACGATTTTTTGATCATCGCCGATGAGGTCTACCATTTCTTGCCTTACACCCAGGAGACGCCAGAGCCTTTTGCTCTCATTGCGCCTCAGGTCGAGCAGGTTGTCTCGGTGAACGCCTTCTCGAAAATTTTGGCTCCCGGTTTGCGGCTGGGGTGGATCCAGGCACACGACGCTATCATCGCACGCCTGGCGGGGTGCGGGCTTCTCGACAGTGGCGGTGGCATGAATCCCTTTGTCTCGGCTTTGCTGCGCACTTTGATCGAATTCGATGGGCTCTCGGCCCATATTGCCCGCCTGCGCGACGAGTATGCGCATAGGCTCGGCGCCATGGATGCCGCCCTGCAGCAATATCTACCTCAGGCTGAGTACGCCCGCCCACAGGGAGGCTTTTTCTTTTGGGTCCGTTTCCCCGGTGTTGATGGCGCAACCCTGCGACGAAAAGCGGGTTGTTTTGGTGTTGGTCTCCGCCAAGGTGTGTTATTTTCAGGCCGCGAGGAGATGAAGGACACTGTCCGGTTGTGTTTCTCTTATTACAGCGCTGGTCGAATTGAGCAGGGGATTAAGCGGCTAAGCGATTGCTTGAGTGCTCTGGAGAGCTCAGATTAAAGCGGTCGATTCGAGTGATCTGTTTGGCTTGGGAATGCTGGTTCGGAGATTCACCTCTCTGTTTGGTATAATTGTGAAGCTGTGAATGAGCAAACCAAAGATTTTATTGAGTATTTTGACGCCAAGGAATCAGGATGAAGCAGAATAAGGGAAATATTACCCGAGTGAAGGGTGTTGTTGTTGATGTTAACTTTCCTCATGGCAATTTGCCTAGCATCAACAATGCTCTTTACCTGGAGATCAAAAGTGGCAAAACGTTGGTTCTGGAGGTGCAGGAGCATCTCAATGCTAATACTGTTCGCACTATCGCAATGGGAGCAACAGGAGGGCTTCGCCGCGGCCTGACCGTCACCGATAGCGGCGCTCCGATCAAGGTGCCGGTGGGGAAGTCCACGTTGGGACGTCTCTTCAATGTTCTCGGTGAGCCGATCGACAATGGAGAACCGGTTGAGGGAGTCTCCCGACATCCTATCCATGCCAACTCGCCGCCACTTCCCGCCCAGCGGGTGATCAACGAGCCTTACATCACCGGGATCAAGGCGATCGACTTGCTGACCCCCTATCCACAGGGAGGCAAAATCGGCCTTTTCGGCGGGGCCGGAGTTGGCAAAACGTTGCTGATGATCGAATTGATGCGTCATACCATTGAAGAGCATTCCGGCATCGCCTTGTTTGCGGGAGTGGGGGAGCGGATCCGCGAGGGCAACGAATTGTGGCTGGAGATGCGCGATTCCGGTGTGATCGATAATACCATCCTCGTCTTTGGACAAATGGATGAACCCCCGGGAGCGCGTCTGCGTGTCCCCCTGACTGCCCTGACAATGGCCGAATATTTCCGTGATTACGAGCGCAGGCCGGTGCTACTGTTCATCGATAATATTTTCCGTTATATCCAGGCAGGGCAGGAGGTCTCGGCGCTGTTGGGCAGGCTTCCCAGTGCTGTCGGCTACCAGCCCACCCTCGACAGCGAGATGGGCGCTCTGCAAGAGCGGATCACCAGCACCAGCCGGGGCAGTATCACCGCCGTGCAGGCGGTCTACGTCCCTGCGGACGACCTCACCGATCCCGCCATTGTAGCCACGTTTGCCCACCTGGATTCATCCACGGTGCTCTCAAGGCGCCAGGCCAGCCAGGGATTTTATCCCGCCATCGACCCGCTGCAATCCAAGAGCACGCTGCTCTCCCCGCAGACCGTCGGCGAAGAACATTATCGCACCGCCAGCGATGTCCGCTCCTTGCTAGCACGGTACGATGAGCTTCAAGATGTCATCGCCATTCTAGGTATGGAAGAACTCAGCGAGGAGGACCGCCATGTCGTTGCGCGGGCCCGGCGCATTCAGCGTTTTTTGACCCAGCCGTTTTTTGTCGCTGAGCCGTTTACGGATATGCCGGGAAAATATGTCAGTCTGGAAGAAACTCTACGCGGCTTTGGCGCCATTCTTGAAGGCCGCTTTGACCACATTCCGGAGCAGGCGTTTTATATGACCGGTACGATCGACGATGTGCTTGAAAGAGCGCATCAAATGGAAGAAGAAGGCGAACAGGTAGAAAGGGTATGAAACTGCTCTTAATCACCCCGGAAAGCACCTTGCTGGAGGTCGATGACGTCGCCAAGGTGCGAGCACCTTTGAGCGACGGTGGAAGCATTGGTATCCACCCCGGTCATCATCCCCTGATCGCGGAGACGCGCAGGGGCGCGGTGGAGTTTGGCCAGGAAGCCTATAGCGAGTCGGTCGATCTCCGGGCTGGGATACTGCAGGTGCGGGCTGATCAGGTCACAATTTACACCAGCGGATTCGCCGAGCAGCCAGACCTGACAGGATCTCGAACTGACCATCCCACCAGGCGGGATCAGCTCACCGAAAAGCTGCAAAAACGCCTGCAAGAGGACCGTTAGTCATGTCTCAGAAAGATCCTGAAGAGAAGAAGGTCATGCCGGTGTTGTTGCGGGAGGGATTTGGTATTCTGGCTATTGGTTGGGATTTAGCGATCCCCATCTTTGCGGGTGTTCTGGTTGGTCATGCCCTAGATGTTTGGCTGGGCACCAGCTATTTGTTTACACTTGGTTTGCTGACGCTTGGTGTGATGGTTTCGTATTACAATCTCCTGCGCTTGATTCAGCGTTTTAGGGGACGAGACCACCGGGAGCAGAACGGCGAAGGGTTTGATAAGCGATGACCTTTTTGTATTGGTTTTTGCTTGGCTGTGTTGCCGGGCTGGTGATCTGGATATCTCAGCGCAGCACGGTGGTAAAGCTGCCCGAGAAGTCTAGAGCGGCAAAGGGCGTGGTAATTGGCGGTGCGTTGTTGCGCTGGGTTCTCAGTGCAGTCTTGCTTGCAAATGCGCTTTTCACGGGTATTGTTCCCGGCTTGGCCACCTTCACCGGTTTGATGATCTTTCGCTGGCTCGGTATCTTCTCATTGCGGATGATGCCGATTCGCTCGGGACAAAAGTCGAAAAGGAGTTAATCTATGGAAGATGTTTTTCCTCAAGTCGTTTTTACTGTCTTTGACATTCCTGTGCGCGATACGGTGATCTCAACATGGGCGATGATCGGCTTGATTGTGATCATCGTCGCGATCCTTCGCCAAGTCAGGTCGACGGTGTTGGAGATGGTGGTCACCTTTCTGTATGATTTCGTCTCTGACATTATGCGGCGACCGGCGGATCCCTTTCTGCCTCTGCTGGGATCGCTGGCCTTGTTTATTGCTATTGGCAACATGATGGGACTGGTCCCCTGGCTGATGTCACCGACAAGCGATGTTAACACGACGATTGCTCTCTCCCTGGTCGTCTTCTTCGCTGTGCATGTCTACGGCGTTTCGGTGATGGGATTATTTTCCTATCTGAAAAGTCTCGCCTCGCCGATCTTCTTGCTCCCTTTGGAAATCATCAGCCAGATCAGCCGGACGATTTCTCTGAGCATCCGTCTTTTTGGAAATGTCGTTAGTGCTGAAATCATTGTTGGGATTTTATTCATGCTTGTGCCCTTATTCGTCCCCCTGCCGTTGCAGGGATTCAGCATTTTTACCGGTCTGTTGCAAGCCTATATTTTCACCGCCCTTGCATCGGTGTATATTGCATCTGCTCTTCCCCCAAAGGAAGAATCCGCCGAACTAAGAGCAGGGTAATTATCTGCGAAGTCATTTAGAGATCAACCACACAAGAAAAGGAGTAAACAATGGCTCAATTGGATCCTGGAACCTTAATCACACTTGTAACAATTCTCGTTGCTGGTATTGGTATTGTCCTTGGCGCGATCATGCCGGCTCTGATGGAGGGTCGCGCTGTCGAGAAAGCGTTAGAGAGTATCGCCCGTCAACCCGACTCAGCCGACGATTTGCGCACCACGCTACTCATCGCCATGGCGCTGCTCGAATCAACAGCAATTTATGTGCTTTTAGTAGTATTGATCTTACTATTTGCCAATCCGCTTCTCGACCGTTTCTTCTAGATGAATGAGGTAAGAGGATGCTAAATATAAACATTCCTACGATCATTTTTGAGATCGTCAACTTTCTCGCTCTTACCGCGCTGTTATATTTGCTGCTCTTCAAGCCGATTATGCGCCGGATCAAGGCCAGAGAGGCGGAAAAGCGCCAGGCACGAAGAGAGATTGAACAGAAGTTGGAGCAGGCCGAAGAGATGCGCGCCGAGCTCGATCGACGTTTAGGCAATCTCGATGAACAAATCGCAGAGATGCTTGGCGAGGCGCAAGAACAGATGGAGGAGATCCGCCGCAGCACGATCAAAAATGCGCAAGAAGAAGCGGAAAGGATTCTCAAGGCAGCCTCCTCGGAAGCAGGCCAAGTTCAAGATAAAGCCATCAGTGATCATATGGATGATCTCATCGCTGTAATCCGCGAAATCAGCACCGAGGTGATTCGCCAGACTGCTTCTGATCAGGTCCACGACAACCTTGTCGATGAGCTCAATGAGCGTATCTGGCAGCTTGGAAGTGGTGAGATGGATCAGGTTGACACCATTCGCCGCTCACTGGACGAACGCTTTCCCACGGTGTATGTCGAGACGGCCAAGGAACTCGAGGCCAGCCAGATCCGCGATTTGATGCAGACCTTGAACGCCCTCGTGGATGAAGAAGTCGAACTGGAGATCGACAAGAAGCCCGATTTGATCTATGGCTTGAGCGTCCGCGTTGGCGATGTTGTTATCAATAATTCTGTCGCTGCTAAGCTGGATAGCATTCTCGATTCCGCTTCGGACGCTCTCTGGGAAAAGCTAAATCATGTCTGATCCTCAAGATCAGGATCAACCGCTTTCGCTTGAAGGCCTGCGCGGATTTACCGATGATCAGCTCGCTGAACTCAGGCGCGAGAGCGAGGAGATTCTTGATCAACTGAAGGAAAAATTCACTTCCCGGCGTGATGCCGAAACCCCGATCAGGATGATGATCGAGTCGATCGAGGCATCCGCCGATGAATTTCAAAATCAAGCCGATACCATGTCTATAACTCAAAAACAAAAGCAACCACATTCGATTGAAGATCTGCGTAGCATTACCGATGATCAGATCGCTGAACTCAAGCGTGAGAGCGCGGAGATGCTTGATCATCTGAAGGAAAAATTCACGCCCAAGCGCGGTGCCGAGAGCCCGATCAGGTTGATGATTAACTCGGTCGATGCCGCTGTCGACAAATTTGAAAGCCGCGTCGATTTCGAGGACATTGGTACTGTCTTGCATGTCGGTGACGGTGTTGCCACGCTCTCCGGTTTGCCCAGCGTGCACACCGAGGAGATGGTCACGTTCCCCACCGGGGTGGGCGGCTTGGTCTTCAGCCTGGATCCCCACCGATTGGATGTGATCTTGCTCGGTTCCGATGAGGGCATTCGGGGTGGTGACCTGGTTCGCACCTCGGGCAAGCGGCTTCGGATTCCCGTGGGGCCGAATCTGTTGGGCCGGGTGGTCAACCCCCTCGGAGAACCCCTGGATGGAGGCCAAACACCGCAACCATCGGACTTTAGATTGCTGGAGCGGGATGCCCCCGGGATTATCAGCCGCCAGCCGGTTTACCAGCCGCTGCATACCGGCTGGAAGGTGATCGATGCTTTGGTCCCAATCGGTCGGGGCCAGCGCGAATTAATTGTCGGTGATCGCCAGACCGGCAAGACAACCATCGCTGTGGACGCAATCCTGAAACAACGTGACGCCAATGTCGCTTGCATCTATGTCGCCATCGGTCAGAAGAAATCGTCCATCTTGAATGTGATCAACCGGCTTCGCGAGCACGGCGCCCTTGAATACACAACTGTGGTGATGTCTGCTCCGGATGATCCCCCTGCCTTGCGCTATCTTGCCCCTTATGCTGGTTGCACCCTGGCCGAATATTTAATGGACCATGAGCGCGATGTCCTGATTGTCTACGATGATTTGACCAAACACGCTAACGCTTACCGGGAGTTGAGTTTGTTGCTTCGCCGTCCGCCCGGTCGTGAGGCCTATCCCGGTGATGTTTTCTACTTACACTCGCGCCTCTTGGAACGGGCCGGAAAGTTGAATGAAGAGTTTGGCAGCGGTTCGATGACGGCCTTGCCGATAATCGAGACGCAGCGCGGCAATCTCGCTGCTTACATCCCCACCAATTTGATTTCGATCACCGATGGGCAGATTGTGCTCGATACCGAACTATTCAATCAGGATGTCAAACCAGCCGTGGATGTCGGACTCTCGGTTTCACGGGTTGGTGGTTCGGCTCAGACCGAGGCGATGAAAAAAGTGGCTGGAGAGCTGCGCCTGCAACTTTCCCAATATGAAGAGGTCGCCCGGTTTGCCCGTTTGGGTACCGAGGTAGACGAAGCCACCCAGCAGCAAATTGAAAAAGGTGAGCGCTTACGGCAAATGCTGACACAACCGCCTCACCAGCCGCTTTCCCTGGCCGAGCAAGTTACGATTCTCTTCGCAACCCAGCAGGGCGCTCTTGAAACGATCGCGGTCGAAAACGTATCACAATTCGAGCGCGAATTACTCGCTTTTATCAGCGAGAAAAATAGCGAACTTCTTGAGGAAATCGAACTGAAACAGGACCTCAGCGACGAAATGGCAGATCGTCTCAGAGGTGCGATTGACGCCTTCTTGAACTTATGGGATGAAGAAAGGAGCGCCGCCGGATGAAAAAAATGATCATGGCGATTGTGCCCCGCGACCGAGCTAACAATGTGCTTGAAGCCCTGGTCGATGCCGGTTATTCGGCCACCTTCACCGAGAGCCGCGGCGGTATGCTGCGGCGGACCCAACAACTCTTATTCATCATTATCGATGATGAGCAAGTTGATGATGTTATGGCGATCTTTGGTGGAGAAAGTGAGCACTCTTCAACGCGCCGCAGGTTTGGCGATGCAGTCGAAGAGGAGCAGAAGCAGAGTCTGAGTAACACGGTTGTCTTTGTTTGGGATATCAACCGGATGGAGACCTTCTGAGCGATGAGTGACGCCGGGCGTGCCGAAACTCGTTTGAACAATATCCGGGCTGTGGAGCCGATCCTCAGCGCGCTGCGCACCGTTTCGCAGGGCAGCATGCACGCGGCGCGCAAACGCTTGGGTGACGTCGAGCGTTACCGGGATGAGCTGCTCGATTTGATGGCCTGGTTGCCGCCGGATGTCAAGCCTGCAAAGGCGGAGGCAACCATGACCGAGGCGCGGGTTCTCATCGTGGCTTTGGGCAGCGATCGCGGGCTTTGCGGTTCCTTCAACAAGGATACAGCCGAGCGCGTCTTGCAACAAAAGAGGCACTATCAGGCCTCTGGGCTGGAAGTCGAGGTTTGGTCGTTAGGCCGCCGCTTGACGACCGAGTTGAAAGCTTTTGATCTCACCCCGGATCATGAAGAACGTTTCACCCGCCGCGCTGTGCCCGTTTACAAGAAGGCCGATCGGCTCGTCAAGAGGATGTTGGCAGATGTCGAGCAAGGAAAGTACCAAAAGGTCGAGTTGATCTATAATGACAGGCCCAGCGCCGAGCAAAAAGAAATAACGCCTCGCCTTCTCTTGCCCGCGGATATGTCTCTGGCTCAGAAACAAGGTCAGAAAGAAATCTGGCCGCCGCCGATCATCGAAACCGGTGCGGATAGCCTGCTTGAACGGATCCTCAACCAGGCGGTCGTAATCAGATTTTATAGTTTTTTACTGGCTTCTTCAGCTTCGGAGCACACCGTGCGCTACCGTTTGCTGGAGGATGCCACTCAGAACATCGAGCGACTGACAGAAGAATTACAAATGGATGTGCAGCGGGCTCGCCAACAGGCAATTACGACCGAAATGTCCGAGTTGGCCGCTGCTGCTGGTCTGATTAATAAATAATGGTATATGACAACTTCAAATAATCATTCGATACTTTTTATCATCCTCGGTTTGGCAGGGCTTGGTGTCATTTTGCTTTTTGCGCCAAGTTTGCTTGACCCGATGAATCAGGAGAGAACCATGACTGCGACCTCGAATGACGTCGCCACACCAGTGGGGACTCCGCTCCTCGATGCTGAAACCCCCGCAACAACGCGCACAGCTACCTTTGCGATGGGTTGATTCTGGGGCCCAGACTCCCGGTTCGGGAGCGTCCCCGGGGTCGTGCGAACACGCGTCGGTTACGCCGGTGGCACGTCCGCAAATCCCACCTATCGCCAATTGGGCGATCACAGCGAAACAATCCAGATTGATTACAATCTCTCTAAGGTGTCTTATCAAGTCTTGCTGGACATTTTTTGGGAGGGGAACAACCCCACCTGGCCGAGCGCTTCGCCCCAATATGCTTCGATCATCTTTTATCACAATGCAGAGCAAAAGGAACTCGCTCAGGCTTCGAAAAAAGAGCAGGCCGCTCAGTGCGATTGTCAAATTCATACCGAGATTGTGCCTTTTGACGAGTTCTATCTTGCGGAGGATTATCATCAAAAATTTCGCTTGAAACAATCAACGGTGTTTACCAATCAGTTCAACGCCATCTATCCGGATCACGCCGATTTGGTCGACTCGACGGCTGCTGCACGGGTGAATGGTTATCTCGGCGGCTATGGCACCTTGGCCGACCTGCAAGCCGAGATAGACAAGTTGGGGCTTTCTCCCGCGGCCCAAGACAGGCTGATCGAGATCGTCCGGGAACGTTAGCGCTGCAATTGGCGCGAATGGGGACAATTCAAACCTGATCGCATTGCGATTTTCATCGGGGTAAAGCAGTTTCCTTTATCAGGGTTTGGGTTACAATATTTTTAGGGTGAAAGGAGGCGAACTGGAAAAAACGTAAGATTTCGTCCCAACCTGTTTGGGTATCTATTCCAAGATGTTCAGGGCCTAAATAAAGGAGAATACTGCCATGAATGAAAAATTTGCTCGACTAAAGCGCTTTAATTTGATCATGGGATTTCTGCATTTGGTGCAGGGCGTTTTCATGATCCTGGTTAGCAATGACACCACCTATCCCATCTTTACGAATTTCCTCAGTTTCAATCCTGAAACCACATCCCTGTCGCCGGAGCCGAAGTTGCTCTACGAACTTCGTTTCGGGCCTGCTGTAGCGGCCTTTCTGCTCATCTCTGCAATTGCTCACTTCTATCTCTCAACGATTGGCTACAAAGGTTATGTCAAGAACCTGAAAAAAGGGATTAACCCGATTCGTTTCTACGAATACGCCTTCAGTTCCTCTCTAATGATTGTGCTGATCGGTATGCTCTCAGGGGTCTGGGACCTCGGCGCGATCATCTTGCTTTTTGGGCTCAACGCGATGATGAATCTCTTTGGCGTCCTCATGGAGTTGCACAATCAGACAACCGAAAAGACCGATTGGACTGCTTACATCTATGGCTGCATTGCTGGGATCATCCCCTGGATTGTGATCTTCGTCTATTTCGTTGGCTCGATCAATTCAGGCGACGCCAAGCCGCCTGATTTTGTTTACGCCATTCTGCCTACCTTGTTCGTCTTTTTCAACATCTTCGCCATCAATATGGTGCTTCAATACAAAAAGGTAGGGCGCTGGCAAGACTATCTTTTCGGCGAGCGCGTCTATATCATTCTGAGTTTGACATCCAAATCTGTGCTGGCCTGGATTATTTTTGCCGGAACACTTGCTCCGGTCTGAGCCGTTAAGTGCCCGACAAAGTAGCGCTCCATTGAATACGTTTGGTAAACCTGTGGAAATTTGTTCAATCCGTTTCTATTCTAAGAAAGGATAAATAGTATGAAAGATGAAGATCGTAATGCCTTTATTGCCTTGCCCATTATCATCTTGGTTGCCATCGGTGTGGCCTGGGCCGGTAGCCAGGGAGGGTTCTCCGTTTCCGGAATCTCGATTTTCGCTCTCGCTGTTGCTGTTTCTTTCTCGATCCAAATTTTGGGCTTCATCGCTGCCTATCTCTTGCGGACTGAGAAGTTCTACGATCTCACCGGTAGCATCACCTACATCTCCGTGACGATCATGGCGGTGGTGCTCAGCCCGGTGGTCGATGGACGCTCGATCCTGTTGCTGGTCATGGTTGTCATCTGGGCGGGCCGCCTGGGAACCTTCCTGTTTCAACGTGTCCTCCAGGCCGGAAAAGATTCTCGCTTCGATGAGATCAAGAAGTCTTTCCCTCGGTTCCTCAACACATGGATGTTGCAGGGCTTGTGGGTTTCTTTGACTTTGGCCGCTGCCCTGGCTACCATCACCACGACGACGCGGAAGCCGTCGGGTTGGTTTGCCCTCATTGGCACACTGGTTTGGCTGTTTGGCTTCGGCATCGAGGTTGTCGCTGATGCTCAGAAGAGCCGCTTCCGGGACAAAGAGGAGAACAAAGGGGACTTCATCGACACCGGCTTGTGGGCCTGGTCTCGCCATCCAAACTATTTTGGGGAGATCACCTTGTGGTTCGGTGTGGCGATCATCGCCTTGCCCGTCCTGCGCGGTTGGCAGTGGGTCACGCTGATCTCACCGATTTTCGTCGCCCTGCTGATCACCCAGGTCAGCGGCGTGCCCATTTTGGAAGAGAAAGCGGATGAAAAGTGGGGCGGTCAGGAAGATTACGAA
>CAZXXW010000039.1:13102-23781 GCA_964644835.1 uncultured Anaerolineales bacterium
GAAAACACGCCCGTGTTGATCCCCTGGCCTCCGCAACAATGAGCCCTCCGCCGTGAGTGCGCTAACGATTGTAGAAAATTACGAATCAAGAACTGCGCTGCACGAAGCAGTGCAGTTCTTGGTTAGGGAATCTAGAGTCTCAAGGTAATTGGCGTCATTGAAAAGTGTTCCGTTTCGGGCAACGGTTCATCGAGCGGTTTTCCATATCTTTTTCAGGGGGGAATAGTTGCTTTTGATTTTCCTGGACATATTCTCATTTGGTTTAAAAAGTTGCTTGACAATTCAATTAAATTTGTTTAAACTATTAATAGTTTCACCTGAAAATATATCAAGGTTAACAATGTCAACCGAAACAAAAGCGGTCACACCTCAACATCTCACGTCATTGCAACTGCTCTACCAGATCCAGAAAACCTATGTGTTGCTTGATGACTATGATCAAACCATTCTGGAGCGGTTTGGGTTGAACAGTTCTCAATATCGGTCCCTACTTTTGTTCGATCAGGAAAGGGGAAAACGCCTGACAACAATCAGTGAACGATTATTACTTTCCAAAAGCACGATCACCCGCATCATTGACGAATTAGAAGAAAGCGGTTGGGTGGAGCGTATTCCCGACCCGGATGATCGCCGCGCTCAGCGCGTGGTTCTCACCCCTAGCGGCTTACATAAGCGTAACCAAGTCTGCGCTGCTCATCAGCGAGCGTTATCTGAGCTTTTCCACCCCCTTACTGCAAATGAAAAAGAGTGCCTTGAAGAGTTATTGGCGAAACTTTGCAATTACCTGCAAACATCGTTGGATCAACATTCAATTGTAGAATTAAGCATATGACTTTTCTGCTCGAAAAGCAAGAAAGGAGGCCCTAGAAACCCAATAGTCTACCCACGTTTCGGCAAAATGATCTGTTTGTCAATTGATTTAACAACCTTTATATTGGAGGAAAGTAGAAATGAAAAAACGTAAGTTTTTGCTAATTATTACAACCCTGTTGACCCTGGCTTTTGTCCTAGGCGCTTGTGGTCCCGCTGCCACCCCCGAGCCAACGGAAGTGCCCGTTGAAGAACCGACGGAAGAAGAAGTCGAAGAACCGACAGAAGGAGAAGTTGAAGAGCCTACCGAGGAAGAGGCCGAAGAGCCTACCGAGGAAGAGGCTGAAGTCCCTACGATCCTGATCTGGGCTGATGAGACCCGCTCTCCCATCATCGAAGAGATTACGGCCCAATATGCCGACGAGTTAGGCGTTCAGGTCGAGGTTGTTCAGCTTGGCTTTGGTGATATCCGCGATCAGATCAAGGTTGCCGGCCCGGCTGGCGAAGGCCCCGATGTCTTCATTGGCGCGCACGACTGGCTCGGCGAGCTGGTTGCCAATGGTCTTGTTGCAGAAATGGATTTGGGACAAAAAGCTGACAGCTTCTTTGACCCGGCAGTGGGCGCTTTTAGCTATCAGGGAACCTTGTACGGGATGCCCTATGCTACCGAGAACATTGCTTTCTTCTGCAACCCTGATCTCTTGAGCGAGTATGCCGATGGCGAACGCCCCGAGACTTGGGACGAGGTTGCCGAACTGGCTGCCACCATCGAAGAGAACAGCGGCGGCGAAGCGACAGCCTGGACCATCCAGACCAATGATCCCTATCACTTGTTCCCCTTGATGTCCTCCTACGGTGGCTACATCTTTGCCCGCACCGAGATGGGCTACGACCCCACGGATGTCGGTCTGGACAGTGAAGGCAGCATTCAAGCGGCCGAATGGCTGGAGATGATGGCCACAGAAGGTCACGTCGAAGCAGGCGTCGACTATGATGTCATGCACAGCTTGTTCGAAGGTGGCCAGGTGGCCTGCATTGGCACCGGCCCCTGGGCTCTTGGCCGGATCCGCGAAAGCGGCGTCTCCTACAACATTGGCAAGTTCCCGGCCGGTGCTGAGACCAATGGTCGACCCTTCTTGGGTGTCCAGGGCTTCATGGTCAGCGCCTTCAGCGAGAACCAGCTTCTCGCCCAAACGCTGCTCAGCGAAGTTGTCGCTACGGATGAGTTCATGCAAGCGTTGTACGATGCCGATCCTCGCCCCTCTGCTTGGGTGCCGGTTCGTGACGCGACCGAAGACCCCGATCTGGCCGCCTTTGCGGAAGCAGGCGCCGAGGGTATGCCCATGCCCGCCATCCCCGAGATGAGCGCCGTATGGACTGCCTGGGGTAACGCACAAGAATTGGTCATCAGCGGCGAACTCGGCGGCGAAGAAGCGTTTCAGGACGCAGCCGAACAGGTTCGCACCCAAATCGAAGAAGGTGAGTAACCTTAATCAATCACTGAAGTGAAGGAGTATAATCCATGACTTCGGTTGAAGATAAAAAGGTCAGGGGCTCGCAAGGGCCCCTGGCCGCCCTCTCCCAGGGAATTGGCCGTTACATCTTTGTCTTGCTGGGACTTGCCATCCTCGATGCTGGCGGGTTCTGGCTTCTTTATATGCTGTTGAGTGATGGCGCTTGGCCGGTCGCCATTCCGATTGCCGCCATTTTGATCATCACCAATGTCCTCAATCTTAGCCCAAAATTTTTTGAGGTCCGCTGGCAGATTCCGGCGGCAGCAATTGTGATTCTGATCATCATCTTCCCGATGGTCTATACGATCTACTCGGCTTTTACCAACTACAGCGACGGGCATATTCTCTCCAAGCAGCAGGCGATCAATCGCTTGGCCCAGGAGACTTACTTGCCCGAAGGGGGCATAACCTATAGCTGGACGGCCTACCGCAGCCCCGAAGGTGAGTTCGCCCTCTGGTTGGTCGGGCCGGAAGGCCAGGGTTATGTTGCCACCAGGGACACCTTTCGAGAGGCGCAACCCGGCGAGGGCATCGTTGGCCCGGCTGGTGAAGATGGCATTCCGGAAAGCATCGAAGGCAATCAGCGCGTCGCCCGCACCGATGTGATCAGATATCTTCCTGAATTGGAGGGGGTCAAGTTTGGCGAAGCACCGGATCAGGTTCAAATCATCAATTTGAATAGCGCCGCCCCCCGAGAGCAACGCTACACCTACGACCCCGAGCGGGATGCGATTATCGATCAACAACAAGACGCTGTTTACTATGCCGACGAAGAGCAGGGCTTTTTCGTCTCCGAGCAGGGCCAAAACCTGCAACCCGGTTACATGACCTGGATTGGCTTGCGCAACTTTCAGCGCTTGTTCAGCAGTTCAGCGTTTCGAGGTCCGTTCGTGCGTATTTTCATTTGGACGATTACCTTTGCCTTTTTGTCTGTCCTGACGACCTTCGCGCTGGGTTTGCTCGTTGCTATTGCTTTCAACGATCCCCTTGTGCCCGGTCGAAAGTTGATTCGCTCTTTGCTCTTGATCCCCTACACTTTGCCGGGCATCATCGGGGTGCTCATTTGGCGCGGCTTGCTCAACCCTCACCTGGGCGTCATCGCCCTGACGTTTGAGGATGTCTTGGGCTGGGCCCCACCTTTTTACACCCACCCCCTCTGGGCCAAGATCGGCATTTTGATCATCAATCTCTGGCTTGGCTATCCCTACATGATGCTGATCTCCAGCGGCGCCTTGCAATCGATCCCCAACGAAATCTACGATGCTGCGGCTGTTGACGGAGCTAACCGTTGGCAAAGCTTTTGGAACATCACCCTGCCGCTTTTGTTGGTCAGCGTTGGCCCGTTGTTGATCGCCTCGTTTGTGTTCAACTTCAACAACTTTGCCGTCATCTATCCTTTCCTGGAGGGCAGACCGCCGATGGCAGGAACGCCAACCCCGGCCGGTCATACCGACATCTTGATCAGCTACACCTACCGGATCGCCTTCGAGGGCGGCGGCGGCTCAGACTATGCCTACGCGGCAGCGATCACCATCGTGATTTTCTTCATCGTGGCGACCCTCACCCTGATCCAGTATCAGTTTACCCGCCGTTGGGAGGAGGTATCCGAAAATGTCTAATCTAGACCAATTTTCAACCACTACAGAACCCAAAGATGAGGACAAAGCCCCAACTGGCTCGCTCACTCACGAACGTCGCATCCAACTGGTTTTGCGTTTGCTCGTTGCTTTCATCGCTATTGCCTTTGCCCTCTTTCCCATCGCCTGGATCATCTCCGCGTCTTTCAACCCGACGGGCTCGCTCGCTTCTCAGCGATTGATCCCCGAAAGCGCCTCGCTGGAGAACTATCGCGCTTTGCTCAACGATCCCTTGCACCCCTTCTTGAGATGGGTGTGGAACTCGGTGAAAGTGTCCACCATCACGGCTTTACTCGGGGTCGTCTCGATCATGTTGAGCGCCTACTCGTTTTCCCGCTTTCGCTTCCAGGGACGGCGCCAATTGATGCTCGCCTTGCTTCTCATCCAGGTCTTTCCCACCCTGCTGATGTTCGTGGCCATTTTCTATCTCTTCCAGCAGTTAGGCCAGTACATCCCGGGGATGGGACTGAATCACCACGCCCCGCTGATTCTGGCGTACCTGGGCACGCAGATGGGCATTCAGATCTGGTTGATGAAGGGCTTCTTCGACTCCATCCCCCGCGACATCGATGAGTCTGCCCTTGTCGACGGTGCCACCCGCTGGCAAATCTTCTGGCGGCTGATCTTCCCCCTGGCCCGCCCGATGATCGTCATCGTCGCATTGCTCGTTTTCATCGCTTCTTATCAGGAATTTGTCCTCGCCAGCGTTTTGCTCAAGGCCAAGTCCCAATACACCCTCATGGTCGGCCTGTACCTCTTTGTTTCGGAGAACTTCTCCCAAAACTGGGGTGTTTTCGCAGCCGGGGGATTGCTGGGTGCCCTGCCGATTGTGATCCTCTACCAATCGCTGCAGGATCAAATCATCGGTGGTTTGACGGCCGGTGCTGTCAAAGGCTGATGGACAAACAATAATACGCTCTCAAAAAGGGACCTGACACCGAACAACTTGATCGGGTTCCCTTTTTTATTATCCGGAAAGATTACAGAGATATTCGATGGAAGATTTCATTTTTGGCACGCTGGCTACCGATGACCTGAAACTGGTCTATCACCGTGCCTCGCGGCGCGGCTTGCAACACGCTTACCTCACCGAACCTCGCGATCCCCAACCTGGAGACGCGGTGACGATCGTGGTTGATGTGGGTCCCGATGTTGCTGCCGAACAGGTCGCTTGTTACTACACCCTCGATGGCAGCGAACCGGCGGGCTCGCGGGGGCAAGCCGCTGTGGGGGATGTGATTTCCCTCGAGCGAGTGAACATCGAATGGGACACCTTCACCTGGGGGTATCATAGTTCTTGGCAGGGACAACTTCCCCCTCAGCCGGAGGGCACCAGAGTCCGCTACAAGATCAGCGCATGGTCCACCGATGGCCCCGAAGTCTACGCCGACTGGCCCGATGTCAAACTGACCATCGAGCACGCGGCGAATTATTTCTTCAACAACGAACCGCTCCCCGAGGTGGGGAATTACGGCGACCCATCGAAGGGGCAAACGTTTGATTACCAAGTTGATTTGCTGACGCCGCCCGATTGGGCGCGCCAGGCCGTTTTCTATCACATTTTTGTCGACCGTTTTTATCCCGGCGAGGAAAACGATTGGATCCAGATCAGCAACTTACGCAAGCGTTTTGGCGGCACCCTTTGGGGCGTGGCCGAAAAAATGGATTACATCGCCGATCTGGGTGCCACCGCGATTTGGTTGAGCCCCATCTTTCCCAGCCCAACGGTGCATGGTTACAACGCCACCGATTACTACCATGTCGCCGAGCAGTTGGGCGGCGATGACGCCCTGCGGGAGGTGATTGAACGGGCCCATCAGCGCGGCATCCGCGTTGTCCTGGACCTGGTTTGCAATCACGTCTCTCACCTACATCCCATCTTCCAAGAAGCCTTCGAGAAGCCCGACAGCACCTACCGGGAGTGGTTCTATTTCGAAGAAGAACAAGAGCATGGCTACCACACCTTTTTTGGGGTCTCAGCGATGCCTCAGGTCAATCTCGACTATCCCGATGCCCGCGACTGGATGCTGGACGTAGCCCGTTACTGGTTGGAAGAGTTCGATGTCGATGGCTACCGTCTTGACCATGCCAATGGCCCGGGCCCCGGTTTCTGGTCTCAGTTCTGGTTGTTATGTAAAACGATCAAGCCGGACAGTTTTTGTTTTGGCGAGGTGGTTGAACCACCGGAGGTACAGCTTCAGTATGTTGGGCGCCTCGATGGGCTTCTCGATTTTCATCTTTGCGAAGCGATCCGCCGCAGGTATGGCCGTCAAGCGTGGGACCGGGAACGTTTTGACAGCTTCCTTGCCCAGCATCTCGATTATTACCCCGCCGGTTTCGTCATGCCCACGTTCCTCGATAATCACGATATGGACCGGTTTGAGTTTCTCGTTGAGGGCGACGAGGAAGCCTTGCGCCGGGCGGCAGAGAGACAGTTTCAGCTGCCCGGGCCGCCGATCATCTATTACGGTACCGAGATTGGCCTGGAACAAACCCTTAGCAAGGCCAGCGCGGTCGGGCTGGAAGCCAGCCGCGGGGCGATGCTCTGGGGCGAGGAACAGGATGATGATCGTTTCGAGTTTTATCAACGTTTGATCCAGAAGCGATTTGAAAATCGTCCCTGGGAAAAGGGATAATAGAGGTGCAAATCGATGTGGTACTTCTCCAACCGCGATTCCAAACATTTTCTTCGTGCTGTCTGGTTCATTGCCAAATGGTTGATTCTCGGGCCGGTGATTGGGGGCGCTCTGCTCGCCCTGGTCGGTTTTTTGCTGGTTGGGGTTGAAGGCGCGATCAATGGCCTATATATTGGCCTTGCTTTCGGCACGATGGGCGGGGCGATCACCGCGGGCAGCAAGGCCATGGCTTGGTTTGGCGATTAAGAAAGGAAACGGAACCATGTTCAAATTCAGAACGTTCGTCCTGGTCGGTTTTATCGTTCTATTCCTCACCGCTTGCACACCGCCAGCATCAACGCCATCCGCCATGATCACGGCAGAACCTTCCCAGGTTCCATCGGCAACACAAACGGAGGCACCCACCGAGGCTCCCGGCCGCGGGCTTATCGTGATCGAAAAAGACAAATTATATCTTGCCATCATTTGGCATCAGCATCAGCCGGTCTATTTCAAAGACCCGCAAACCGATGTTTACCAGCGCCCTTGGGTGCGCGTTCATGCGGCCAAGGATTATGTCGACATGGCCGCGATGTTGGAACAGTATCCCGACATCCGTGCGACGTTCAATCTCACCCCCAGCCTGATCCGCCAACTCGATGACATCGCTGCCGGGACCAAAGACCTTTATTGGATCCATACCGAAATCCCTGCTGAGGAACTCAGCGATGCCCAGAAGACGTTTTTGCTGGAACGCTTTTTCGATACCAACCGCAAGATCATCGCACGGTTCCCCCGCTATCAGGAGCTTCTCGATAGGCGTGACGAAGAGGAAATCGAAACCGCTGTGGAGACGTGGGCGCCACAAGATTTTCGCGACCTTCAAGTTTTGTTCAATCTCGCTTGGACAGACCCGGCCTGGTTGGCTGAGCCGCCCTTGGATGGCCTGGTTGAACAGGGGCATGATTTCGACGAGGAAGACAAGCAAATCGTCCTCGATGAGCATTTGCGCCTGGTTCAAGAGGTGATTCCCCTACACGCCGAACTACAAGAGTCCGGACAGATTGAAGTAACGATGACACCCTTTGCGCATCCCATTTTGCCCTTGCTGGTAGATTCCGATTTGGCCGCGGTGGCCATGCCCGATGCCGAACTGCCTCCCCGGTTTGTCTATGGTCAGGACGCGGTCGCTCAGGTCGAGAAAGGGATCGAGTTTTACCGCCGGCATTTCAACACCGATCCCCGCGGCATGTGGCCGGCGGAGGGTTCCGTCGCCGAAGAAATTGTCAGCATGGTCGCCAACGCCGGCATCGAGTGGATCGCCACCGACGAGGATGTCCTCGCTGGCAGCCTTCCGGAGATCGATGACTTCACCCGTGACCAGAACGACGTCGTTCAGCAGGCGGAGGCGCTTTACCAGCCCTACCAAGTTCAAGGAGCCCGCGGCGGGCCCGTCGCGATCCTCTTTCGCGATAAGCTGATCTCCGACATGGTTGGATTCCAATATTCCGGGATGGAGGGCCAGGCGGCGGCAGATGATTTCATCGGCCGGTTGGAGGCGATCCAAGCTTGGCTGGAAGAACAGGGTTCCGAAGGCCCGCATCTTGTCACCGTCTTGCTCGATGGCGAAAACGCCTGGGAGCATTACGATAATGACGGTAAAGCTTTTTTGCACGGACTCTATGCCAATCTCTCCGAAAACGAAGACATCGTCACCGTCACCCCGTCGGAATATCTTGATGCCCTTGCCGAATTGGAAGGCGAGCCGGAGATGATCGAGGAGCTTTGGCCCGGCTCGTGGATCGATGGCACATTTAGCACCTGGATCGGTGAAGAAGAAGAGAATCTCGCCTGGGAATATCTCAAACGAACCCGCGACGATCTTCAGGATGTGCTCATCGAGGGTAGTCTCGACGAGCAAACCCAGGCCGATGTCTTGGAGACGATGTACATTGCCGAAGGCTCGGACTGGTTTTGGTGGTATGGCGCCGATCAGAATTCTGGTAACGACGAGAGCTTCGATCAGCAGTACCGCAATTACCTCGAACAGGTCTACACCCTTAGCGGGCAAGAAGTTCCCTCCTTTGTTGACGTGCCCGTGATTCCTCAGTCGGCGCAGCCTCCAGATCAGCACCCTCAAGCGATGTTGACGGATGTCACCGCCGATGGCACCGTTGAGGAGGGGGAGTGGGATGGGGCCGGATACTATGCCCTTGATCAAGCCGGGTTGAGCCAATTGAGCTACGGCTTCGATCAGGAAAATCTATACTTGCGCCTCGACGCCGAAGAGCGTATTGAGCAGAACCGCGTCTATGCTTTCTACTTGAACATCCCTGGCGCCGATCAGGCCAATGCTTATACCCGCTATGGCGAAGGCGAGACTTTCTTGGGCTTCGGGGTCAATCGCCTCGTCGAGATTACCTTCCCGGAAGCGGAGCCCGTCGCTCAGATCTACAGCGCCGATGGGCAAGGCGGCTGGGAACCATTTGGCGAACAGCCTGAACCGCTGGATCAAATTGCCCTCGGCGACGGCGTCCTGGAGCTTGTCTTACCCTTCAGCCGCTTCGCGCCCGACGTGCGCAGCGGAAACCAGATCAATTTCCGCCTGGTGGTCAGCGAGTCTCAAGCAGACCTTGCTGTCTTCCCCCCAGATGGCCCGGTCTTAGCGACCGTGCCCGATTTGCCTATCCCCAACGTCTTTCTCGACGTCAGTGATCCTCAAGGCGATGACGGCGGCCCCGGTACGTATACCTACCCCGAGGATGCCGTCTTCACGTCCGGTGCTTATGACATCACCGGGTTCACCGCCGGGCGTGACGAGGAGTTCTACATCTTCCGCGTCCAGTTCCGCGGCCCGGTCGAAAATCCCTGGGATTCGCCAAACGGGCTCAGCATTCAAACCATCGATATATACATCGACACCGATGGCGGTGCATCCGGCGACCGGATTTTGTTGCCTGGGCGTAACGCTGCTCTCACCGAAGGCCATGCCTGGAATTACGCTATCTGGGCCGAGGGGTGGACGCCGGGGATATACCAGCCTGGAGAAGATGCCCCGGTCGAAGTGGACGGTGGCATGGAGATCATCACCAACCCGGGGCAGCGTCGCGTTACCATCAGCGTGCCCATCCGTCTCTTGCCGGAGGGTGATCCCGCTTCCTGGAGCTTTGCTGTCACCTTGCTGAGCCAGGAGGGCTTCCCGGCACCGGGCGTCTGGCGCGTCCGTGACGTCCAACCCGAAGCGGAACAATGGCGCATCGGCGGCGGCACCGGCTCCAACCTGGATACGCGCATCCTCGACGTGCTCTGGCCTGAAACAGCGGAAGGCAGCCAACAAACCTATCTCGAAAATCCACGCCCTGGCGAAGACGTCCAACTTGAGCAGCTTTCCCCTGATCAGTATCCTCAAGTGCCTACTATCGTCGCCCCCTGAAAGGGTGGTTAGTATCCTGTCAAGCTTTCATTCCTGCTCAATTTGTAACCTGCCTCTATTCAAAATCGACACTCTCTGATACGATTGTACCCCTGCAGGATCACATCGGCCTGATTGGCCGATGTTTTTTTATGGATCAAACTATCTTCTCATGAACTGGAACATTTAGACTTATGCTTACAGAACGAACTGATCGAAGAAATATCGCCATCATCGCTCACGTTGACCATGGCAAAACCACATTGGTGGATGGCTTGCTCAAACAGGCCCGTGTTTTCCGCGCCAATCAACATGTGGCCGAACGTGTGATGGACTCGAATGATTTAGAGCGCGAACGCGGCATCACTATTTTGGCCAAGAACACTGCTATCGAAATTTGGGATCAAGATGAGAAACAAGAAGTTAAAATCAACATCGTCGATACGCCCGGGCATGCCGATTTTGGCGGAGAAGTGGAACGGGTCATGAATATGGTCGATGGTGTCCTGCTCCTGGTGGACGCAGCCGAAGGCCCTATGCCGCAGACGCGTTTCGTGCTCAAGAAAGCCCTCGAAATGAATCACCGCGCCATTGTCGTGATCAATAAAGTTGATCGCAAGGGCGCCGATCCGGAGCAAGTGCTCAACCAAACCTTTGATTTATTCATCGAATTGGGCGCCAGTGAGGAACA
>CAZXXW010000040.1:0-23255 GCA_964644835.1 uncultured Anaerolineales bacterium
CGCGAGGAGAATCTTTCTTTATCATTACAGAGGGCGCGGTGGAAGTGGTGATCGATGGTGGATTTGACACCTCTCGGAGAGCGGTTCTCAACCTGGGAGCCGGCCAGTTGATCGGCGAAATGTCTTTGTTGGAGCAAGGCCCACGATCCGCCACTGTGATTGCAATTGAAGAAGCAACGAAAGTTCAGGCCATTCGCTATGATGATTTTCACCAACTCTGTGAACGCAACACACAAATTGGTTACATCACCATGCGGAACATGGCAGCGAATATTTCTTTCAAGTTACGCCATTTCAACCTCAGCAGATAAGTCCAAAGGAATCAAATGGCCGTTTACAAAGTCAGCTACGTCGTAAAAAATAGCAATCATCCCGGCGGTATTATCAATTTGGAAGAACAACCGAAGATCGGGCAACACATCCAACTCGGTGAACTTGAGTTGCAAATCATAGAAATGCACGAATTGATGCCCCCACGAGGTGCGTTCAATTACCTCCATGTTACTTGTACACTGGTCGAAAAAGAGGGAGAGTAAACCCTCAACCCCGCGAGATTAACTAAAAAAGCGGAGGCTTAGAGCCTCCGCTTTTTGCTTCCGTTCAATTCATCAAGCAATTTCAGGCTCTATCACACCGTATTTGCCATCGCGACGTTTATAGAGAACGTTGATTTGTCCGCTATTGGCATCGAGAAACACAAAGAAGTTTTGGTGCCCAAGCAACTCCATCTGTTCAATAGCTTCTCGTTCGTCCATCGGCGTGAGGATGAAATGCTTTCGACGGACAATCTCATACATCTCTTCCCCTTCAGGTTCTTCCATCAACTCAGCAGCAACTTCAGCAGTTGACATTCTGTGGCGCTGTTCGTAATGTTTGCCTTTATAGCGCTTCATCCTCCGACGGATTTTTGGTAGCGCCTGATCCAGAGCGGCAAATATATCATCGGCCCTCTCTTCCGCTCGTAAGATAAATCCCTTACCTTGAATGGTGATTTGAGCCACATAGCGATCATTAACATCACGGGCCGACTCAACATAAGCAAGATCTACTCGCGCCTCGGTGATGTTATCCAAATATCGATCCAGCTTTGAAACTTTCTTAATGACATAGTCGCGGGTGCGATCCGTTATCTGAATATCACGACCAAAAAGTTTAACATCAAGTGCCATCATATACCTCCAAATCTTATCTTTTATCCAAATGAATCAATTCGATGAAAGCGGCGCCCGAGCGAGAGTCAAGCCATAGACATTCTTGGCTCCGGCGATCCATAAAGCTTTTGCACATGCATCTAGCGTAGAACCACTTGTGACCACATCATCAACGACCAAAACAATTTTATCCTTCACCAAACCGGAGGAAGAAGAAAAAGCACCGCCAACATTTTGACGACGTTGTTTCAGTGTGAGACCAACTTGAGAAGCTGTCTCCCGCACCCTGCTCAAAGCCTTAGGCCTGTAGGATAAACCCAATCCCAGGGCTAGCGGCTTGGCCAACAAAGCGGCCTGATTATAACCCCGCTGCTTTTTACGTTTTTTACCAATCGGAACCGGGACAACCACATCAACATGCCAATCCTGACTTTTCAGAAACTTGATCATAGAGCGGGAAAACACCTCAGCTAAAGCAATATCGCGTTGATATTTGATTCGGTGCAACGCCTGGCGCAACGGGCCGCCAAAAAGAGCCCACGAACGAATGGCCGTCACCTCTGGTGGATTTGCTTGACAGCGATCGCAAACAGAGTTTTCTCCGGCCACATTTTTTTGACCACAGCGCTGGCAATACGGGGGAGTAAGACGTTGAATTTTCTGGTCACAGGCCGAGCACCAGCGTGTACCCGCCGCCCCACAACCGGCACACGAAGGAGGAAATAGCCAATCAAGCGCCGTGCGACTCCATTGATACCAGCGGTATCTGAAGCTCATATATACCCCTTGACCGTATCCCCTCTAGAACATTGCACCCAAAGAAGAGGTCATTAATTGAACAGCAGCAGGTCCCAATAATAGGATTAAGAGCGAGGGAAAAATAAGCCCTGCCATGGGAAAAAGCATCTTAATGGGCGCTTTCTGGGCTTTTTCCTCGGCTATCTGACGACGCTTAATCCGCATTTGCTCAGACTGGATCCTTAGCACCTTGGCCATACTAACACCCAATTGTTCACTCTGGATAATAGCAGCGACAAAGCTGGTCATCTCAGGAATACCGATCCGGTCAGCCATATTGCGTAGCGCTTCCCGACGGAGTTTTCCCAATTGAATCTCCCGCAACACTCGACTAAAGGCCAAGGCCAATTCATTGTCCCACTTCTCGGTCACTTTAGCCATGGCGCCATCAAAACCCAGGCCAGCTTCGACACAAATGGTCAGCAAGTCAAGCGCGTCGGGCAAAGCCTTGCGAACTTCATCTTGGCGTCGATTAATGCGACTTTTAAGCAACAGTTCTGGTAAATAAAAACCCAAAAGGGAAAACACGATGACAATAAGCAGCTTGCGCCCCCAGGTCCAGTCAATCGAACCGATGGAAAAAATAAATAGGAGAAGGGCGGCAATACCAATAGCCGCTCCAAAACGGGAGGCCCAAAAAATAGTTGGCTCTAAGCCTCTGGGATTGCCCGCCAGTTCAATTTTACGGGCAGTATCATCGAGCGCGTTTTGAGGCGTAAAGCGCAAGGCAAGTTCACCCAGGCGACGAGCGATAGGATAAACAATGCGCTCGGTGATGGATTGCGACATTTCAACTTCCTCGAGACTAACAAGTTCGCCTCGATTGACGAATTCATTCAAGCGGTCCTGCAAAGGATCGACTTGATCTTCACGATCACGCAAACCAACAATGACCAGAATAACGGCGCCAATCAAAACAATACCAACAATAACAAAGATGGCAACGATATTCATAATTTTCCTCCAATACTAAACCTCAATATCCGCAATCCGGGTCATCACAAAATAACCAATGATGACCAAGATGGCGGCTGAACCAAAAATAGCAAATCCACACATCATAATTCCTGGCTCAAAAACAGACATCATATACTCACGATTGGCCAGCATAAGAACAGCTGTCATAATTGCAGGAAGCAATGCAAGGAAACGACCGGAATACATTACTTGAGAGGTCAATACTCGGATTTCACCCTTAAGGCGAATACGTTCGCGAATAGTATAAGCAATTGTATCCAAAATTTCTGCCAGGTTACCACCCACCTCGCGCTGCACGTTGATGGCTGTAATAATCAAGTCCAAATCCTCGGAAGGGATGCGACGTAACATATTTTCCAGAGCTTGCTCCATAGAAATGCCTAGTTGCATCTCCTGAACAACTCGACGCACCTCGTCCTTGATAGGAGGAGGCATTTCCTTGCTCACCGCCTCCATGGCCTGGGCGGTTGAAAACCCAGCACGAAGGCCATTGACCATCAGGCTGAGCATATCTGGTAACTGTTCACTAAATCTTTCCAAACGCTTCTTTTGCTGACGTTTGACATAGAAACGCGGCGCAAAAAAACCGATGACCGCCCCGGCCAGGCCATAGAGCAAATCTCTGCCCCCCAGTAACCAGCCTCCAAATCCAAGTCCAACAACAAGGATCACGATCAGAGCAACATATTCTCCAGGGCGAAACTTCAAGTCGGCTTGAGCCAAGTTCTTCGAAATTTTATCTCCCCATGAGGTACCTTCAACTTGAACATTGACCCAATCTGACAAAGCCGAAGACGAATCGGAGGTGTCTTCAATCTCCGGAACATCTACATAGTCTAATAAGCGTTCCTCAACCAAAGATTGTTCGCCGCGCACAGAAACAGCAACGCCGACAATCAAGAGGACAAAAACTAGTGCCCCTCCACCAAGTAGTACTAGGATTGGCAATGGCATATCAATCTACCTCTAATAAACCTGAGCCAACTCAACTCTTCTAACGGCGAGAACTTACACCAAAAACAGAGGGAGGCAAGTGAATTCCCGCCGCTTCAATTTGGCCCAACGCTTTTGGTCTCAAGCCTGTAGGTCTCAGTTCCCCAATTACGACACCCTCATCAATACCGCGTTGCTCATATTTAAAGATGTCTGTCATGGTGATGACATCCCCTTCCATACCAACAATTTCTGTTATGTTCGTCACCTTACGAGAGCCATCGCGAAAACGCTCCTGGTGAACAACGAGATCTATGGCTGAGGCAATCTGTTCACGAATAGCCCGAACAGGCAATTCCATGCCAGCCATCAGAGCCATCGTTTCGACACGAGCGAGTGTATCACGGGGACTATTGGAGTGTGCCGTCGTCATCGAGCCATCATGACCTGTGTTCATCGCCTGCAACATGTCCAAAGATTCCTCATCTCGGATCTCACCAACGATAATGCGATCCGGGCGCATACGCAGGGAGTTGACAACAAGCTGACGAATGGTTATTTCGCCGGTACCCTCAATATTGGGTGGACGAGACTCCAGAGGGATGACATGCTCCTGGCGAAGCCTAAGTTCCGCCGCGTTCTCAATCGTGATGATGCGCTCATCCGAAGGGATGAATTGGGACATGATGTTGAGCAAGGTCGTTTTTCCTGAACCGGTACCACCAGAAATGACGATATTTAAACGAGACTCCACACAGGCTTTCAAAAATTGTAAGGCGCCTGGCGTAATGCTTCCAAATTCGACAAGCTGCTCAATGGTGATCGGGTTTTCTGGGAATTTACGAATTGTCAGGGTCGGTCCCACCAACGAAATTGGGGGGATAACCGCGTTGACACGTGAGCCATCGGGCAAACGGGCATCAACATACGGGCTGGACTCGTCGATTCGCCGCCCCAGCGGAGCCACAATCCGATCAATGATTCGCATGACATGTTCATCGCTTTCGAAAGAAAGTGGTACTCTTTTTAATTTGCCTTTCTTTTCGATATAGATGTTCTTGGGACCGTTGACCATCACCTCGGTTATATCTTGATCTTTCAAAAGGTTCTGCAACGGCCCAAAGCCAAGAATCTCAGCAGCGATTTGCTCAAACAAGCGATGCTTCTCTTGACGAGAAAGGACAATACTTTCTTCCGCCAGAATCTGTTCAAATAGATCCCGAATTGTGTTTCGAACGGACTCTACCTGGGTGACGTCAGTAGATGGATCCAACTCGAGAAGCAAACGGTTTTGCACACGAGTCTTTAAATCCATGTATGTGTCCCGCTGGTTATCACCATCAGGAGGTGCGACGCGGCGGCTCTGTAAGGCTCCTAAACGAGAAGAACCCGAGTCACCACCATCGGAGGTATCTGTTTGTCCTCGTTCAATTCGACTAAGCAAAGACATACATTCACTTTCCAGTCAATTCGTTTCAACCTATATATTTACCACATCACGCGCTTCATCAAGCTCTGCGAGGCGCTCTCGAACCATCTCTGCCATCTCCAGAATGGATTGAGAAATGGGGCTTTTTTTATTACTGATAACAAAGGGTACACCCCTATTCGCAGACGGAACGGCGACCCGCTCATCTTTTGGAATGACAAGCGACACCTCTTGAGCCAGATTATCACCTACGGCTTCAGGCGTGATGGGAAGTCGTTTATCATAATGACTTAGGACAAATAAAATTCTCTCACGCTCAAGCCCGAGGGCATCGGATAAATCGAAGAATAGACGCGCGTCATTGATAGAAGGTATATTTTGCGTGGCAAGCATAACGACAATAGAACTGACATCGACAGCACTAAGGACTAAATCAGTAAGGTAGGACGAGGTATCGACAATGATGTATGCATATAACCTGCGCAGATAAGCCAATATTTTCCGAAATTGATTCTCGTTGATGTTTTCGGCATATTCGGGCCGTGAAGGCGCTGCCAATATTTTAAGTCCGGTACTCTCATGAGTGATTAGAACATCATCAACAACATCTGGGTCTAACTCATCTGCACGAGGCGCCAAATCAATAACCGTGTTTTTTGCCCGTTCCTTCATCATCATGGCGACATCACCAAATTGGAGCTTGGCATCGACGATCACGGTCGGAGTTTCGGGACTATGCAACGTGACGGCCAAGTTGGTTGCTACAGTCGTAGTACCTACGCCTCCCTTGGGGCTATAAACAACGATCACCTTGCCATAAGACATGGCCGCAGTTGCACCGCCTTCTGCAGCAGGGGTGCCAGCATCGACAGGGTAGCGCTCATCCAGCTTTCGACGCTCTTCTTTCGCCAGCTTTCCGGCTCTCCGAATAGCGTGAATAAGCTCATCAATAACAGGTGGCTTGGTAAGAAAATCTCGAACGCCAACCAGCATTGCCTTTCGCATGTAGCTGGGATCGCTCTGAACAGTCAAAATGATAATCTGGATGGATGGCAATTCTTTACGGATAGCTTCTGCCGCAGTGATGCCGTCCATGTCAGGCATGTTAATGTCCATGATGACAACATCCGGCGATGTATCTCTGGCAAGCTGAACACCTTCTCTACCCGTAGCAGCAACACCGTTTATTTTTATATCACTCTCAAACTGTAATAGTTTTCTGATGTTCTCTCGAGTTTCCGCTACATCATCAACAATGATTACCTGGATAGTAGCATCGTCTCCTGTCATGTATTTTCTCCAAAATTCATCTTATTTTTACCAGTTGAGACTAAACCACTACCAGCTAAAGCTGGTAGGTTTCTCTTGCGGCGGACTAAACCGCCGCCTGGAAGAGAATGCGCCTGAAAGGCGGTGGTTTTCACCACAATCCGCCTTCGGCGGACTGAAGTAGATTTGGATTAATAAACGGTTCTTCAAGTAACCTATTGCTGGGTATCCGTTTGCTCTGTTCCAGTCGTAAAAGGCGAATCAGATACTTCGGGTCTTGGTTCAGTTGCATAAGGAAGTTTCGCAGGGACTGGAATGCTGTAGACGTCAAGTAAATATTGCAAGGTCGTCGCTTCAGTGGGCGTAATCGAGTCATCGCCAGCAGCGCGAAGTGCCAGTGTTAATTTCATCCCAGAAGAGATCAAATAGTTCAATGTAACCGCTTCCTGGGGCGTAACAATTAGAGTAATCACCTCGGGAGGCGAAGGGGGTGGTTGTTGTTGCTCACCTTCTGCCTGTTGCTGTTGTTCTTGTTGTGGGGCTTGTTCTTCTCCCTCCACTGCTGTTTCTGCTTGAGCTGCTTCAGCCTCTTCTTCCTCGGGAAGCGGGAAATTACCTAATTGCAAAACCTCGGCATTATGCAACACAATCTGGCTGACCATTCTTGGGCGTTGCTTTTCCGCAGGGACAACATAGGTTAGTTCATTCAAGACAGGGTCCAGTTCTGTTCGTCCTTGCAACCCACCGGCTCCAGTGACCTGAATTGTGATGGTGCTGGAGCCCGCTTCCGGATCCACAGAAGGGCCAACTACAGAACTAATCTGATTAGGCAAAATTGATTGAAACTCACTATCGATATCCACAAACGGTATAGAAACAATCACACTAACATTATCTCCAGGGCGAGGAGCGTAAGACACGCTGGACAAATTATCAACTATTGGAATAGAAACAGCGACTTTGCCGCGGGGGATTCCCAGAGCAGCAAGTGATCCGGTGGCGGAGAGCTCTTCGGCTGTGGTAACAAGCATACCCGCCGTAACCGGAATACCGGGTTCCAAATCGAATTTTGCTTGGCGACCGACTACAGCTTCTTTCTCTCGAAATAGCTCAGCGTAGGCCGCATCTTGGGGAAATTCAACGATTCCCAAAACGTCCTCGGTCAAAGTTGCTCCGCGAGGTACAGACTGGGCGACAACAACCACATCTACCATCGTGACGATAGGTGTTGGCTCAGGAGATTCCTCAGCTTCTTCAGCAGGAGCAGGTTGTAGAAAGCGTTGCCACACAACGAAGCCTCCAACAAGAATGAGGATAAGAATAAATGCCAGGTAGAAGAAGATTCGCCCTCGACGCATAATAGCCTCCCAATTGATCGGCCAGAATTTGATATTAAACAATCACGCACCCATTCCCATTACTGTGGAAATATTTCAAATTTTATTGAGAATGGGGAAAAATCATACCTATAGTCTACCTGATAATGATAATAATTACCACCCCCAGCCAAACAATGTAGACAGTTCTGGTTTGCTTTTTTGTAAGAAGATTTCTGGAGAGGTATTTTGACAAAAATGAACGAGACTTATGAAGAATTCCCCAGCAAAATAAAGCTCTAAAAACAGTCAATGCTAACTATGTCAATTAAACCAGAAAAGCCCTACCTGCTTAGGTAGGGCTTTATCTGTGTTACTAAAAAGACTAAATGTTAGAAATAACGTTGCTGAAGACGTTGCCAATAGCGGGGCCAAGCAGAGCAAGAATAACAATCACGACAACGGCTACCAAAACAAGGATCAATGCATACTCAACAAGACCCTGGCCCTTCTCTTTCGGTGCGAACAACATAATAATACCTCCTTTCATATGAATGAATTTCCTTGAATTTCAAGGTTAAAGGCATTATAGCAAAGTTATCATCCTTTTCAAGTGGAAATCGCCTTACGAATCTGCAAACACTTCTTGACCCGAGACTCCCACCGGCAATTGTAAATGGATATAACTGCCTTCGCCTAAATCATTTTCCTCGATCTCCATGTATCCACCCAACATCTCGATACGATCTCTGATCACTTTGATCGTCAAGCCACTTCCCCTAGATATCGCGTTCTCATCAAAACCTCGGCCATCATCTTCCATAGATACCTTGGCCACAGATTCGCCAATATCAACTTGAACTTCCACACGTGTAGCTTGATTTTGATGTTGAGCAAAAATGAGTAACTCTTGAATGGAACGGAAAATGACCACTTCAATGTAAGATTCCAACCGCCGTTCTATTCCGGTTATACCGAGATCAACCTGAATTTCCGTTCGTTCCTGAAAAGATTCGATATAACGCTTCAGGGTAGGGATCAGCCCCAAATCATCCAACATCATTGGGCGAAGTTCAAAAACGAAATCACGCACTTGTTGAAAGGCAGAAGTAGAAGCATCCTTCAATTCCAACAATTCTTCTCGAGCTTGTTCGGGATCAATATCAAAGAATCGCATCGCGATTTCGGTTTGAAGGATAAAATTGGAAAGCGCCTGAGCAGGGCCATCATGCATTTGACGAGAAAGGCGCTGACGTTCCGCTTCTTGGGCCTGAATCGTCGCCTCAACAACGCGAAACGCCTCTTTGGTCGATTCTTGCAAAGAGCCCGAATCCCCGTTTTCAAGAACTGCCAAGGTCTTTGAAAGCAGGTCTTTGTATTTTTCCAAATGCTTTTTATCGCTTTGGAATTTGTCAACTTGCCCTCGCATCACAAACAAGCGCTGTTGAGTCTCTAAAGCCAGTTCGTAGATCGAACGCTCTTCGCTCTGAGATAGCGAGTCGGGTTGGTTTTGGATCTGCTGAAGGCGGGCGGTAATAGAAGCGTTTCGTTTGGCAATCTTGCTAACTTCTGCTTGACTCTGCTCCAGTTTGAGATTCACATCTTCCAAAATGCGCGTGGTCTGATTAAGTTCTTGTTCTAAATCCTTCCGCAACGTAGAACGAGAATCTCTATTAGATTGATCGTTCAAAGCCATAGATTACTCCTGATCATCAATCTCAACTCCGGTGCCAGGCTCATGATCATACAGCCGAAACCATCCACGTCTTAAAGCATAGATAGTAGCCTGGGTGCGATCATCAACTCGCAGCTTGCGCAAAATAGACGTGACATGATTTTTTACAGTTTGATAACTAATCTCTAGTAAAGAAGCTATTTCCTTGTTGCTCAATCCTCTGCTAACATAGGATAACACCTCCATCTCACGAGGCGAAAGAGGGTGCAAAGGCTCCTCGGGGCCACTATCCTTACCAAAGGTTTCATCAAGTCGATGCTTGAGCCAAGCGTCCAGAGATTTCTCATCGAGCACATCATCATCAACAACGATCTTACCATCAACCACCTGTCGCATTACTTCAACCAGATCCTCAGGCTTGATATGTTTTGGACAATATGCTGACGCTCCTGCACGCATCGCATGAATGACCTGTTCAGCATCATCATAGGCGGTCACAAGAATCACTTTCGTGGGTAATTTCTTGGCTTTAATCGCATTGGTCACCTCAAGCCCATTCATACCCGGAAGGTTCACATCCAAGATAACGATATCAGGTTTTTTCTCCTTGACCATTTTTAAAGCATCATCGCCATTTGAAGCCTCTCCAAGCACGTCAAAATCGGGTTCAAGGGAGATAGAATCAACAACACCTTGCCGGAAGAGGGGGTGATCATCAACAATGATGACTGTGGTTTTCGTCATAATATGTCTCTCTTTCAACTAGAAATCTATTTGAGAGTATAGCACAGGAGTACTAACCAAGCAATAATCAAGGAATCGGCAACGGATATACAGCCATATTTTCATGATCTACCCTTAAAGAAGCAGGAGAATCAGTCTGAAACACGGGGCTGGCTCCCGCTACCAAATCAGGGTACCAGCCTGGACGGATATCCAAATAGCATACCGAATCAACGCTAGTGACTGGCATCAACAAGTAAAAGACGAGTCCAGCCATCACTCCAAAGCAATTGAAGGCCATCTACATTTTTAGGGTTAACATAAAATTTATTCAGGCCGCGAGGATGATTTTTTTCGAGTAATACATAACGGGCATGATACCTTTTGGCCGCGGCCAACAAAATTTTCGGACCACCATCGGGAATGACAATTGCCTGGCGACCGCTGGCCAAATAGTAACCCGGCGGATTATTGACCATGACGATATCGTTTGGCGCCGCCCCCAAATCCTGCAATTTCTGCTCCAATTGGATGTAAGTTTGCCGGCTGGCGTCCCAGGAACGGACATCACTTCCCCACCCGATCACCTGCTCCCTAACCATAAATAGAGACAAAGAGATCACGAGAATAATCACAGCGCCGCTGAAAACGATGCGCGCCTGCTGCTTTTTCCACCCCCGGACGCGAGTACCCCAAGCAATAAAACGCTCTAGACCAGCCGGGGCCAAAGCCCAGAACAAGGGCTGCAAAGCCGCGCCGGAATGAAAAAATCCACCCCGAGCCCCAGCAAAGGGAAAAACGGCGGTCATGATTGCAAATGTCAAAAGCCAAGCGAAGATGCCAATTTGAATCCGGACACCGCGGCGATGATGCCAAGCTCCCCACACAATCAGAGGCAATAAGACAATGCTACCTTGAACGGCCAATGCCGTTTGCAAATTTTGCCCCAAAGCCCAGAGACGATCCTGCAAAATAGCCTTTATCCCTGAACGCCACCAATGGGGAAACGTGAGTTGATCAGCGGGATACGAATACAACTCATCATAATCAGTCAACCATAGGGCGCGCGATCCACCGGGGGCAAGCGGCGTACCAAAAACCTGGATGTTACGAATCAGCCAGGGAGCCATGATGAGGAAATAGCCAACGAGAATCAAAGCGAAGGTTGAGGCGAATCGCGAGATGCGAGATAAGAGTTGCGAGTTGCGAGTCGTGAGAGGTGAGTTGTGAGTCTTGAGTCGTGAGCGGCGAGTTGTCATTACCAAGTGACGGTATCCTGCCAGGAGTGCAACCAGTACCCACAAGATTCCGTCTGCACGGGATAGGTGCATCAAGCCAGCGAGGAGGCCCAGCAGGAGCAGGTGAGCAGGGGGGTGAGGGTGCGAGGGAGAGGACGATAGGAGCAAGAAGAAGTTTACTCCCAAAAACATGTAAAGAGCAAAGGTGTCGGTAACAGGTAAAAAAGCCAAATAAAAGACAGGGAAGACGGCCAAAAGCCCTGACAATGTCGCTAGGAAACGATCTTGGTTGAGACGAAAAGATAACAGGGCAGTCAATGGAGGGATCAACCCGGCGAGAAGCAAAAATCCGCTCCGGGCAGCGAGAAATGTGTGGGCGTCGAATATGACCAATCCAATCGCGGCTAACAAAGAGGTCAGCGGCATCCAATAAGCATGAGAGGGATGGGGAATGTCTTGAGGATCATCGAGATAATTCCACAGAAAAGGTTCGCTGAAACCCTTCCCCCTAGCTATACGCAGGGCAGTGGCGAAGTAATAGTCAGCGTCCATATATCCTGGAGACTGCTGAAAAAAGCTTATCAGCACGAATATGCTCAAAGAAATAACAAACAAGCCTAAGAAAAGCTTATAGTTCATATGTTTCGATAAGAGCTACGAATGAACATCAAAGGAAGATAGGGGCACAATATCTTGCACTTTATCCCTTATAGACAATTTTGCATCTGCCCGCATAGAAACAACAGATAAACCTGCTTTAAGTTTACGTTTTAATTCGCCCCAAGAACGAATTCGAGCAACATTTCTGATCACATATGCTGGCCGTAAATAGAAACTCTTATAAACACGAACCAATAATTGCCGCAATTCTTCGGCAGTGAAATTTTCCTCCCAAAAGGGCAGTTCAAAATCTTCGTGAGGTTTCTTGGCAAAATCTCGCCATAAGTCTCGCTCGATAATTCCCGATTCCAATCCCTGCATATAAGAAGCAGTGGCAGGATAGGGACAAAAGATTGTAAAGTGAGCATAATGTGGATTCAATTGTTTTACCAACCGAATGGTATCTTCAATGTCAGCTTCCGTTTCGGTAGGATGACCAATCATAAAATAAGCCAAAACTTCCATATCGACATCTTTGGTCCATTGCACAACTTGTTTTACTTTTTTGACCGTCGTATTCTTTTGAATTACTTTCAAGAGGCGATTATTGCCGGCCTCAACGCCATAATGGATTCTTTGACAACCTGCTTCTCTCATCGCCCGCAACAAGTCTAGCGATACAGTATTGACATGGGCGCGGACATCCCATGTGAATCTCAAATTTCTCCTTTTGATCTCCTCACACAAGGCGAAGACTCGGTCTTTTCTGACTGTAAAGGTATCATCGTAAATGAAAGCTTCTTTGATACCCAGATTGATACACTCTTCCATTTCATCGGCCACATGCTTCGCAGTTCTCCAGCGGAAACCGGAAATAACCGGAGAATAAGGACGATCACAGAATGTGCAACGGAAAGGGCAACCTCTGCTTGTGAACATAGTCGTAATCTTGTCATCTTTCCCCAATAGCGAGGTGTAGTTCGACAAATCAACCTTATGCCGAGCCGGAAAACCCAATTCATCGAGATCTTGAATGATAGGTGAAATTCCTGTGTTGACCACGCGGCCGTTTCGCTTGAATACTAGCCCAGGAATTTGCTCAAGGGCCTCCAACTGATCTATGTTTTCCAGCAACTTAATAAATGTATGCTCCCCCTCGCCCTGCACCAAAAAATCTACACCGGGCAAGTTGATTGTCTCTTGAGGGTAGATATGAACATGTGGCCCTCCCAGGACAACTTTCGCATCTGGGTTGACCTGCTTGACCAATTGGACAGTCTTAAGAACATCAATCAACGTAAATGTCATTGTGGTGATACCAACAACATCCCCCATTCTTTCTCGCAAAATTTCTTTTAATTCAGCGTAGCCATATTCATTAGGCTGTGTATCAAGAACATCGATTTCGTAATCGGTATGTTTCTCCAGGTAACCTGCCAAAGAAAGTATTCCTAACGGGGGATTGTAACCGCGATGATCCTCGACAATAGCGGGGTTCTTACCCACCAACTCATAAAAACGGGGTGGGTTTATCAAGAGTACTCGCAATGTATTATCTCCTCACAGCGAAATAAATCAACAATCATCATCTAATTTCTTATAGCTCACCAATCGTTTATTAATCAATTCTGCCAATAAACCTATCATCGCAACTTGCACGCCACTCATAACAATCACTGCCGTGCTGGCATCCGCAATCCGTCCAAGTACAAAGGCACCAAACAGACCCCATCCAAAAGCGAGAAGAAACAACAAGCCACTAATGGGCAAAAAGAACTTCATGGGTGCAAAGTATAAAGCAATTCTTAAGACCAGATGAAAGAAATTAATCGTATCCCGAACAGGCTTCAGCTTGGACTTGCCAACTCGAGGAAAGTATTCAATAGGCAGATAGGCCACCAAATAGTTATTGGTTAACATGGCCAACGTAATCGTCGTCGTAAACGAAAAGCCATCAGGTAACAAATCGATAAAACCCAGTACGGTTGAACGCCTAAAAACACGAAGCCCGGAATTCAAATCTGCAATTTGCTCGTTAACAATCCACTGGGCCAATTGCAACAGTAACCATTTGGCCGGTCTCCGAATCATAGGGATGGCATTCTGCTCTTTTATCCGCGCGCCCACAACCATATCAAGGTCTTCAGAAAGGATTTTAGAAATCAAGTCAGGGATACATATAGCGGGATATGTTCCATCTGCATCAATAATGCAAATCAAGTCAAAACTAGCATGACGGATACCTGACTTCAAGGCTGCTCCATAGCCCCGGTTGCTCTTGTGTTGAACAATTTTAGCTATTCCCGTTTCCTGTACCAAAGAAGCGGTGGCATCTTGAGATCCATCATCCACCACAATAATTTCCCAGGATAAATGAAAATCCATAACAACACTGACAATTTGCCGGAGAACTAACCTAATCCCCTGCTCCTCATTGTAGGCGGGAACGATAACAGACAAACCGTTACAATCCAGATCTTGCATCGTCAACTATCCCTCCGCCGACAACCGATAAAGAGAGTAAGCATCACCATCTCCAAAACTTTCCAGCAAAAGCAATTCTTCATCGACAAAACGTTCAAGTTCATTCCAATCTGATTCTTTGATCATCGGCTGTCCTTCCTTTTCCATTTGGACACCCAAATCATAAATTAAAACATGGGTGATATTTTCGGAGCGCAATTGAGAAGAAATCCGGTCAGCTTCGCCTAGCGTTCGCCGATAATACCACCATCGATCCAGAATCGTGTCGGGAAGACAGTTATGGTTACAATAATAGGCGCGAGACTCCCAAAGGAAGAGAATCTTGGATTGAGGCGGTAAATTATTGATCTCTTCCATAGCAACTGCATACCAACCTCGTTGATCAACAAGAAAATCTTCTTTAGTTTGCAAACCCAGTAATAATGGTAAAGGATTGGAAACCTCAAAAAAACTCAGCAACATCAAGCTCGACAAAACATAAGATATTATTATTAGACTGGCTATTAGGCGTCCAACTCGAATTTGTGAATATTTGATTTGAGAAATAGACCAATATCCAGCTACGGCCAAAATAGCAAAGATGGGGAATACACCAAAATAATGACGAGCTCTCATCAACGAATCGGCAAGATGAGCGACGGAAGCCCAATATACCCAAACAGCCAAAGAGAGCCACAAGAAACTTCTCAAGATAACAACTTTCTCTGTTTTTATTTTATTCCAACCCACAACGACCAAAGGGATTAATGCAAGGAAAAGCGGGCCAATGCTGGCATCATAGCGCGGAATACCTTCGATATTACCACCCTCAACGCTAAGCACCGTTACATGCCAAGGCAAGAGGACATCATCAAGAAGAGTTCGACTCGTTAAGCTTCCTTTATGAAAGGTCTGGCGCAAAGCGTCCAAATCTCTACCCGGGAAAAGAAATGGATAAAGTGGATTGTTGGTAAATACATAGTTCTTAATCAGCCATGGAGAAAACAGAATAAATACAATAAAAGCGAAGGTCACCAGGTCAACAATCAAAGTCCTTATCGTTTCACTCGATTCGGAAACTGGTTGCTTGCGATTGATATTAAGCCAATTTAAAACCAACATCAAGGAACCAATTGGGAGCAGAATACCAGCCGTGTATTTTGTGCTCAAAGCGAAGCCCACCATCAAAGCAGCAACCCTCAACCAGATCTTTTTTCTACTTTGAAAATAATTGATCAAAGCAATAAGCATCACCACGCCAAACAACATTGCCCATAAGTCAACATAGGCCCAACTTAATGCTCTTGTAAGGTTAGTACCAGTATATATGACGGCAGGAGCAATCCAGGCAACCCGAGGATTAACTAGACGACGAGCCAAACCATCTACCCCAACCAAAGCCAATAAGCCAACCGCACAACCTAATACGCCTGCTGTTTGCCCTGAACGCAAGGCCATTGCCCAAGTGTAATTCATTTCAGCTAATTGGGGAAAGCCAACAAAAAGGTTGTTTTCTAAATATATTATCTCCCCCGCATCAAGATATTGCCGAGGCATCTCCAAATGGTAAACCAAGCTATCCCATTTGAGAGGCGGGGCCAATGCTTGAAGCAGGCCCAATAAAGAGACAAATAAAACAAAAACCGCTGAAATCCAGGACAATTTGCTTTGTTCACATCGAAATAATCCCTTCCAGTCCCGAAACCATGACAATATATCGGACCAAAAGAATAAAATCCCTAAAGCAAGAAGCAGCCACATTAGCCAAGGCTTCAAGAGACCAACAACTCCGATCGCCAACACAAGAAAACCCATTAAGCCAAGCCCGATCGCTGCATGAACGCTGATTCTCTCTAAACTACCTAAAAATTTTTTTGACGGAAAGATTCGTCGTCCAATACCCCCAGATAGACCAATCATTGATACCACAATAATAAGATCAAGCCAGGCTCCCAAAAAATTCCTGCTATTTTCAAATGCAGGAGGCGTATGAACTACGTAATATGAAGCAATCACCAAAACAACCCACAAAACACAGCCTGCTACAAGCAAGTATTTAATCCAATTTTGCAATTTCAGTTTTTTCATTATAATAACCGTTTTTGTCACAATTCGATTAAATTTTCTTCACGCGGCAATTGGACAGTATGAATTGCCCACCAGCGCACCCACCACAATCCAAACAAACAAACAAGGGGAACGGGAAGATACATAGCTGGATGCTCCATATTCCCTTCGACTGTGCTCAAAAAGAAGTACCACAAACCAATCAGCAAAAAGATCAACACCAGTCCAACCACCCAATTACCGACTCTTTTCCAACGCTGCCGCCACACGTTGAAGATTAGCAAAAGAACCGGCAAAAACATAACATAATGGGTCGTAACAGGAGGAATCACAACAAAATTTGTGATCACAAGCGTCATCATCGCAGTCCATAAAAACCAAGGAGTTTCTTTTTTCCACGCCCCTACCCACTCAACAAAAAGATAAAGCCACAAAGCAATCTGCATACCGATATTCAATCTCGATCTCAAACCTGGAACAGCAGAGGCGATAATGGAGGTAAGTAAGCCAATTCGAGCAGAATAATTAGATAAATCTATCCATTGCCAAAGCATCTGAATAGGCCAATTCGGTATGAAAAGCAGAGATAATACAAAAAGGGCCAATAAGCTAATCAAAAAATTCCTGATAAGGGAAAAACGTCGTCGAGAATAGGCCCAAATTAAAACAAAGGGAATCAAAAGAAAAGTCATCTGAGGCTGCGAGGTCGACAAAGCTAGCAAAATGCCTGCTCCAAGGTCTTTATCTTTCAAAATTAGATAAAGAGCTCCGACAACAAGCAAAGCCTCGATTGGAGCAAATCCCCCCAAGATAATCGTTCGAAAGCCATGATACCAGAGCAAGCCGAATAAAATCAACGAAATAATCCAAACTGGCTTGGGTTTCCATCGCACCAAGCGCATGCTGACAAGCACCGAGGCCACCAAGCTAAGTTCTAGAATTGTCATCCAAACAGCACGGGCGGGAAAATATTCCAACAGACCAAAAGGAGCATAGAATATCATCGAGGTCAAGGGATAAAAGAAAAACCCAAGGGATTCACCCTGTTGCGGATTGGCGGGCCGCCCGTAAAGCATCTCTTGGGTCGCTTGACTTACGCTCTGATCATAGGGACTAATGCCCTCCATCAACCATTTGCGCGCGCCCATCCAGCGGGCCAAAAAATCATTTCCCCCGGGATTCTGAACAGAAAAGCGATAATTCATCCAAGTTAAACCGGCCAAGCCCCCCAAAACAAGCAAAACCACCAGGACGAGAATCAAAGGCTCACGATATCGCATCTGCAGATTTTCCTTGCACCGAATGACTGGAGGCCGTCTGTGTGACCACCTGCCAAAAAGCTATTACCAGCAGAATCAAAAGCAGTGTTCGTATGGGTATGATCAACCATAGAGCTTGGAAATATCCCCGAGACAGCAAGACAGGCCATTCCAGCAGGCTCACCATCACCCAGACCAAGGCCATGAGGATAGCCTCTCGTTCTGATAGGGCAAGCAATATCAACGGCAACAAGTATAAAACCCATTGGGGGCTCCAACCGGGGGACCACAAAAAGAACATGCTCAAGGTCAAACCGAAAAAAGAGATCATGGAGATATGATTTTTCTTCGGAGCCATCCAATATAGCCAGCCCCCAAAAACGGCAAAGGGAATTAATGTCAGCCAGGGAGAAATGAGAGCCGGGTTACGAGCCGAGAGGTTGGCGGTACTGGGATCGAGACGATCGACGGCGGAGCCTAAATTTCCGGTGGAGAGGTTCCCGTCTATCAAGGCCCATACCGTTCCCCAAGAGCCTCTGCCAACTTGAGCGCGCAAGGAAGCAATGGTCATCTCCGGCGAAAGCAACATCAAACCCCCATAAACTGCAATAATAATACTCAACACCAGAGCCGTGACCTGCACCGCTCGCTTGGGGGAGCAGCGACGCCAAATCAGGACAAGCCCCAGGATCGGGAACCATTTCGTCAAAGCGCCAAAGGCAAAGGCCGCGCCAGCCAAGAAATCCTTCTCTCGAACTAATAAGTCCAATCCCAGCAACATAGCAAAAACTGCGACGGGATCAAAGTAACCCCATCCGTAAAAAAGACCTACCAACAGGGCAAAATATATCCAAACGCGCCAACAAGCAACCTCGGGCCCAAACAATTTTTTCGCTAAACGCAGAAAAAGGTGAATATTTCCCGCCTGAAAAAACGAAAGCGTCAAAGCGAGCAAATATTCATAAGCATGCTGGCGCCCACCCGTTAAACGAAATAATAAAGCGGAAAGAAAAGGAAAAACCGGCGGGAATTCCACCCACAAATCGAAAAATGGCCAACCTAATTCGGCCAGGGAATAGAAATTCCAATAATCTCCATAGCCGCGAATCCCATCCAGGGGAAGAGAGAGCAAAAGGATGAATCGTGCTATGATAAACAATAGAGGGAGACGTCTGGTCAAATGTTTCATCTGATATATTGTACCATCTGGTTAATGGAACACTACCAGACCATCCCCGGCACCAAAAATAGAATCAAGCCAGAGGGAGCCCATAAGGCAACAGCATAAGGAAGCAAGCGACGGTGGTGGGAAGCCAACCAAAGCAAAATTGCCACCACCAATCCTATACTCGTGCGTAGAACAGCTAATGGATCCTCCCAAGTTGTCTGCGGTAGAATTGCGAACACAAGAAAATGCACCAGCACCAAAAGAGAATCGTAAGGAAAGTCACATGATGTGCCATGCCAACTATCCCAAAAAGCCCAAATGCCCGTCAATACTATTGGCCCTACAACCCACAGGAAAACCACAGCGAAGCTAATAGGGTCTTGTAAAGAGCGCAATTCAAGAAAGGGTATCCATTCAGGGGCTATAGACTCACCCGTATAATCAAAAAGCCAACGCATCACAATTTGCCAAAAAACAAAGGGGGCGAAACTGAATAGGAAAACGAGAGTCAATTTCCATCTCTTATGTCTTAACTCCCACAAAACTAAGGCCAGAGGAAACGCAAGTCCTATTTCTTTTGTGAGGCCAGCAAGGCCAAATAAAAAGACCGACAAAACCAGGTGCTTCCTCTCGTACTGTTGCCACCCCCATAAAGCCAAAGCAATTGCCAACGGTTCGTTGAGATCTGCACGCAAGGCAAAAAGTGTCCCCACAAAACCTACCAAGGTGAATGAAAAAATAGGGTTAGCCCCACGTTTTGATAAAAGATCAGCCGTCACACCGGCGATGACGGTGACGGCAAGAACATTGATTCCTATTAACACCCAGGGCAAAACAACCGGATTTCCCCCTGCAGAGAGTAACCAGGCCAACATTGGATAGACTATGCGAAGATACCGCTTACCGGGGGTATCAGCAATTTCATGTGCAGTAAACGGATCGCGAGCAATGTAGTATGCAAATTGGCCATCGTATCCCGTTGTGCCGTCAGGATCATTTGCACTGAATCTAGTCCCCTCTAAAACAAAGGTTTTTGGATTCCAGGCATGATTATTTAAGATCACCCCCACAAAAAGAAACAAAAACAACAATGTTATTGCTATTACGAATTTCTTCAAATCTATTTGGAGAGAATTTGTCATAACCTGTTTGATACGCGAAACATGAGATTTCATCATTCTAGGATGAGGTCATCATCGCATTCAATTACCCCCAAAGCACCATATTCGAATTCAGGTTGTACATGGATTAAAGCAAAATCCGTGCGCTCCATCACTTTGTTTTGAATCGTCTGATTGTAGACACTAAAAAATCTTCCTTGGTTTATAAATGAGGGCTCAAAATCCTTCATATCTCGCACCAGGTAATCGACGCCATACCGCTGGCAAAATTTTACAATCTCGGCAGGATTTTCAGCATAATAAGCATCCATGGCATCGACGATTGGCATGATTCGATTAGGATGTAAATCTTTAATCAGAACCTCTCGTTGCGAAAATAGAGTAATATCACTGAGTTCATCAGGCGAGCCCGATAGAAGCGCATCTTTAGGTAATTGACTTACGTAACCATAAAGAGTACGCTGTTCTTTGCTCGGATTCAAGGTGAGGAATCCGGTCACGCGACCATGAAGAACACCTAAAAGCAAAGCCAATCCCGCCATGGCAATAGGGAACACCAGGTTAAAGCCCTGCCTTGATTGCGCCGACCAAGTTCGATATAAGACAAAAAAGCTCAGACCAATGGAGAGAAAGACAAATATCTCTATCCAGCCAGTTGCGTAAAGGATACTTGCTGTCTCTCCCCAAAGATGATCGATCACAAAAAATCCAACCAGTACCATCACGCCTCCCCCCATGATCATTTTGATGGCCTCAACAAAATGATCGGTGACATAGGCTAAAAACTGTTTTAAGTTAATACCGACAAAGATTAACAAGACCAGAAACAAAGAAAGACGGGAATATCGAGAAGGCAAATAAAAGATTGTGGAGGAGAATGCGAGGATGGTTCCCAAAGAGAGCGCATATAAAAACATTCCTGCTAACAAGAGGTACCAACATGAAGAGGGGTATGACTTTAGAGATTTTTCCCTAAAGATAAAGTAAATCAAGGCACTCAGGAAGAGTAAAACCAAAAAGTCAAACGCGTCGCCAAGCTTGGTAAAAAAGGATGTTCTCCCTAACCAGGGAAAACCTATAAATAAATGATCTAGGTTACGAAATTCTCGAACTAAAGTAGGGGTTGTCAAGGAATCAAGCAAATCAAACCAATCAATAAGCACCCAGGCCGCAATCGGCAAAGTCAATAAAATTGCGAGGAAAAAGGGATAGATTTTTTCGCCATCAAGTTGAATGGAAAACCCGTTTTCTTTTTTAAGATCTACGAAGGAAAACAAGTATGTGATTGCGATCAGCAAAGCAGTGGGAATATAGATCAAGGCTGAAAGTGGAATAAGCAAACTAGCAAGACGATATTTCTTGGATTCAAAAGAATAGAGAAACAAAATCAACAAGGGGAGGGCAAAAGCGCGCTGCAGGCCACTTGCCACCGACATAGCTGTTGAGGAAGGCACATTAAAATATGCAAAAGGAATGCAAAGGATAAAAGCAATTTGATTCTTTCCTGTAATCTTTTTTCCTAACTTGAATAGGGCCATTACAGAGAACGGCACCAAAAAGAAAAACAACAATTTTCCAAATAAAAAGGGCTCAACAATAAAACTGGCTAAATAAAAAAGAAAACCATAACCTAAACTGGTGGGGTAAATTAGAACAGGACTTCCCCAAAAATTCAATTCAACCAGATCGTTGCGGGCCAAAAAGTCGTCAAAGGGAAATAAGGCCGGATCCTGAAACTTGGCCATCCAGTAGAAGGTGCGCACATCACCAGGGACACGGTAATAATCAGTTAACTTAGGCCACAAAACCAGAAAAGACCATATTAACGAGATGACAATGGCTGCGATCAAGTGCCAGTTATGTTCATCTTTTCTAAAAACCGCCCAGATACGTTTTACAGACACGAAAACTACTCCCTCTCTACCGTTGCTTCTTCCTTGACAGTTTTCTTACTCAAGTGATAAGTGTAAAAAGTTCCCAAAACAAGAATAACTGTCGTGGCTACTAATCGATCCAAGCCAACAGCTACGGCACTAATTCCAGGGTCAAACCCTAATACAGAGGCCAAACCAGCGACAATACCTTCACGCACGCCCAAACCACCTGGGGCTATGGATATTAAGCGTGTCAACACAGTTGCGGAGGAGAAAAGCAAACACTCGGTATAACTTACATTTTGAGATAGTGTGTGGAAGGATATCCACAATCTCGCAGCAAATAACAGGGTCGCTATCACCTGAAACCCTATCATCTTTAAGACCAAATGACCATTTTGACCTAACACGCGCCAACCCTCTGACAATTGTTTCAATCGCTTGCCGAGTTTCCCGGGCAAAGAAAAGTTACCTACCGGCAAATAAAGAAAAATCGCACTTGCAACCATACTGGCAAAACCAAAAAACAGCGCAACAGGGACATTTTCGATTCTAGCAAGAGTCCAATAGGCCAAAACAATCAAGGCTACAACTCCACTTGCCGACACAAAACAAACATACAACGCCATTGTTGCGCTCAAAAAATGTGTGTAAGCCAGTTGATGCTGTTTTTTCAGGTACACTCCTTTGGCGATCAATCCGCCAGCAAAGGGAAGTTGGTTAGCCAAAGTATTGACCGCAGCGAGACCAACGCTCTCATTTAGTGTCAAAATGGCACCCATCGCTCTGTATAAAAAGTAATTGATTAACCCGTTAATCAGGGCAAGCCCTAGCACCAAGCCGAAAAGAGATAAAAATACGCCAAGAGAGAAATCAAACAATTGGCGATAACGATCAAAGTTCTTGCCTATGTAAATGACAAAACTTAACAGGGCTCCTAAGGACAACGCATAGGGTAAGTAAGCCTTTAAGTATGTCTGGCAAGAATGATGTGGAGCGTCAGGGGAATTCATAACTCAAGATATCAATCAAGTCTTTACAAGCCTCCGCGAATTATTATTTTGCTGACAATAACGATTAAGGTTATCCCCAAAGTCAAGACCACGGGAAGGGGAAAATAAGGTGATAAAAACGGCTTTTAGCAACTGAAGTAAACCTCAGCTGGTGTCCGATAATCCAGGCTTTGGTGTGGA
>CAZXXW010000041.1:0-23005 GCA_964644835.1 uncultured Anaerolineales bacterium
ATAACTTCTTCTCGTTTTCCCTCAAATTGCGTAAATATTTTTTCTAAAGTTTTTTCCATGGTGACTCCTTATACTTCAACGCGTAAATTTACGATAAGTATACACGCAATAATGTTTACAAATTGGACGACGGCATCAAGCCCAATCGCTCGGGATGGCTGTAGACCTTCATCCGGCTGCGGCGGGCGTACCCGACCAGGGTGATCTTCCAGGCCCGGGCCATCTCCACCGAAAGGGACGTGGGCGACGTGCGCGAAGCGATGATGGGGCATCCCATCTTGGCTCCTTTGTGCAACATCTCCGATGAAATACGACCCGTGCAGAGCAAGATGCGTCCTTGTGTTTCAATCTCTTGGAGCAAACATACGCCTCGAAGTTTATCAATACTATTGTGGCGGCCCACATCTTCGGCAACAGCGAGCAATCGATCTTGCCCGGCATCCATCAGGCCAGAAGCATGGACAGCGCGAGCACGGGCGTACAAACTATCCCGAGATTGAAGCGAATTGAAGCTATTAAAGATCTGTTCCGGCTCGACGCGCAGGGAAGAGCGAATCGGTTCTATCCCCACGGAAGGATCATCGAAGGTGACCCCACCGCCACAACCGGAGGTAATGATTTTCCGCTTCGGTTCCTGGATGGGATGGGAAAGCCAAAGGTCCACACAACAACCAAGTTTCGAGACCCAAAGGATCTCCACTTCATCCAGCCTGTCGATCAAGCCCTCATTCTTCAGGAAGCCGAGAGCGAGCCAATCCTGATGTACGGGCGAAGCCATCAAAGTGGCTATCTCTCTCCCATTGACATAGATGTTGATCAGGGCTTCTTCGATAACATTTCCCTCGACAACCTGCCAGGATTGTCGGTACTGATACCAATGGGTTTGCACAGCTCCTGGTTTTTCCATAGCAGTGCTAATGATGATCGATAATGACGGTTAAGAAGGGTGGCTCTCACCAGAGGCAACAGCCACCCTTCTTGGATTGCGTGGTTCCCTAAGTTAGCAGAAACCACGATATTTCAGAAAACTGGTTAGAACAAACCGACAACCTCACCTGTCTCGAGGTCAACATCGACATCGTAGTAGGCGGGGCGTGTGGGCAGACCCGGCATGGTGCTCATCTTGCCAACCAGCGGGTACAGGAACCCGGCACCAACCGAAGCGCGGATGTCGCGGATCGGGACAGTGAAGCCGGTCGGGCGTCCCTTGAGGGAGCCATCGTGGCTCAAGCTCAAGTGGGTCTTGGCCATGCACATGGGCAGATCGTCGAAGCCGAGTTTGGTATAGAGTTCGACTTTCTTCTCGGCCAGTTCGGAGTATTCAACGTCGGCAGCACCATAAATCTCTTTGCAGATGGTCTCGATTTTCTCTTTGATCGAGGTGCCTTCCAACGGATAAAGGAACTTGAAGTCGCTCGGTTTCTCGCAAGCAGCAACAACGGCTTCGGCCAAGTCAACCGCACCTTTGCCTCCCTCCATCCAGTGGCGGGTGACGACGGCGTCGGACGCGCCGGCCTCGATCGCCTTCTCGCGGACCAAGTCAACCTCGGCCTGGGTGTCATCTTTGAAACTGTTGACAGCGACAACAACGGGGATGCCAAATTTCTGAGCATTCTCGATGTGGGCAATCAAGTTGGACATGCCAGCTTCAAGCAGTTCGAGGTTTTCATCGGTATACTCAGGAGCCAAAGGGGCACCGGCTTTCACGGTGGGGCCGCCGCCGTGCATCTTGAGGGCACGCACGGTGGCAACGAGCACAACCGCATCGGGGACCAGGCCAGAGTAGCGGCATTTGATGTCGAAGAATTTTTCCATGCCAATGTCAGCGCCAAAACCAGATTCGGTCAGGACATAGTCACCCAATTTGAGGGCGATCTTGTCAGCAATGATCGAACTGTTGCCGTGAGCAATGTTGGCAAAGGGGCCAGCGTGAATGAATGCCGGGGTTCCCTCGAGGGTTTGCATCAGCGTGGGCTTGATGGCGTCCTTCATCAGAACCGTCAAAGCGCCGGCAACGCCCAGGTCTTCAGCCGTGATAGCATCGCCGTTTTTGCTGGTAGCGAAGACCATCCGGCCAAAGCGCTCGCGCATATCGGCCAAGTCGGTGGTCAGAGCCAAAATAGCCATAATCTCGCTAGCAACGGTGATGTCGAAGCCGGTCCGGCGGGTGTGGCCGTGCTCTTTGGGTCCGAGGCCAATTTCGATCTCGCGCAAGTGGCGGTCGTTGGTGTCGACCACGCGGCGCCAGGTGATCGTCTCAGGATCGATGTCCAGCCGAGCGAAGCGATGAATTTCCTCTTCGGTCAGATCATCGGGATCGGTCTTATCAATGCCCAATTTCTCCAAACGTTTGAGCATAGCAGGAGCAAACTCGCGGCTGCCGTCTTTGGCCCGGGGGCACAAGCGGCGGAAGAGAGCTTCATCAGTCTGGCGGGATTCGTGGTACATGCGGGTGTCGATGGCAGCGGCCATCAGGTTGTTGGCCGCGGTGATGGCGTGAATGTCGCCCGTCAGGTGCAGGTTGAAGTTTTCCATGGGGATGATCTGGCTGTAGCCGCCACCGGCCGCGCCACCCTTGATGCCAAAGGTTGGGCCCTGGCTGGGTTGGCGGATGCAGGTGAAGACATTCTTGCCCAGATGGGCGCCAAGAGCCTGGCTGAGGCCGACGGTCGTGGTGGTTTTGCCCTCGCCCAATGGGGTCGGGGTGATGGCGGTGACGTCAACGTACTTGCCATCGGGAACGTCCTTTAAGCGGTCAAGCACTTCCAGCTTGACCTTGGCCATATATTTGCCATAAGGCTCGAGCTCATCTTCTTGCAAGCCGATTTCTTCGGCAAGCTGGGTGATGGGCTTGGCGGCTTCCATCTGCGCTTGAGCAATCTCAATATCTGTGGGCACCGGCTTCACGGTCTCAAGCGGTGTTACTTCCAAATCTACTTTGCTATTCTTGTACATAGTCTCTACCCTTTCTCTCTAGATAAATGAACTTTGACCATAAAACACAAACCCAAAAAAGAGGTTTGCAAAATGATTAATCCACGTCCAGTCCAGCGGCCATCTTAGCGGACTTGACGGTATTGCGCAGCAACATAGCAATGGTCATCGGGCCAACGCCTCCGGGGGAGGGGGAAATCCAGCCAGCCACTTCCTTGACTTCGTCGAAGTCCACATCGCCAGTCAGATAATATCCTTTTTCGGTGTTGGGGTCTTCGATGCGGTGGGTGCCGACGTCGATGACAGCAGCGCCCGGTTTGACCCAATCTTTCTTGACCATCTCGACGCGACCCGCTGCGGCGATGAGAACATCGGCTCGACGGCATACCTCGGGCAGATCTTTGGTGCGAGAGTGGCAGATGGTCACAGTGGCGTTTCGTTTGACCAGTAACAAGGCGGCGGGCATCCCGACGATGTTTGAACGGCCAATCACGACGGCCTCGGCACCTTCGAGTTCAACGCCCGATTGCTCCAGCAGATACATAACGCCGTCGGGGGTGCAGGGCACAAACAGAGGCTCGCGACCCTTCTGGGCCAGGCGGCCAATATTGACCGGATGGAAACCATCGACGTCCTTCTCCACGCTAATGGTCTTCAAGACGGCTTCATCATCGAGGTGGTCGGGAAGCGGTAGTTGCACCAAAATGCCGTTAACGGCCGGGTCTTCGTTCAATTCTTTGACCAAGGCTTCCACTTCTTCTTGGGAGGCATCGGCTGGGAGCGTGTGGCCAAAGGAATTGATCCCAGCACGCTTGCAGGCGCGTTGCTTCATGCCCACGTAGACTTCGGAAGCAGGATCTTCACCCACCAAAACGGTAGCCAGGCCGGGGGGATCGTAGCCCTTCTCCACAAGCATCGCTGCATCTTCGGCCGCTTTCTCGCGCACCTGCTTGGCAATTGCTTTTCCATCAATAAGCTTAGCTGTCATAATGATCTCCTCTTTTCTAATTTTTTTGACAACCGGAGAGAGGTCTCTCCATCACAAACCTTCAACGAAATCAAAGACTTAAAATAAAAGAAGGCGGCTTAAAAACCACCTATCTATCTTCGGCAAGGAGTACATTCTGGCATTAGAAGCATTCCTAACAATTCACCCTCAGAAACCAAGGTAAAATGGATAAACGAGGCGAAAGTATTTGTACAGAGCCTGATTATCATTGAAAAAGTTGTCGTTCGCAAGTTATTTATGTCACTACGCCGGAATGGTTATCAACAGGAATTTCCTGTTATGCCGCAAGATAATATATCTGTAATATATCAGGGTTTTGCTATTCCTTCAAGGAGATTCTGCGTTTTTTTGCGGAGAAATGTCAGGATTATTCGCCTCACTCAACGCGAAGGGCGATCGCATCGAAACGCCGGTAGTATAGCATCTAAACTATTCAAGGGGAGCAAAGGATGCGCAGTGGTAATACTGCTCAGTGCGGTCATAATTCGCAAATGTGATTAACCGAAAAACCGCATTTCACCTGTTACAAACAGGACCAAAATCACGTATAATGTCAGCATGGAAACTCAAACACCCACTTTCGTCTTTGCCGGCAGACTCAACCGCGATTACTACATCACTGCCAACGATGAACCCGTCCTGGATGTTTTGGGCGGTAACGTACCCTACGCCGCTGTTGGAGCAAAAATCTGGGAGCCAGATCCACCCCCCGGAATTATGGCGCGCGTCGGTGAAGATTTCCCTCAAGCGTGGCTCCAAGAACTACAACGAAACGGGATCGACACCACCGGCGTCCGCGTCTTGCCCCAAGCCGTGGATGTGCGCAACTTCTACGTTTATAAAGACAAGGTCACTCGGATCAGCGGCGATCCGATCCCCCATTTTGCCCGCCTAGGCATCGATTATCCCAAAGCATTGCTGGGATACAAAGTCCGCCGGGAAGAACTCGACAGCCGTGTCGAAAAGGCGCCCACCGCGCTGCACCAGACCGATATTCCTGAATCCTATCAGGATGCCGTCGCCGCTCATCTTTGCCCCCTGGATCTGCTCAGTCACAGCCTGATGCCGGCGGCCTTACGCCAGAACGGCTTCACAACGGTGACCCTTGACCCGGTTTCGAGCTACATGAACCCTACGTTCTGGAGCGACATCCCAAGCCTGGTCACCGGGTTGACCGCCTTCATCCCCGCCGAAGAAGATTTGCGCGCCCTGTTCGAGGGCAAAAGCGACAACGTTTGGGAGATGGCCGAGACCCTGGCTGGGTACGGCTGCGATCATATCGTCATCAAACGGGGCGAACGGGGTCAATGGCTCTATGATGCCGCCTCCGACTCCCGCTGGGAGATTCCCGCCTACCCGGCCCGCATAGCAAACCCAACCGGTGTGGGTGACGCCTTTTGCGGCGGATTTTTAGCCGGATACCGCCAAAGCTATGATCCCCTCGAAGCAACTCTTTACGGCAATATCGCCGCCTCGATCGTTTCCGAAGGGAGCGGCATCTTCTTCGCCATGGATGTGTTAGCCGGTTTGCCCCAGGCCCGGCTCGCCTCCCTGCGGCAATCGGTGCGCGAACTCTAGAAACGATGACACCGCTCCTCGACCGCCTGCTCGACTTGACCATCCAAATTCAGCAAATCCCGGCGCCCACGTTCCACGAAGCGGAACGTGCTTCTTTTTTAAGCCGTTGTTTCAGCGACGAAGGGCTGAGCAATGTCGAAATCGACACGATCGGGAATGTTTACGCCAGGCAGCCTGGCACAGGAGACGCGCCGCCCCTGGTCGTCTCCGCGCACAGTGACACCGTCTTCCCCGCCGATACAGATTTGAGCATCACGCCAGAAGAGGGCAAAATCAGCGGCCCCGGGATCGGCGACAACAGCTTGGGCGTGGCCGGTCTTTTTGGTCTCGTCTGGACCTTGCGCCAGCGTGACATCTCGCTGCCCGGCGACCTGTGGCTGGTTGCCAATGTCTGCGAGGAAGGCGTCGGCGACTTGCGCGGTATGCGCGCCGTCGTTGACCGTTTCGGCGACGCACCGCTGGCTTACATCGTCTTGGAGGGGCTCGCCCTGGGTCAAATCTATCACCGCGGCTTGGGCGTGCGCCGTTACCGAATCAGCGCCCACACCGAAGGGGGACATTCCTGGGCCGAGTACGGCAAGCCATCCGCCATTCACCAAATCGCCAGGCTAGTCACAGCCCTCGACGCCATCCCCCTGCCGGAGACGCCGCGCACCAGCCTGAACGTGGGCACCATCGCCGGGGGCACATCGGTGAACACGATCGCCGCCCGGGCCTGCATCGAGCTGGATTTACGCTCCGAGAAATCGGAGACCCTCTCCGAGGTGGTCAAGAAAGTCGAAGCCCTGGTGGCGGAATCATGCCGGGATTCGGTCACTTTTGAAATGGAGATCATTGGAGATCGTCCCATCGGCGAGATCGCACGAGATCACCCCCTGGCCAAACTAGCCAAACAGGCCCTGGAGGCTGAAGGCATCGAACCGAATTTCAACATCGGCTCCACCGATGCGAACATCCCCCTTAGCCGGGGCATGGCCAGCATCTGCATCGGCATGACGGTGGGCGGCGGCGCTCACACGATGGAAGAGTACCTGCAAATCAAGCCGATCAGCCGCGGCCTGGAGCAATTGGTCACCGTGGTGACGGGCTGCTGGGAAGCAGGGATTTGATCAAGGTTTGCATCGCCCCTTGCTGGGCTTCGAGACTTTCGAGCAACTTAAACTGAACAACAGCGCGCTCCAAATTGTGCTGGGGATGCTCGACCTTGAAATAGACATTCCCAGCGAGATAATCCTGAAAGAAACGCAAGCCCATCTCGAAGATCATCACTCGGGCAGCCGGGTAAATGACAGCACAATCGTTGGGGGACAAAAAAGAGGCCGCTTGGTCGAGATACCCCTCCAGAATTGGTTCAGCGAGATCGATTTCAAAGCGCACATCATCGAAGTCGTCCGTCATCTCGCCAAGGGGATTGCAACTGGAACGGAGACAATCGCCGAGATCGTATTGGATCAGCCCGGGCTTGACCGTATCCAAATCGACCATTCCGACAGCACGGCCGCTCCGGTCGGAGATGAGAATATTGTCGACCTTGGGATCGCCGTGGATGTTGCGGACCTGCAAATCCCCGCGGGCCTTGGCATCTTCGAGCAAGCCGGCCCACGCACGCCGCGCTTCAATCATGGCAGCGCAATAACGCCCTTCCGGTCCAGAAGTCGTATCGGACAGACGATCCCTGACGCGGTCATAAGCAGCCAGATATTCTGGCACGATGTGAAACCCCGGCAAGGTGTCATCAAGCCTATCGGTACTGAGATCGCTAAGCAGGGAATGGAAAAAGCCCAGGGCGGTTCCCACCTCCCGAGCATGGGTCTGATCTTGAATGGTGTCGAAGGTGCGGGCGTCCTCGATGAAACTGATCGCCCGCCAAAACGCATCATCGGCGTCGAGATAATACTTTTCGCCCGCGCGCGTAGCGAGCAGATCGGGCATCTCCCAACGGGGCGGAGCGGACTCACTCGCAAGCTGGATTCGTTGTTCGACGTGATCGATGCATGTTCGCAAGTTGGCGACGATCCGTTCCGGGTGGGGAAACACGTAGGTGTTGATCCGCTGGAGGACGAATCGCTCGACATCACCTCTCCGCATCCGAACCAGATAGGTATCGTTGATGTTGCCGTCACCGAAGGCGTCGACAGCAAGGATGTGCCCCTTGGCGGCAAATTGTTCCGCCGCGGCCCAGGCCGAACTCATCGCTCCGTGCTGATATGGACATCCACGGCGATGGCGCCCTGCCCCTCCGCCAGCACCTGGAGGGGATTGATTTCGACCTCCGCCAGTTGGGGATGGCCGGCGGCCAATTGCGCCATCCTGATCAGCGCGTCGAGCACAGCCTCCCGGTCGGCGGGCGGCAGATTGCGGTAGCCCTTCAGCTTGCGGCCCGCCCAGGTGGAGTCAAGCATCAATTCGGCTTCGCTGGCCGTCAGCGGGGCCAATCCAAAGGCGACGTCTTTGAGCCCCTCGACCTCTGTGCCGCCGGAGCCAAACATAACCACGGGGCCAAATTGGGGATCCTGCACCGCGCCGACGATCACCTCCTGCCCGGCGGGGATCATCCGCTGCACATAGACGCCATCAACCTCGGCATCGGGATAGGCCGACTGAGCCCGAGCGACGACCGCATTAAACCCATCACGAACAGCCTGCTCATCGTCGAGATCGAGCAGCACGCCGCCGACATCGGATTTATGGGAAATATCGGCCGAGGCCACCTTGATCACCACCGGAAAGCTCATCTTCGTGGCGACGGCGGCAGCTTCGTCGGGGTCGCGCGCCAAGGCCATCCGGGCGGTGGCGATGCCGTAGGCCTCGAGAATATTGTTAGCGCTGTTCGGGCCCGGGCTGTCAAGATTCTCATCCACAACAGCGGGCTTCACATCCCGGCGCAGAACGGGCTCGTCTTGGGCGTAATCCAGCAACTCGGAGCGCTCGGCCAAAGCGGCCAGGGCAGCAGCAGCCCGCTCGGGGAAGCGATATTCGGGCACGCGGGCGGCGCGGAAATGCTCCACAGCCTCTTGGATGAGCAACTCGCCCATCACGGCGACGACGACGGGCTTATCTATGCTGTGAATCACAGGGATGATCGCCTTGGCGACCGCACCGGCGCTGGACATCGGCGGGGTGGGGAAAATAACCATAGCGCTATCGACGCCGGGGTCGGCGAGCAGAATGTCAAGGAGATGGGCAAAATCATCTGGCCCCGCGCCGGCGAGCATGTCGACCGGGTTGTGCATTCCCGCTGCGGCGGGCAGCGAATCTCGCAAGGCCGCCTGGGTCTCTTCGTTAAAGTCGGCCAACTTCATGCCGAGGCCCTCGAGAGCATCGGCCGCAGTGACGCCGGGTCCGCCGGCGTTGGTCAACACGGCAACGCGGCGCCCCTTGGGCAGGGGGCACCAGGCCAGAGCCCGGGCCTGATCGAACATCTCTTCGCTGGTTTCGGCACGGAGTACGCCCGCCCGGCGAAAAGCAGCATTGTAGGCGCTCTCTTTGCCCGCCAACGCGCCGGTGTGAGATGCAACCGCGCGCTGGCCGGATTCAAAACGACCGACTTTGAGGGCGATGATCGGTTTTTGAGCGACGACTTTGCGAGCTTCGTTAACGAAACGGCGGCCATCTTTAACGCCCTCGATGTAGAGCGCCAAGACATTGGTATATCGGTCTGAAGCCACAGGAACGAGCATATCCGTCTCACCAAGATCAGCCTGGTTGCCCATGCTCAACAAGCGGGAGAGACCGTAGCCCTGGCCGCGGGCCCAGTCGATCACGGCGGCACAAATCGCCCCGGATTGTGAAATAAAAGCGACATCACCGGGCGTCGGCCCGGGTGGCGGCAAGAAGGTCGCATTGATGGGCAAATGAGTATCCAGCAAGCCAATGCAGTTGGGCCCGATCATACGGATATTTTCTTCTTCCGCCACGGCGATGATCTCTTCCTCGAGCTGTTTGCCTTCGGGCCCGGCCTCGCGGAATCCCCCCGAGCCAATGATAACGGCATGGATGCCGCGCCGGCCGCAGTCCCGGAGCACACCAGCGACGTAGGGCGCCGGGATCAAGATGATGGCCATATCAACCGGATCGGGGACATCCATCAGGCTGGTGTAGATTGGTCGCCCTAAGAATTGCCCTCCTTTGATGTTCACAAAATGAACCGCGCCCTGGTAATGGCTGCGCACCAGGTTATTGGCCAAACGATAACCCAATTTGGTGGGATTATCCGAAGCGCCAACCACAGCGACGCCTTTGGGATCGAAAAACGGTTGAAGGGAAGGAGGAGTTTTCATAACGTTATTATAGCTTATCGGGGGTGATTCAACTGGATGGAAATGGATCAAAATTTGAGGCGACAGTTTATAAAAAGAGACTTCGGAAGTCATGGAGACTTCCGAAGTCTTAACCGTTCAATTCAGACAAAATCGCTTCAATCAGGTCAGGAACGGCCGCGCGGACAGCCGGGCTCAGGCCTTCGCCCCAATCCATTTGGGCGGGTTGGACGCCGTAGATGATCATCTCCGGGAGAGGTTGATCGAGGGCCTTGGCCAGGGCCAGGGCCTCGCCCAAGCCGGTTTCATGAAAGGAAAACTCTTCGGAACGGAGGCGAAAACGGGCCTCATCGGGCTGAAAGCGGACAAATTCCCCTGGCTGGCGGCCCATCTCGGCGGCGTCGATGGCGATGACGCGGTCCCGGCTTTCGATGACTTGCAGCAAGGCTAATCCCCCGCTGCCACCATCGAGGGCCTCCACCCCCTGCGGCAGGTCGCGCCTCTCCAGGGCTTTAACCACAAATGGGCCCACGCCGTCGTCCCCCCGCAGCGGGTTGCCCAATCCTAAAACGAGCGTGGCGGGTTGCGAAGAATCACAACCCGCCTCGCCTGTGTAGATCATACAAATTCGATATCGAGATAGTGCGTCGAACAGGAAATGCAGGGGTCGTAAGCACGGACCAACATTTCCATCGCCAGGCGGATGTCATCCTCGGGCTGATCGATAATCTGAGGTGCGAGGGCCTTCATATCGAGATCGAGGTTGGCATAGTTCTGGTTGGTGGGGATGATGCAATTTGCTTCTTTGCAAATGCCATCCTCGTACTTGTAGTGGTGGAAAAGAATGCCACGAGGCACATCGCAAGAGGCGACCGCTTCACCGGATGTGCGGGTGATCTCGGCGGGCTCTTCCGGTTCGATGCCGCGTTCGAGCAGTTCGTCGATGAGCTCAATGCCGTCTTCGACACAGTGAACCATCTCGACGACCTGAGCGGCGCTGTTGAGATACGTGTTGGTGACGAGCGGCTTCATGCCCAGTTGCTCGGCGGCTTCTTTGGCCTTGGGGTGAAGTTGATCGTAGTTATTGTTGAAGCGGGCCAGCGCCCCGACCATGTAAGCATCACGGTTGTGATGGGTCCATTTAGCCGTGGAGGTGGGGACGCATTTCTCGTTGGTCACTTTCAAGTAGTCTTCGACGGGATATTCGAAGCCGTCGGTCGTCTTGATGCGGCCGCCAACAAAGGCGTATTCATCATCCTTGGTCAAGGAGATGTATTCCGTCTCGCGCTCGAACTGGGGCCAGTCTAGCGAGCCAAACAGCTCCACAGAAGCATCCATATCTTCGCGAGCAGCGACCAAACGTTCGCGCATGGCGACCAAATCGGCCTCGCTGGGTGTGTGGGTGAAGCCACCAACAACCAAAGCGCAAGGATGGGTGTGGCGCCCAGCGATCATAGCGGACAAATCACCGGCGAGTTTCTTGATGCGCAAAGCACGTTCAACCACCGGGCGGTTGATCGCGATCAACGGAATCACAGAGCCAGCACCAAAGAAGTCCGGGGCTACCAGGTAGTAGGTGTGCAGCACGTGGCTGTCGATGATCTCGCCATGGAAGAGTAGCTTGCGCAGCAAGATCGCCTGCTCGGTGAGCTCGACGCCCAGGGCTTTCTCGGTGGCCATCGCGCTGGTGGTGGAGTGGCCGACGGAACAAATTCCGCAGATGCGCGACGTGATGTGGTTGATCTCGGTATAGGGGCGGCCGCGCACAAAGGCTTCAAAGAAGCGCGGCGCTTCGACAACGTCGAAGCGACATTCTTTGATGTCGCCATTCTCGGCGTCAACAACGATGTTGCCGTGTCCCTCAACGCGCGTGACGTGATGTACGTTTACTTGTTTAGAACTCATTGTGTCTCCTCTGCAGCTTCTCGTTCCTGTACCTGATAAGCATTGAACATGGTGAAACGAGCCATAATTTCATCTACTGTTAAACCTGCATCGTCGAGAACGTCTTTCATCGCATTCTCATTCGGGTGGGGGATCAAACCGCGGCAGCCCTCACAGCCGTCGCCGTAGGTGGGGCAAATGGCGTCGCATCCGGCCCGGGTGATGGGACCGAGGCAAGGTTTGCCTTCAAGCAGCAAGCAGACGTTTTCCTTCAGCTTGCACTCAACGCAGACGGGATAATCGGGTATGCCGGGGCGTTTGCCCAGGAGAACATTCTTGACGACTTTGACGAACTCTTCACGGTCGATGGGGCATCCGGGGATGAAAGCATCGACGTCGATGACCGCGCCGATCGGCCGCGCCGGATAGGTATCGTACCATTCGGCTTTGTCGCCATAAACGTACTCGCGAACTTCCTGCAACGAGGGCTGAATGTTCTTGAGGGCGTTGACGCAACCGGTATGGGCACAAGCGCCCAAAGCGACAACGAGATCAGCCTGCTCACGAATCTTGAACAGACGGGCTTCGTCCTGCTCGCGGGTGCAAGACCCCTCGACGAAAGCGATTTGATAATCTTGCCCTTTCTCGGTCATCGCCTCGCGAAATTGGACGATTTCGACCATCTCGAGCAAATCGAGATGGGTCTGAAGGGCATCGACGACGGTCAATTGGCAACCTTCGCATGAGGCGAAATCAAAGAAGGCGACCTTAGGTTTGCCGTTTGTCTTTTGTGATTTTTCGTTTGTCATCTTAGAGTGCCTCCTCGAAGCCCTTGATCTCAGCATAGTTGAAAACAGGGCCGTCTTGACAACAATATAAACTTTCAATTTGGCAGTGACCGCATTTGCCGACACCACACTTCATCCGGCGCTCAAGTGAGAGGTAAATTTGGTCCTCAGGGATGTCTTTGCTCAACATTTCCTGAAGAACGAAGCGGTACATAATCGGAGGGCCACATGTCGCCGCGACGGTATTTTCCGGATTGATGGAAACATCGGGGAAGAGCGTGGTAATTACACCAATGTTGCAATCAAATTTTTTACCGGGATGCCATTCGTCGCTGGTATCTTCACAGTCTACAGTCAAGTAGCATTCGACGTCATCGCGCTCGAGCCATTCGGCAACTTCGTTGCAGAAGAGCAGTTCGCTGCGTTTCTTGGCGCCGTAGAGAATGATTACCCGGCCAAAGGAATCGCGATCATCGATCACTTCGTTGATCAACGAGCGCAGCGGGGCCATGCCCAGCCCACCCGGGGCAAAGAGAACGTCCTTGCCGCGGAATTTCTCCACCGGGAAACTGGCTCCGAAGGGGCCGCGAATGCCGAGGGTGTCCCCGGCCTTCATCTTGTGCATCGCTTTGGTCACATTGCCAACCTCGCGCACGCAGAGTTCGAACTCTCCGTTGGAGCGGCTGGGAGAAGAACTGATGGAAATAGGCGCTTCGCCCACACCAGGAGCGGTTACCATCACAAATTGACCGGGCTCATGGCCCAAACCGCCATTCGGCGCCTTGATCGTGAAGAGCTTCTCCAAATCGGTCAGCTCTTCGACGCTGACCAGTTGTGTCATCTGTGGTGTATAGATAGATTCTTTCATCGTTATCCTTCTCCTATTTCCCGTTGTGGATAGCATTGAAGCTTTCGACAATGCTAATTTTCGCTGTGCACGTGCGGATGCAGCGACCACAGCCCACGCAGCCAAGTTCGTCGAATTTTTCGTAGAGGTATTTCCCCTTGCGCATCAAGCGGTGACGCTGACGGGCAGAGCGAGCCTCGCGAAAATTTTCACCGCCGGCCACAGAGGCAAACTCATCCAGTTGGCAGGAATCCCAACTGCGCACCCGCTCACCCTCGGTCAAGACCATGTTGACCTCATCTTCAACGTTGAAGCAATAACAAGTCGGGCAAACGTTGGTGCACGAGCCACAGGCAAAGCAGCGGTCGCCCATGTCTTCCCAGACGGGGTGCTCAAATGCGGCAGCCAACATCTCGGGCAGTTCGGCGGCGTCAAAATTGAGTCGGTTCTTAAATTGTTGCTGTTTGTCGCTGCGGATTTGATCCAATCTGCCTTCCTGTTCTTTCGCCGCGCTGGCTTGAGCATAGGTGGCAAGCAATTCTTGCCCTGCCTCGGAACCGATCTCGACAAGGTAACCGGATTCCATCTCGGTCAGGTGAAGGTCGAAATTCTTGCTTTCCGGCGTCAAGGTGCCCATATCTTTGCAGAAGGCATACTCATCGCAGGGCTCCAGACATTCGATGCTGACCAGAAGCGTGTTCTCCCTCCTGGAGAGATAATGCGCATCGGGATAATCGGCCGAGAAAGCTTCGTCCAGCAAGCTAATCGCTTTCAAATCGCAGGTGTGAATGCCAAACAAGACAGTTGGCTCTGCTTCAACAAAAGAAGAGGCCTCAGGATCACCCTGCAAGTTGAACGTTGCCAGCCTCTCATGTTGAGGCTGAAAAACTTTCTTGGGGGGCAAAATGGTCGTATTGTAATCGAGCCGCATTTCAGCCGGATCGGTGATCGTGTCAAAGGCAAATTTAGGGCCTTTTGCCTTGGGACCGACTACCCGATAATCCGCCATCAGCGCCTCGACCAGCGGAGCAATAGCCCCTTTCTCTAACATGTATAGGCTCATACTATATCTCCTTGCACTATGGTAACGAAAATACTACGGGTACGAAAAAACTGTTTCTTCCTCGCTCTGTTTTGATGCAAACCCTCTCCGCCAGCGGGAGTTCTAATCTCGCCGTATCGGTGCAGCGCAGCAAATCTTCAATACTGAGCGGAATGAGGCTGTGAGGCAGCTATCCAGTCCGGATCGCTGCCTCTCAAGTCATCAAGGCGATAATATTCCAGCATGGAAGTATAACAAACCCCCTTTTAACAGGCAATATGACAATAGACACTAGTATATTTCAAATATGTCAGAAGTGTAAGGCAATGGGCCAAAAATCAGCTTGAAGATCATCCGATCACATCGATGAAGGCGATACTCGTCCAGATCAGGGATAAACGAACCCGGCGAACGCGCCCGTGGCCAATACGCTCATCTGGCTGCCATCAAAGCGCATTTTCACCAGGGAACGGTTATTCCAATCTTCGCCGATTACCTCTACCAAGAGCGTCTCACCATCCAACCACCCGGCAGGCTGCACCCAGGTGGCGTTGGGCGATCCGGTCACCGAGGCAATTTGCTGATCGCTCAACTCGGCGATGATATTGCCGTTGATGTCGGCAACGATCACCTTGGAGCGGAAGTTGGGCGTCTCGGCCATCAGCCAGCCCGACCCCTCCATCCAGGCGACGCGTTGATTGTCCGGCGAGAAGGCCACATACCCGGCGCCACGATCGCTGCCCTGTCGCAAGGGAATCTCGACCATTACGGTGGAATACAAATTATACAGGGTCAGCCGGGTGTTGCTGCTTTGCCCGGCGCCAAAATCGACCGGGATGTAGGCAATCCAGGTCATATCTGGCGAGAGTCCCTGGGGGCTAAAATCTTCGGTCAGGAAGAGTGTTTCGGTGCCGCCGGCGGTGATATCGAGATAGTACAAACCCTGGCGGGGCGGAAAGACGATGTCGCCGCCAATCCCCCAGGGCATCAGCGCATACCAAACCCCCATTGGCTCTCCCGCACTGGCCTGCACGGCCAACGGCTGGACGGCGTAACTGGTCGGGTCTACCCGCTCCAACAAAGGAGAAGCGCCGCCACCACCCGGACCATGGGCATAGAGCCTGCTGGCCAGGGCATCGCCGTTCCAAGAAACGGTCGTGTGCACCCAGGCGTTCTGCCCGTCGGCGCCGGCCAGATAGCCCAAATCTTGATTGACGATTAAGTCGCTGATCTGACCGTTGAGATTCTGCTTGATCTTGGCCGTTTCGTCGAAAGCGCTGAAAATTACCGGCGACTGGATCACCCCTCCCGGCGCGCTGCCGGCGACATGAAGGTTGCTCGACGGCCCCAGGTTCAAGCCGGGGGCTTGGAAACTACCTGTCGGTTGGCCCTCGCGAGTATAGACCGTGACACTGTTCCCGGCGGGTGCAGCCATCAAGAATCCGCTCGGTGTGTAGGGGCTGGCTGCCGGTATGGGCTCCACTGTGGGCGGCTCCGCCGTGATCGAAGGATGCACGGTGGGAACATCCGTCGGCGGCATCTCGGTTGGAGGCTCTGTGGGAGGCTGCTCGATCGGCGTCGTCGTCGCCGGCTGCACCGCAGGCGGGGCCTCTGTTGGCGGCTCATCGGTCAGTTGCACATCGACACTGCACGCCAAAACGGCAAGCAGCAAGACCATCACGGTGATGAAAAGTCGGGGGGATCGTTTCATGGTTAACTCCTTATTTTATCTCGATACGAGCACGGCGAGAGAACGCCACGTCAAGACGATAGATTCCGGGGCTGGGCTGCTCCCAGAAGACGCTTTCACGTTCTAGGAGGATTTGTGAGGGTGGAGAGGCGAGATGAAGCTCGATCTGACCATGAGCAGCCCCCGGTCGGTGGAGCAGGAAATCTACCTCCCCGTTGGCCGCTGACCATTGGGCCACTTCTAAGCCCTGGGAGATGTGCAAGTCGCTGCCCAAATAAAGCGGCTCTCCCGTGCCGGGGTCGGGCGTCAGGGAGAGCAGAGAGACGCCATGGGCCGGGATCGGCTCCAAGGTCAGCGATCCACCCAGCGTGGATTTTGATTTTCCCGTCCAAAACGAGCGGGCAAAATACGTTCCCACGGGCAAGTCGAACTGCTCCAAGGGCAGAGTCTGCTCCCCGGTGGGCTCATCTTCCCAGTTGAAAATCGCCAGGAGATGCCACTGGCCGGTCTCGTTTTCCAAATCCAACCGCAGCAGGCCGGGCATCGGCTCGTCGAACCAATCCAAAACCCGGGCCCGCTCGCCAATCAGGGGCAGCAATTGGGCGGCGATGCGCAGACGATCGGACGGCAGGTCGGGCAAATCGTCGGAGAGCAGCAGCGAGCCGCCGGTCAGGGCGATGGCGGTGGCCAAGCTTTGCACCTCGGCCAGGGTCAGCTCGGAGTCGGGCCGGACGAGCAAGCAATCGGGGTCGTTGATCCACCAGCGGCGGTGCAACGGGGCGCGGGTGAGCGTGTTCTGGAGAGCGTTGCGGGTGGAGGGCATGCTCGGCTCCCGCGGCAGGAAAAAGTCGCGCTGATTCCATTCTGGCAGCCAGCGCGGGGCAACATCGGCGCCGATGCGCATGGCGTCGAAAACGCCAATGGACGAGCCCAGCGGGACCCCGCAGCCGAGCAGGGTGACATCGGGACCAACCGCCTGGCGCAAGGCTTCCAGACCGTCTCGCAAGACCTGAGCGCGAGTTTTGGTGCGGTCGCGGTACCGTCCGGCCAGAGCGGCGGCGTAGAGAAAATCGAGCTTGAGATAGGGGAACCCCCAGCGATGGGCAGCGGTGTGAACGACATCACAGGCATAGGCCAGCGCTTCGGGATGAGTCAGATCCAGAGCTTTGTTGAAGTTGTTCCAGACAAACCCGGCGTTGACCGGCAATCCCCAGCGATTGCGCAGCAACCAATCGCGATGCTGGCGGGCCAGTTCGGAGCGGGCATGGACGATGAAAGGCGCCAGCCACAAACCAGGGGTGAAACCCTTGGCCTCGATTTGGGCCGCCAAAGGGGCCACGCCGTTGGGGAAACGGGATGAAAACTGAAACCAATCGCCGACCTGAGCCTGGAAGCCATCGTCGATCTGGAACAAATCCAGGGGCACGGGCAGGCCATCTTCATCAGCGTTATCCCTGAACTCTGTGGCCGCGTTCAAGTTGGCGGTGATCTTATTCTCGTCGATATCCTGATAAAAATGGTACCAGGAACACCAGCCGGTCGAGGGGTACGACGTGCGGGGTGCGAGGTGCGAAGCGCGATGAAGGTCGTGTGCTTGCGCTGTGGCATCGAGGTAAGGTCCCAATGGGTCAGGTGCGTCGATGTCGACGAATTGGATGCAGGCCCAATCGGTGCTGATGCTGGTATCGGGGTCAAGGCGGGCGCGGTCGCCGCTGGCCCACAAGCGCAAAGCAGGGTAAAGCGGATCGCCAATCCAGGCTTCCAGAGAGCCGAAATGCTGCTTTTGGGAAAGAAAGCCGGCCAAGATTCCCGTGCGGTGAAGCCGGTCACCGAGGACGCCAAACATATCACTGCCAAAATGGCCCCGCTTTTTGGGACGTGGTGTGCCCGGGTTGTACCACATCGGCGCGCCGAGAGGGCCCAGGCGGGTATTCCGGTAGCGCTGGTCGCTTCCATAAACGCCCGTATGGGACCAGGATTGCCACCCATTGGAGAAGAAGGCCAGTTCACCGGGATCAGGATGTGGGCGAATCACGCCGCGCCCTGCGGGTGGGGCAGCAAGGTCGAACACCAGCGGGCCTTCTTGAGGCAGGAAACGTTCCTTTGGAAAGAATCCCGCCGTCAACATTTCGATCCGCTCGATCTCCACAGAAGCGTCCCCCTGATTGTCGATCTCTACCTGCCACAATAAGAGAGGATGCGCCTGGGGCAAAGCAAAGCGCAGGATGAAGCGGAGACCGTTTTGGCCCGAATCGAGGAAGACGTTGAGTTTCGTGACCTGCCCGTGGGGTGAATCCGCCTCCATTTTTTCGACCCGAACGTTCTCCCCTTTCTCCATGGCTCGAAAGCGACTACCCTTGCGCCGATAGCGGATGTTTTGGGAGACATCTTCAAGATAGGGGCCATCGCTTTGACTGCTGAACAGGCTCCAAGTAGCAGCGCCGGGGTTGAGAACGAATTGGAGATAGGGGCTGACGAGCATATGGGTCATTTCAGTATACAGTTACCTGTCTATTCGTGTAAATTGCGCGCTGCCACAAACGAGAGCCCATTCTCCGTCAACGCCCAGGCGGTTTTGTTCAGAGCATCGAACTTGTCCCGGAAGTTGAGCGTCAGGGCGTCCCAATCACCCGTTTCGATGATTTCGTCTTTGTCGCGGAAATAATCGAGAATATCGGTAGGGTGCTCACGCGTCTTGTCAAGTTCGGGATCGCCGCCCTCGTGTTTGGCCGAGATGTTGGCGACATGATCGGCGATTTCGACCAATTCATCCCGGCGATTGTACGGTTGGATGACGATACTCTTGAACGTCTCGGTGATGTGGTGCTCAAAGCGGACGATGTCCTCAAAGCCCCAATCTTTGCGGAACTGGGCGGTGACTTCCATGGTTTCGTTGTTGACGCTGTTGCTCCAATTGAAACCGATCAAGGGGGTGGAGCCGTCCTCCCGGGCAAACAGTTTGGCCCCCAGCAAGGTCCACAAAGCGGCATAGGGGTTATCGTTGCCCATGAAAACCGAAATCTTGAACTCGATATCGACGCCCAAACGGTGGAGCATGTACGCCAGGAAGACGGTACCGGGGTTGACGTTCAAAACCTGGCGGACGCCGTATTCAGTGTAATAGTAAAGGAACTCGTCTAACCATTGGATGGCATGCTCGTTGGGTTGGCCGACTCCGCCAAAGTAACCTGTGATCGTTTCCGGCCCACCGAGGTGAACGTTGGAGCCGTCGGTACCCTTGGTATCCAGGGTTTCAACATAAGAGGCGCCAACGATCTGCATCGCCGCGGCGACAGCGGCCAGGTCGCCATCGGCCTCCTGCTCTTTCATCTTGCGAACGCGGATGAAACGTCCGGGCATGAGCATCTCTTCTTCAATCGCCCGTTCGGCGATCATCCGCAGCCAGGGAAAGTATTGCAAGGCGCTGATCTCCAGGGTGACGGCGTAGTCATCGGCGAAATCGATCTGGTCAGCCTGGTCGCCGAGCACCTTGCGGCGGTAATCGGCCACACTGATGAAGGCGCCCTTATCGCGCTGCTCGATCAGCCACTCCAGGTCAGCGAGGTAGTCCGGTTTGGTGTCCCGAACGTTGGCCATCAGGTTATCGATCTGGCGGGCACGGCGGGCCTTGGCGTTGATCTCCTCGGGGGTGCCATATTGGGCGACCACATCGAGAAAATCGTTGATCACAGCCATATCCGGATCAAGCAGAACAGCGTTGATCTCATCAAGCCGGTCGGCGGGGATTCGTAGGCGATTGCGAAGGTCAGACATGAAGATGCTCCTTTCTAGAGTCAGGGATTAGGGAATCGGGTGTCAGGTGTCAGGTGTCAAATGTTGGGAAATCAAACCGGAGTTTAAGCAAAAATCCGCCAGGCAGGGCCTGACGGGGAATTCGCCTCGCGAACGTATGGTGTTGCCCCCAGGGCAATCCATACGTTCCTTGCATCGACGCGGAATCGAATACCCATGGCATGGAATCCAGTTTTATGGTTAGGTGACAAGCGCTTACGGCAAAGATTGACCTCGCCTCTATTTTACGTGAAAGCCCAGGGAAGCGCAATCCTTGGAAATCACGAAGGCTCAAGCCTAGACACCATAAACATCCTTGATTTCTTGAATCTGCTCCGCCGTCAGGGGTTCAGGGTCGCCGATCTGCAAGGCCTGGTAGTAGGTTCTCATCCCCACTTCGGCGTCGTAAGCCCACTCGAAAGCGTGATCCAGGCTGTCACCGATGGCGACGAGACCGTGCTTGTAAAGCAGAATCGCCTTCAATTCGGGCCTTTCTTCGAAAATCTGGACGGTGATTTCCCCGGCGGCGGCAGAGCCCGGACATGCCCACGGAGCGACGGGAATCGGCGCGCCGAGGACGAACATCTCCAAGTTGACCATGGGAACATCTCGGCCCGCCATCGCAAAGGTGATCGCGAAGGGCGAGTGGGTGTGGCAGATCGCCTGCACGTGGGGCAAAGCCCGCAAGATGGCCGTGTGCATCGGTGTCTCTGAAGACGGTTTCGGCCCGGAGAGCAGTTTGCCGCTCAGGTCAACGATCGAGATTTCGTCGATCTTCAATTCCGTATATTTGATTCCGCTCGGCGTGATGGCGACGTTGCCATCGTCGGTACGGGTGCTGATATTCCCCGCCGACAGGCGCACCAGCCCGGCGTCCTGGGCTTTGATGACACAATCGTAGACTTCGGTTTTGACGTTTTGGTACTTCATCGTGACTCCTAACAAAGCTGTTTTCGCAGTAGCGCAAAAGTCACCCTGTACGAACTTTCGGAGAACATCCCCAATTTGAACGAATTGCGCACAAACGCTCTCTGTACGTCTCAAAGCGTCTGGTAAGGGGTTAGCAAACTGCTCTGCAAACCCTTTTTCGCTTCACAGGGTTAGTTTTGCGCCATTGCCTATTTTCTATAGCTGTTGAATGTACCACACTTCTCCGTTTTGCCCCACGTAAGTGATCAGGATTTGAGGTGTCAAAGATAATCAAAAAGAAAAGACCTCCGAGGTCTTCGAGACCTCGGAGGTCTGCTTTTAGTAGAATTTTTTGCAATTACTCCGCTTCAACATCTATCAGCACTGCTCGTACAGCCAGCCGCCAGTCATACTCGCTGCTGGATTCATCGTATCCCTGGCAGGTGAGCAGCGTTAGTGTGTCATATTCTGTGTGAGGCAAAGCACGCAAATCATCGGGGCGGACTTGCTCTGTACCGCGCACTTCATAAGTGTGACGCAGACCCCAGGCATGGATAATGACTTCATCGCCGTGTTGCAAGTTACCCAAATCGATGAAGGGTCCGGGGTTATTATCTGCATCCCAGACATGGGCCGTGATGGCCGTGTTGCCCGCCCAGGTGGGGAAAGCAGTTCCGTGCAGCCAGCCGGCGCGCCGACCTAACCATTGGACATCCCAGCCATCTTCTGCCAGGGGAACACCGACAATAGGCATGTTCAGCCCCAGAGAAGGGATATCAAGCATAAAACCATCGTATGTTGAATAGGCTTTTTCGACAGGCTGGAGAGGCAAAGCATGATTGAAACCAGGAGCAAAGCCTGTGTCTGGCAATTGGGAAATGCCAATGGCGAATTCACTCAGCAGCCACATTTTGGCGCACAATTTCCCATCCTTTTCGTAGGTGTTATAAACCGGTTCCCAGGGACCACCTGCGTGGCGGTGGAACATGACCAAATTGGCGAAGTTCCAGCCCGCTTTTTTGAGTTGAGCGTTGGTTGGTCTCAAACAAATTTCAACAGGAGGATCGAAGTTGTTCAATTCCTCTCCATTTGGCTCCAGGATCGTGATATCGAAAACCCGATCGCCGAGTTGGAAATTGGCGCCAGATTTTTCTTGAATCCTGATTTGGCTTCCATCGGGCACGGTGTTTTCAAAGACTGTAACTTTTACCACGCTCTTTCTGCAAACCCCGCCGGAGTTATCAGCCATACATTTCCGGGAGACTTTACCACCATCTTCTCCAACATCACCATCATCCTGTGTTTCTTGTGTAGTCCAAGGGCAGTAATCAACATTATCACTAACGCCAGCACCAAGTCCATTGGCATTCTTCATTTCAGCGACAGTCACCTCGCTACAGGTATAATCTTCCAGCACTTCTTTGCTGCCGGCCGTATCCTCGGGACCGCTGGCATCGCCCCACCAGTTGCGAGTGGCGTCAACTACATTTAAAATATCTGTATATTGATTATCCACACCATATACACAGTCGTTGAACGAATTATAATTTACTTTATTGCCGGTTGGCCCTACTGCCCCCGGCTCTCCCCAGCTATAGCTTTGGTAAACACCAACTTTTAGTTCTGTGAATTCATTGTTCTGTATTACAGCACCTTCAGCGCCCGCTAGAATACGAATACCTCTACCCTCATGGAGGGTTTTAGCTGTTACTGAATTTCCATCAATAACCGCATCGAAGATTCCGCCATAGTCTCCATCAACTTCCAACTGAATTGCTGCTCCAGCTGCACCTTGATTTAGTATGGTGTTGTTTTTGATTTCGACATTGGTAAATTTACCACCTTGGTATCTACCACCTGAATATGTGTCGTTATAACCATACCCATAAGGAGCTATAAAAATAATGCCACCCCATGAGCCATTCGCATCTATGGTGTTGTCATGAACATATTGTTTGGTAGTCACGTCAGCAATACCTGCTGCTTCTGTATTCTTTTCATAAGTCATGAATCCAATGGATCTGTTTCCGGTATTATCAGCAACTTCCGTGAAGGTATTGTATGAAACTTCTGTTTCGCCTAACCATCTCTCAAGGAAGAATCCATGGTAGTTACAGTTCGAAACATCATTGTTATTGAAAAAGATTTTAGACTCTCCAAATCCGCTTCCATAAAGTCCATAATCATGGCCTTCTCCATTACCAATAATAATATTATTTGTAATTGCTATTTCAGCATTCTCATTTGTTCCACCAGAAACAACTATTTGATAA
>CAZXXW010000042.1:0-16446 GCA_964644835.1 uncultured Anaerolineales bacterium
CCTAATTTTTGATGCCGGAAGTACTCCGCTTTTTCAAAGACTACCAAGTCTTTATCTATCTGATTTTGGGGATTCTGGCCGTCTGGCAGTTGCGCAAGTTCATCTTGGCTTGGGCAGAATTGCGCAGCGCTGCTTTTGGGCTTGAACAAGAGAGCGCCCGTAGCCGCTTGAATTGGGCTGTCAGCACGCTGGTTGTGATCCTGTTTCTGGCGGTAGCTGAATTTGGGCTTGCTTCGGTGGTTGCACCCAATTATCCAGGCACGGTGCCTACCCCCACCCTGGATTTGTTGGCCACGCCAACGGTTACCCTTGAAGGCACGCAAGTGGTTCTGGAAGAGCAACCAACCACCCCTGCGCCCACGCCGCTCCCTCTTGAAGCTGATGGATGCGTTCCGGGACAGATCGAGATTCTCTCTCCCGAGGAAGGCGAGGCCATTCGGGACAGGGTTGAAATCCGCGGTAGCGCCGATATCGCCAATTTTGGTTTTTATAAGTTTGAGGTGACCTCTGCTCAAGAGATCACTTGGCAGACTATTCAGGCGGGCGATGAACCTGTTCAAGACGGTGAGCTTGGCTTTTGGGACACAACCCGTTTTGCTCCTGGCGAGCACATTTTGCGGCTGATTGTCACAGACAACCAGGGTGAAGCCTCGGCTCCCTGTGCTGTTCGGGTGCGCGTTGAAGCGCCCTCCGAAGAATAGCTATGCCCGAAATTGAAATTCGATCCGCGATTGCTTCCGATATTCATGCTCTCACACAGTTGGAGCATAATTATTCCAGCGACCATGTTTGGCAAATGGATTTTCACCAAGATGTTGGGGAGGTCAAGATCGTTTTTCGAGAGATTCGCCTGCCACGTTCGGTCCAGGTGCGTTATCCTCATAACCCCAACGTGCTGGTAGATGAATGGACTGATCGCGATGGTTTGCTTGTCGCCGTTTCGGATGGCACCCCGGTGGGTTATGTCGGCCTGGAGCAGAAGCGACATCTCGGAGCTAGCTGGGTTACCGATTTGGCCGTGGCCCGGCGGATGCGCCGCCAGAAGGTCGGTAGCTCTCTTGTCCTCGCGGCTCAGGATTGGGCTCTTCAGCATGGCAGCCAACGGTTGATCATGGTCATGCAGCCCAAGAATTACCCCGCGATTCAATTCGCCCGCAAACTCGGTTTTGAACTTTGCGGTTATAACGATCATTATTTTGCTAACCACGATATCGCTCTCTTCTTTTCGCAATGGTTGCGCTGAGTTTCTTGTTCGTTTTGTCTAGTTTCTTGATTCGTTCTCATGCCTACGCTTATCGGTAGTTTACAAACAATCAATCAGTTGCTTACAGCGGGAATTGCGATCACAGCTTTCTCACTGTTGCTCTATGTTCTCTCGTTCAATTTGCGTGATTGGGTCGCTCGCTCGGTCGCGGCCATCTTTTTGTGCGTTGTGATCATCTTTGTGGGGGATGCGATTGCCAGTGTGACCACCTCTCCGGCTTGGATTGCCATTCTGGTCAAGCTCCAGTGGATTGGGATCATGCTGCTCCCCCCGACATATTTGAGGTTCTCCGATGCCTTGCTTGCCACGACCGGGCGTCCCTCAAGGGGCCGTCGTAGCCGTTTGATCCGCTTGACCTATTTGATCGCCGCGGTTTTTGTGATCTCTCTGCCTTTTCCCGCCCTGGTTGGTTCGGTGCAGACCGATTTCATCGCTCCCCACCTCAACGCCCCGCCCTTGATCTGGCTGTTTGCCGCGTTTTACCTGGGCAGCATGATCTGGGCCTGGATCAATTTCTGGCGTGCCTATAAACGCTCGGTGACCAGCACCAGCCGTCGCCGGATGCGCTACCTGATCGCCGGTGCCTTTGCCCCCGCGTTTGGCACCTTTCCGTACATGACCTTCGGCGCCGGGTTTGTGGCCGGGCACTCGTTGATTTTTTGGTTCAGCGCCATCATCCTAAACTTGCTCACCGCGTTTTTGATTGTGTTGATGGCTTACGGCGCGGCGTTTTTTGGTGTTTCCTGGCCCGATCGGGTCGTCAAGCGGCGTTTGTTCAAGTGGCTGATGCGCGGTCCGGTGACCGCTTCGACTGTCCTGGCGATGACAACCCTCGTCCGCCGGGCTGGGGCGACGTTGGGTGTAGTTTACTCCGCGGCCGTCCCTTTTGTGATGGTGGCCACCTTGTTGTTGATGCAGTACGCTATCACCCTGTTGGCGCCGATTTGGGAACGCTGGCTTTTCTACGGGGGTGACCGGGATACGCTTCAATTGGTCCAAACGTTGGAGGAACGCATCTTGACCACCGGCGACCTGCGCCAGTTCCTGGAATCGATTCTCACCGCGGTATGTGATCGTCTCCAGATCGATATTGCTTTTGCCGTCACACTGGCACCGCCGGGACAGGAGATGTTCGTTGCCGTGGGCGACATGGAACAGCTCGATAGCGATGAACTTTCCGAAGATATGCTCACGGTCGTTGCCCGGAACAATGGCGACAATTCCCATCCGGATAGGTCACTGCCTCTTTTTGCCTGGGGACAGTATTGGTTGGCTCCGTTTTTTGCCGAGCACCGTGAAGATGAGAACGGCGAGCCCGTTCTGTTAGGGCTGCTGGGATTTGAGCGTCTCGACGATTCCTTTCCAGAGGAAGAACAACGCGAGGCTCTCGAAACGCTGGTTCACCGCGCCGCTTTGGCGGTCGATGATCGCCTTCGCCAGCAGCATGTCTTCAACTCGCTGGAAACGCTGACCCCCCAGGTCGATTGGATTCAACGTCTGCGAGCTGCTTCTCGCTATGATGGCACTTCCGTGCTTTCTACCCCGCAAGACCAACTCGAGAGGGAGAATTTTTCCAAATGGGTCAAAGATGCGCTCCGCCATTATTGGGGCGGCCCCAAGTTGACCAAGAGTCCTTTGCTCCAACTCGAAATCGTCCAGCGGGCCATGGATGAGCATGACGGCATTTCGGTAAATGCTTTGCGCTCCGTGTTGCGGGAAGGCATCGAACGCATCCGCCCGGAGGGGAAACGGCGCTTTACAACTGAATGGATACTGTTTAATATATTAGAAATGAAGTTTATGGAGGGACGCACCGTCCGCGATGTCGCCTCCCGTTTGGCCATGTCCGAAGCCGATCTTTACCGGAAACAGCGCGCTGCCATCGATGTCGTCGCCGACGCGATCATTAAAATGGAGCGCGAAGCTCGCCTGGAAAAACTTGAAGAGAATTAGTCTTATCGTTTTTCCACTACCTTCTACAATCAATGAGATGACCTGGTTCGTTTCTAATTTGCCCCAGACATTAATCGAAGTCCGAGAAGAAGGAAAGAACTATGCCAGATCAGGAATCCACCTACAGCGGCGTACAGCCCCCTGACGAGTCTTGGTGGAATGCTTTATTGACCGAAGCGGAACCAACCTCTGACCCCCAACCGTTATTAGACCCCCAGCTTGATTCCTCCCTTGATAATGGTCATCCCAAGGTGGATTGGGCCTGGGCCAAGAAGCTCTATCAAGACGATGAAATCATCTGTTTGCAGGTGATTGGCTACAATCGCGGTGGGCTTCTCGTCGCTGGGGAGAGAATTCAGGGTTTTTTGCCTCGTTCTCATATCGTCGAATTATCTAACGGTGACTCTCAGCACACGCTGATGGAAGATTTGGCCGCCTATGTTGGCCAGACCTTGGCGCTCAAAGTGATCGAATGTGACGATCAAGAAGAGAACATCGTTTTTTCTGAGCGCGCTGCCTTGGCCGCGGCCGGGCAGCGGGTCGAACTGCTGCGCACGCTCAAGCGCGGCGACCGCGTCAAGGGGCGGGTGACCACAGTTACCGATTTCGGCGTCTTTGTGGATCTGGGGGGTGTCGAAGGCCTGGTGCACATCTCGGAGTTGTCTTGGGGCCGGGTTTCCCATCCCGGCGATGTGCTCGGCCTGGGGGACGAAGTCGAGCTTTATGTTCTCGATCTGGATCAAGAGAATTGTCGCGTTGCCCTCAGCCTGAAACGATTGCAGCCCAATCCCTGGGAGAGCGTCCATCAACGCTATCAACCGGGGCAGGTTGTCGATGCAGTGATCTCTTGCATTGTGCCCTATGGCGCTTTCGCCCACTTGGAAGATGGGGTGGATGGCTTGATTCACATCTCCGAAATTCAGGCTTGTTCGCAGAATCCCGGCGAGGTGCTCGCCGAGGGGCAGTGCGTCAAGGTGACGGTTTTACAGGTGGATGCTGAACGGCATCGGATTGGATTGCGGCTTTATCACATCGACTGAGAAGGGGTGAACTATGAAATCGTGGACGCTTATCGCTATGGGTGTTTTGTTTGGACTCTTAGGGGCCGGAGCTGTCTTTCTGGCCAGTCAACCGCCGCGTGGTACTGCCGTTGAACTGGTACCGCCTCCCACCCCTGCGCCGATGCAGATTCACGTTGTTGGCGCGGTTCGGAATCCGGGCGTGTACGCCTTGCCCCGGCAGAGCCGCGTCGAAGATGCTATCGCTGCTGCCGGGGGCTTCGCCGAAAATGCTCAACCCGACGGGCTCAACCTGGCAGCCGAACTCCAAGATGGAGTCCAGGTTGAGGTGCCGGTGCTGCAACCAACGGCTGCGCCCAAGGTGGTTGCAGCCGGCTCCACCGACGAGGAGCAGCCTGCGCCTGAGTCCGAGAGTCCCGAAATTCCCGAAGTGATCAACATCAATACAGCCTCCCAAGAACTGCTGGAAACACTATCCGGCATCGGTCCGGTGACCGCTGAGAAGATCATCGCGTATCGGGAAGCGAACGGTGGTTTTGCTCTCATCGAGGAAATTCAGAAGGTCAAAGGCATCGGCCCGGCCACCTTCGAAAAGATAAAGGATAAAATTTGCGTTGAGGACTGAGATGGATTGATTGACGCTTCCGATCTTGACGCTTATACTAGCAGTGCAGCTTATCCAAACCTAGCCATGATCAGAAAGCAGCAAACATGAAAACAGTGACCGTAGCCCAAGTTTTTGACATCGCCATTGCAGCGGAATGTGCCGCCCAGGATTTGTTCAACGGGCTGGAAGAAAAATTTGCTCATCATCCTGATGTCGCCGAGCTGTGGCATCAATATGCCATTGAAGAAGTCGCCCACGCCGATTATCTACGCAAACTGCGCGCCCAGACGCCTGAAGAGCAAATGGCCCAACCGGTCGAGGCCGAAACTGTCCGTATGCTCCGCAAGGTGGCTGATTTTTCCGCTGAAGAAGCTTTAGAGAATGTCAATAACTTGGAAGATGCCTATCAATTGGTTCACGAAGCCGAACATGGAGAAATCAACGCCATTTTCACGTTTTTATTGGATCATTTCGAGGGGGACGCGGAGATGCGCGACTTCTTGCGGGAACAGTTGGATGCTCACATCGCGAAGCTTTCCGAAGAGCTGCCCACCAAGTATCAGGGCACGGTAGCCCGCAGATCGGTACAGGCGTTATCCTGAGCCCCGAACAGGGGATTCGCAGCTTTCATCTGCAACTTTTTGTTCCTGTTTGCGTATATTGTCTTGGTAGGCTGATGGCGACTTGATCGTCAATCGGTCATCCAGGTTCATTCGGATAAGAAAGAAATAGGAGAGAAACATGTCTGCAGATTACAAACGTTTATATCGTTCTAGAAGTGACCGTATGATCGCCGGAGTCTGCGGCGGTTTGGGCGAGTACTTCGATATCGACCCCACTTTGGTTCGCTTGATCTTTGTTTTTGGCTCGTTTATGACCGGTTCGGGTTTGTTCTGGGTCTATTTGATCATGATGGTCATCGTCCCCGAGGAGCCCGCCGCGTCTGAATCCGTTGTTTCGGCACCGTCAGAAGATGTTGAAGAGATTCCCCCGGCGGAATAAGTTATCGCAATTTGATCACGCTGAATGAAAAAGCCCCGATCCATATCGGGGCTTTTTGGCGTTATGGTTGGCCGATGGCCGCAAAACGGGCCTTGGTCAATTTCTGCAAGGCAGTGACCGGCAAGCGGATGTTCAAGCCGAGTTGTCCGCCGGAGACATGAATCTGCTCATGCTGCTTGGCGCTGGCGTCGATGACGACGTCGAAGCCGCGGTTAATCAGCGCCAAGGGGGAGATACCGCCTGCTTCCAGGCTGGTTAAGTCCTCGGCTTCTCGTTGGGTGGGCAGTTTGACCTTCTTCTCGCCCAGGGCTTTGGCCAGGGCTTTCAAGTCTACCTCGGATGGGCCGGGCACCACCGCCAGGATCGGTTTTCCCCGCCCGCGGCGGATGACCACAATGGTTTTGTAGATCAATTCCGGCGGCACATCGAGATAAGCGGCTGTTTCTAGCGCGCCCAGCTTCTCTTCGGGCAGATGGTAAGCCTGGTAGTCGATTTTGCGCTGGTCGAGCAGACGGGTGACGTTATTGGTGATCATACATTTTTTCTTGATAGGGTGAAGCAGGCTAAGAGAACATCCTTGATCCTGCTCATCCTGTAAATCTTGTCGAAGGTTAACCCAGCCCGGCGACCAGGGCGAGCAGCACGCCGCCGGCCATGACGCTGCCCAGTTGTCCGGCGGTGTTAGCGCCCATGGCGTGCATCAGGATGAAGTTCTCGAAATCTTCGTCTTGGGCCATCTTGGCAGCCAGACGCCCGGCCATGGGGAAGGCGCTGATTCCGGCGGCGCCGATCAGCGGGTTGATTTTGCCGCCGCTGAGCGCGGACATCAACTTGCCGAACAGCAGACCGGCGACCGTGTCCAGGGCGAAGGCCAGCAAACCCAGCAGCATAATTTGGAGTGTGTCCCAGTTCAAGAAGCTCGATGCTTGCATCGTTGAGCCAATGGTTAAGCCCAGGAATAACGTAGCGATGTTGATGATCTCGTTCTCGGCCGATTGCCTCAGCCGGTCGACGACGCCGCTCTCGCGCATCAGGTTGCCCAACATCAACATGCTGATCAGGGGCATCGCTTCGGGGGTAATTAAGCCCACTGCCAAGGTGGTGATGATGGGGAAAAGAATCAAGGCGCGTTTGGAGACCGGGCGAGGGGTATACTCCATGCGGATGCGGCGCTCCTTCTCGCTGGTCAACAGCTTCATCAACGGGGGTTGAATGATCGGAATCAGGCTCATGTACGAGTAGGCAGCCACGGCAATGGGAGCAAGTAACCGGGGCGCCAGGTTCGTCGCTACATAAATTGCCGTGGGCCCATCGATGGCGCCGATCACGCCGATGGATGCGGCCTCGTTCAACGGAAATCCTAATAGGGTCGCTAACAGCAGTGTCCCGAAAATGCCTAACTGTCCCGCTGCACCCAGCAAAACCATCTTGGGTTGCGAAAGCAGCGGGCTGAAGTCGATCATCGCGCCGACGCCGACAAAAATGAGCAAAGGGAAAAGCTCGGTGCTGATTCCGGCCCGGTACAGTACGCCGAACAAGCCGTTTTCGTCGATCATCCCTGTGAGGGGAATGTTCGCCAGCATACAACCAAAGCCAATCGGTAAGAGCAGGACGGGTTCATACTCTTTGAGCACGGCCAGGGCGATCAGCGTGATACCGATGGCGACCATGAAGGCATTGCCGAGCGTAAAATTAGCAAACCCTTTGAACAGTTCTTCAAGTAAGTTCGATATGTCCATGTGCTTTGCTTTCCTGAGACGGTTGGTTACTCGACAAAGGTGGCCAATACGTCGCCGTGCTGGACCTTTTGACCGACGGCAACTTTTACGGATGCAATTTTTCCTGCTCGCCCTGCCCGGATCGTATTTTTCATTTTCATCGCTTCCAACACGCAGATGGAATCGCCAACTTCGACGTGATCCCCACTTTGAACATCCAAAGAGATGATCGTGCCCGGAATCGGCGCGGTAATCGTGCTGGAATTGGGTTTGGTTGCCTGGGGTTTTGGAGACGCTAAACCAGTTGCGCGAGCCTCTGGCTCACTCGCCGCCTGCCGTTTAAGTTGGGACTTGGTCTCGTCTTGCGGCCAGACCTCGAAACGCTCTCCGTCCACCATCGCTACGATCGGCCGGGTGTAAAGATCGCCAATTTCAACGTTGTAAGAGCGGTTGTCAATTTTCACCGTAACTTTCATCGGACGTTACCTCGTTTATCCAAAATATTCGACCGGAGCACGGCCTGCCATGCGCTGACAATGGCCGTGTCGGGCAGCGGGAACTCTTGCGGACGGTCTTCTAGGGATTGTTGCGCCAAGGCAATCGAAACGGCCGCGGCAGCAGCGCGTCGCTTCCGTAAACGTTCGGCCTTATGGTTGCCGTTAGCCGCCTTGCCGTTTTGTCCATTCGTGATGTGTACCAGGGCTGCGAGCAAGCCCCACATCAGCACGATCACGGCGAACACCAAGCCCATACCGAGAAGTGTAATGATTAAAGCAGTCGAAAGATTTGCATTCATGGTTATACCGGAATGTTGCCGTGTTTGCGCGGCGGCGCGGAAGAGAACTTGTCGCGCAGCGCCGCCAGGGATGTGATGATTTTGGGGCGGGTCTCGCGTGGTTCGATGATGTCATCCACGTAGCCCGCCTTGGCTGCGAAGTAGGGGTTGTTGAAGCGTTCCTTGTAATCTTCGACCAGTTCTGCTCGTTTGGCTTCGGGGTCATCTGCCTGGGCGATCTCATGGCGGTAAATAATGTTGACGGCGCCGCGCGCCCCCATCACGGCGATTTCTGCACTGGGCCAGGCATAGGTGACATCGGTGCCCAGGTACTTGCTGCTCATCACCACGTAAGCTCCGCCGTAGGCTTTCCTTGTGATCACCGTGATCTTGGGGACGGTCGCTTCGGAGAAAGCGTACAGCACCTTGGCTCCATGCCGGATAATGCCCTGATGCTCCTGATCGACACCGGGCAAGAATCCCGGCGAGTCCACAAAGGTCACCAGCGGAATGTTGAAACAATCGCACATGCGCACAAAACGAGAGATTTTATCCGCCGCGTTGATGTCGATCACGCCGGCCATCACGTTCGGCTCCTGCGCCACGATGCCGACGCTATGCCCGCCGATGTTAGCCAGCCCGACGATGGCGTTTTGTGCCCACAAGGGTTGAATTTCCATGAAAGAGCCCCGGTCGACAACGTGATCGATCACGTTGTGCATTTCATATGCCTCGGAGGGATCGAGGGGTACAAGCGTATTGAGCTCATCATCCATACGCAGGGGATCATCTTCGGGAGGATGGTAAGGTGGATTTTCGACGTTGTTGGAGGGGAAATAGCTCACCACCTGCCTGCACATCGCAATCGCTTCTTCCTCGGTGGGGGCAGCCATATGAGCAGTGCCGCTCATGTTCATGTGCACGTCCGTGCCGCCGAGACTTTCGGTGTCGATTTCTTCGCCGGTGACAGCCTTGATCACCTGCGGCCCGGTGATAAACATAAATGAGTGTTTTTTCACCATGATGATCAGGTCAGTCAAGGCGGGAGAGTATGCCGCGCCGCCCGCGCAAGGCCCCAGCATCAAGCTGATTTGGGGGATCACGCCCGAATATTGGGCGTTGCGGCGAAAGATTTCGGCGTATCCGCCCAGGCTTTTGACCCCTTCTTGAATACGTGCCCCACCCGAATCGATCAGCCCGATGATCGGGGTGCCGTTGCGCATGGCCAAGTCCATCACCCGGCAGATTTTGTGGCTGTGCATCTCGCTGACCGTGCCGCCGTAAACGGTGAAATCCTGGGCGTACACGTAGACAGTCCGCCGGTTGATCTGGCCGTAGCCGGTCACCACGCCGTCACCGGGATATTCTTTGGCGGATTTTCCTAACTCGTCGCCGCGGTGGGTGATGAACGGTTCCAATTCATTGAACGTGCCCGCATCCAACAACAGTGAGAGCCGCTCTCTAGCGGTCAGCTTACCTTTTTGGTGCTGCCGTTCAATGCGAGCTTCGCCACCGCCCTGGCGCGCTTTTTTGCGCATCTGACGGAGCTTCAAAATTCTTGGATCTTCTTGTTGAGGCATAGTCGGTAGTCCTAATTGGGGAGTCTAAGAATGTGGGAAAAACGCGTCAAGTTACTTGCTCAAAGTTGGTTTTGCGCATCCGGACAGACAACCTTTCAGTTTCTTACTATACCCTTTAAAATGAGAAATTGAGCCTGCAAAATGTCACCTGGCCGAGGGGTAGTCTATAACCTCTCATCGTTCCCCCTGCTCTTTGGGGCTTTTTCACGGTAAAATCACTGCAATTGGCTTATGAAAGATCAATTCCCTTCCCCTTTGAGATGGTTTCTGACGCTCCTTTTAATCGTTTTGCTGAGCGCCTGTACCCGCGCCTTGCCCTCCGAGGCGGAGCCCTGGTCGGCGGGCGTCTCTTCCCCGACGCGGCCAGCCGCGGCGCAGGAGTCGTTTGACCCGGACGCAACGGCGCGCCCGCCTGGAGCGCCGATTCTCTCTCCCACGCCGGATGAGCCTCACCCGGTCCCCGGGATGCGCACGGAGCCGAGCCAGCATATCGTTCAGTCCGGCGATACGCTTGGTCAAATCGCCGACCGTTACGGTGTCAGCGTGGAAGCCATTGCCGAAGCGAGCAAGATCACCAACGTCAACGTTCTCGAGGTGGGGCAAACATTGGTCATCCCCGTTCCGGAGCCGGTAGCACGCGGCCCTGCGTTCAAGATCATCCCCGACTCGGAGTTGGTCGCCGGGCCTCCAACGGCGTATTTCGATGTCGCCGATTTTGTCTACGCTCAGGATAGTTATCTGCTTCGCTACGAAGAAGATGTCGATGACCGCGCCATGGCGGGTTATCAAATTGTCCAGCGTGTGGCCCGAGACTATTCGATCAACCCGCGTTTGTTGCTCGCCGTGCTGGACTACCAGAGCGGTTGGGTGACTCGTTCCGAGCCGCGTGATGATACCCTTTCGTATCCCCTCGGTTGGGAGAACCCCGCTCTGGGAGGGCTCTACCGCCAACTGGCCTGGACGGCCAATGAACTGAACCGCGGCTACTATCTCTGGCGGGTGAACGGGATTGGAAGCTGGGTCTTGCCCGATGGCACGGTTGTTCCCGTCGATCCGACCATCAACGCGGGGACTGCCGCACTGCAATATTTCTTTTCGAATCTTTACAACCAGGAGATTTGGGAGCGGACTGTCGGCCCCGAGGGTGTTTTTGCCAAGTATTTCCAGCTTTTTGGCTATCCTTTCGATTATGCCTATGAACCACTCCTGCCAGAAAGACTGGTGCAGCCCTCGATGCAGCTTCCCTTTGAGCAGGATGTCACCTGGGCGTTCACCGGCGGGCCGCACGGGGGATGGGACAGCGGTTCGGCCTGGGCGGCGCTAGATTTTGCTCCCCATGTCGAGGAGCTGGGCTGTGCCTCCAGTGATGAATGGATCACGGCGATGGCCGACGGCCTGATCGTTCGCTCTGCCGATGGCGCTGTGGTTCAAGATTTAGACGGCGACGGGTTTGAACAAACCGGCTGGACGATCCTGTACATGCACGTCGAAGATCGCCATCGGGTGGACGTTGGTCAGTTCTTGCAAGCCGGGGATCGGATCGGCCATCCATCCTGTCAAGGTGGCATTTCCAGCGGGACTCACGTTCACGTCGCTCGGCGGTATAATGGGGAGTGGATTCCCGCAGATCAAGAGATCCCCTTTGTGCTCGATGGATGGGTCAGTGTCAGCACTGGCGAACCTTACGATGGGATTTTGCAGCAAGGCGAGCGTACCATTGTGGCCGATAATGGCGCCACGCCTGAGAACGCGATCCAACGTTAATCGATTCAATCTACAGGTATCCTTCTTTATGCGTAAACTCTTATTTGTATCCTTGATCCTTGCCATGACCGGGTGCAGCTCACTGCCCCAAGATGATTCCGTTTTTATTCCTCCGTCCGATTTTGAGCCCACTGCCGCGCCGGTGGAGAACGCGTCCCAAGCGGATGCGCCCTTGGCGGAAAACCCCGTTGTGACAGAGACGCCCCTTCCCACGGCGACTCCGTTGCTTGTCACAGAGACGATCGCACCCAGCCCGACGCCGGTTCCCGCTACACCAACGGCGAACCCCGTCAACGATGGGCCGATCCTCTACTACACCCAGGCAGGAGACACACTCCAGGCCGTGGCGGTGCGTTTCCACGTCTCCCCCGAGGAAATCACCTCCCCGCAGCCGATTCCAACGCGCGGATTCATCGATCCCAACCAGCTCTTGCTCATCCCCCGGCGTTTGTCCAACACCACCTCATCCACCCATCTGCTCCCTGACAGCGAATTTGTCTTTTCACTTTCGTCGATCGGTTATGATACCTATGGCTTTGTCGGCGAAGCAGACGGCTATTTGCGCAACTACGGCGAATATTTGGGTAGCAGCGGTGAGACCACCGGCGCGGAGATCGTCCAACGGGTCGCTTACGACAATTCGATCAACCCGCGTTTGCTCTTAGCCCTGTTGGAATATCAGAGCGGCTGGGTCTATGGCGAGCCCGAAACAGAGTTAGCAAGAGATTACCCTTTGGGGTATTTGAACGGTTTGTCGAAGGGTTTGTTGGGCCAGTTGAAATGGGCCGTCAATCAGCTTTCGATCGGCTATTACAACTGGCGCGAGGGCCGTTTGAACCAACTTGAGTTTTCGGATGGGGTCACCGCTTACATGGCGCCGGATCTCAACGCCGGGACAGCCGCTTTGCAGTATTATTTTTCTCAGGTTTACGATAGCCAGGGTTGGCTGCAAGCCCTCGACCCCCAGACGGGATTCCCGGCTCTTTACGAAGAGATGTTCGGCAACCCCTGGCGGCGCGCCGAGGACGTGGAGCCCCTTTTCCCGCCCGATTTGACCCAGCCCGAAATGGAACTGCCCTTTTTGATTGGCACGACATGGAGCTACACCGGTGGCCCTCACGGTGCCTGGGAGAAGGACGGCTCTTGGGCGGGGATTGATTTTGCGCCGGCCAGCACGATCAGCGGCTGTGTCGAGTCGAATGCCTGGGTGGTTGCCTCCGCTCCGGGCGTTGTTGCCCGTTCGGAACGAGGCATTGTCGTCATCGATCTCGACGGTGACGGCTTTGAGCAGACCGGCTGGGCGCTTGTCTATCTGCATATTGCCGAGGAGGGCCGCGTCGATGTCGGTGAATGGGTTGAGCCGGGGGAGTATCTCGGCCACCCGTCTTGCGAGGGCGGACGGGCCACCGGCACGCACGTGCACATGGCGCGCAAATACAACGGTGAGTGGATGGCCGCTGACGGCCCGATTCCCTTTGTGTTGAGCGGCTGGCATGTCCGCAGCGCCGGAGAGCCTTACCAGGGCTATCTTCTGCGCGGGGATGATGTCATCACCGCCAGCCAGGTGGGCAATTACAAAAGCCGTATCGAACGGCAGCAGGAACAATGATGACGCGTTCGCCGTTTTGCTGGATTCTGTTGGGGGCGTTGTTTCTGCTTTTGGGTGCCTGCGCCGCGCCTGCGACGGTAGCTCCTTCTGCTACAAGCGGGGCGACCGACTTTCCCACAGCGGAACCCACCACCCCCATAGCGACCGAGACTCCCCGGCCAACATCAACGCACACATCTACCCCTGCCGTTACGCTGACCCCCAGTCCCACCGCCCGGCCCGATCATCTCCTGCTCCCCGATGCGGAATTGGTCTATTCTACGACGGCTCTGGATTTCGATGTCGCCGCCTATTTGGAGAAGAAGGGCGGATTTTTGTGCTCGTATCAGCAGTATTTGATGTTGACCGGTTGGACGACGGCGGCGGACATCGTCGAGATGATCGCCTTGGAGAATTCGATCAACCCGCGTTTGTTGTTGGCCTTGCTGGAATATCAGAGCGGCTGTGTGCTCGGCCAGCCCGAGGATCCGGAGCATTTCGAGACGATTATGGGTGCCGAAGGTTATTATCGCAAGGATCTCTATGGCCAATTGGTCTGGACGGTGCATACCCTTTCGGATGGGTTTTATGGTTGGTTGGATGATTCTCTCATCTCTTTCTCATCTTTGGATGATACAATCCTGCGCCCCGACCCCAGAAGCAACGCTGGGACAGTCGCTTTGAGCTATTTTTTCGCTCAATTGTACGATCGAGAGGGCTGGGAAGCGGCGCTTGATCCCCAGCATGGCTTTGTGGCTTTGTACCAACAGATGTTTGATGACCCCTGGCGCCGCGCTGCTGAGCTTGGCGAGCTTCTCCCCGCGGATTTGGAGCAGCCGCCCTTGACCCTTCCCTTTGAGCCCGGTGAAACCTGGGCTTATACCGGTGGGCCGCATGCTGCCTTCGAGCGCAACGGGCCTTTGGCCGGGCTGGATTTTGCTCCCCGGACGGCGGCGAGCGGTTGCATCCCCTCCAAGGAGTGGGTTGTGGCTATGGCCCCTGGCCTTGTCGTCCGTTCGGAGCACGGCGTCGTCGTCCAGGATTTGGACGGCGACGGTCTCGAGCCGACCGGTTGGAATTTGGTCTATGTGCATATCGACGAACATGAACGCGTCGCTGTGGGTGATGAACTTGATGCCGGAGAACGGATCGGGCATCCCTCCTGTGAGGGCGGGCGCGCCACGGGCACGCATTTGCACATTGCCCGGAAATATAACGGTGTTTGGATCGCGGCGGACAGTTTTTGTCCTTTTGTGCTCGATGGCTGGATTGCCCATGCGGGTGAAGAGCCCTATTTAGGTGCGCTCACACGCGCTTGGGAAACGGTGACCGCCCATGAATTCGGTTCGGCAGTTTCACTGATCACCAGGGACGATGTCGGCGAAGAAACTGTTTTGCCAACGACCTGCGATGTGTGCGAAGAAGTGCATTTACAGCGATAAATCGAAAATATGATGGAAGACACAACCTTGGAGAAAGGATATTGGTACCGCAACAACCCGGCGTGGAAGCTGCTCGTCGGCCTGTTGTTTGTAGTTGTTGTTTCCGGCTTGACCGGATGCCAACCTGTGGGAGAGCCGTTGCCCGTTGATCTGACGACCACGTCCGAGGCAGCGACGGAAGAAGCGCCTGGCCTGACTGCGACCCCTCTTCCCCAGCGGCCTACCTACGAGCCCGGCCAACTGGTCTCTTATACGGTTCAGCCGGGGGATACGCTCCCCGCGCTGGCAGTACATTTCAATACCACCGAGGAGGAGATCCGGGAAGCCAATCCGATCATTCCCGATCGCGTTACCACTTTGCCCCCGGGGATGCCGATGGAGATTCCGATTTATTATCGCACCTTTTGGGGGACGCCTTTCAAGATTCTTCCCGACAGCCTGTTTGTCAACGGCCCTGCTCAGGTCGGTTTCGACACCCAGGCGTTTGTCGACGAACATCCTGGCTGGCTGGGGACTTACCGCGATTATGTCGCCGAGGAGAATCGCAGCGGCGCCGAAATAGTCGATTATGTCGCTGCTAACTTCAGCATCAGCCCGCGGGTGTTGTTGGCTTTGCTTGAGTATCAGACCGGCGCGTTGACGCAGGCAAGCCTGCCAGCCGAGGTGGATGAGACCTATCCCCTTGGGCATGAGAGCGTCCATCACCGCGGTTTGTATATGCAATTGGTCTGGGCGGCCAATATGCTCAATAACGGTTACTACCGGTGGCGCAGCGGTTCTCTGACCACGCTGAAGATGCTTGATGGCACGACCGAAAATCCCGACCCCTGGCAGAATGCGGCCAGCGTGGCCTTGCAGTATTATTTTTCCCAGTTTCATCATGGGCTTGATTATCAGTATGATATTGGCCCGGATGGGTTTTCCCAAACCTATCGGATGTTGTTCGGCAATCCCTGGGTGGATGTCCATCCCCATATTCCCGGCAGCCTGGAGCAGCCCGAACTGCTGCTCCCCTTCGAGCGCGGCAAAACCTGGGCTTATACCGGCGGACCTCACACGGGTTGGGGCATCGGCCAGCCCTGGGCGGCGATCGATTTTGCTCCCCCGGCTGTGGCGGGCGGCTGCGTTCTCTCCGATGAATGGTGCACAGCGGTGGCCGACGGCGTTGTGGTTCGCTCGGAGAGGGGCATCGTTGAACTCGATCTGGATGGAGATGGCGACCCCCGTACCGGCTGGACGATCTTCTATTTGCATGTTGCCACCCGCGACCGCGCCCCCAAGGGGGCGACGCTCCAGGCCGGGGACAGAATTGGACATCCCTCCTGTGAGGGCGGTGCTAGCACGGGCACCCACGTTCATATCGCCCGGCGCTATAACGGCGAGTGGATGCTGGCCTATGGACCTTTAGCCTTCAACCTGGAAGGCTGGACCGCTCACAATGGGGCAGGGCCCTACCTGGGCACGCTAACGCGATTTTCCGAGACGGTGATTGCCTCCGATTCGGTCACCAAGCACACCTATATCACCGCGAAGGATGAGTGAGACGCCGGATCATCGCGTTTATCTGGGGGGTTTTGTGCGCTGGCTTCACTGAAATCTCTTGATACCTGCCCGGACAGACTTTGCCCGCGGTCAATTTGTAAACTTCTCAAGCCGCTTACCTGCCACCTCCCTTTCAATCGGCACCAAGTGTGCCGATTTTTGTTTTTTAAAACTAAGGATAAGAAAAGAGTC
>CAZXXW010000042.1:16456-22791 GCA_964644835.1 uncultured Anaerolineales bacterium
CAATAAAATCAATATTGATATTAATTTTTCTAAAATTGGTATTGACAAAATCAAAAAGATTTGTATAATGTGGTCAACGTTTGAAAAAAGGAACCAATTTTTAGGAGGTTGATATGTTTTCGGAGTATGGTAGAGGTACTACAACCTATGACATGTGCAAAGCACGGCAGGAAGAACTGATAAGAGCTAAGCAGAAAAATGCTTCTCGCCCAAGGCTGATTGGCCAGGTGTGGAAAAAAGTTGTTTGCACCTTGGAGAATGCCGGTAGCCGCTTAATCGAGCGGCGCCTGGGCAACCTGAACGTTTCACAGGGTGAAGTGACGCGTCGATGATCATTGGGAAGCCCGTTTTTATGTTCGCGTGTATCGGATCATTGCGCGAAAAAGTTTGCTGAAAAGCCGATAAAAAAACGCCCCCCTTTTTTGTCTGCGTACAGACGATTTGGAGAAATAATGAAAAAAGAGAAAAGCGATATACCCAAAAACATGAGAACTTTTCTGATTATTTGGGTAGGACAATTGATATCGATCATCGGCTCCGGGCTGACCGGATTTGGCTTGAGCGTCTGGATTTTCAACCAGACGGGTCAGGCGACGCCTTTCGCTCTCAATGCGCTTTTTTACAACCTGCCCCGGATTCTTTTGTCCCCACTTGCCGGCTCGGTTGCCGATCGCTATAACCGCCGCCGGATTATGATTTTGGCTGATACCGCCGCAGCGGTGATCACCCTGGCAGCGGTAGGATTGTTGTTTGCGGGCAATCTCCAGGTTTGGCATATCTACCTGGCGACGTTCTTGTCCTCCGTTTTTGGTGCCTTTCAAGAGCCGGCTTATCGCGCTTCCATTACCATGATCGTTCCCAAGAAGGACCTTCCCCGGGCCGGGGGGCTTCAACAAATGGGCGGCGCGATTCAATCCATTCTGATCCCCTTGCTGGCGGGGTTTCTGTACGCTGTGATCGGCTTGCGCGGCGTCATTTTGATCGATTTCGCCACTTATTTCTTTGCCATTGGCGCCTTGTTGCTGGTTCACATTCCTCAGCCGGCGCTGACCACCCAAGTGGAGAAAGAAGGCGAAAAGAGTTCCATGTGGCGGGATGCCATTTTTGGCTGGAAATACCTGCAAGAACGTCCTGGTCTGATGGGCTTATTGCTGTATTATGCCCCGGTCAACTTTTTCTTGAACATTTCTGGAGTTTTGCTGGGTCCGATGATCCTTTCCTTCGGAACCGAGGTCGAGTGGGGGGTTGGACAAATGGCCAGCGGCGCGGCGATGCTCGTTGGCGGCGTGATCATGGGGACCTGGGGTGGGCCCAAAAAGGACAGAATTCGTGTGGTCATCGCTGCGATTGCTTTATCCAGCCTCGGATACGCCATCGCCGGGATGCAAGCATCCATTTTTTCGATTGCCGTTGGCCTGTTTGTGATCTTGTTTTTCATCTCTATTGCGTCAGCACTCAGCCAGGCTGTCTGGCAGGTCAAAGTTCCCCCCGATCTTCAGGGAAGGGTTTTCGCCATCCGGGGGATGGTCGCTTCGTCGATCATCCCGGTCTCCAACCTGGTCGCCGGCCCTTTGGCCGACCACGTCTTCGAACCTTGGATGGCGGAGTCAGGCCCGCTGGCGAATAGCTGGATCGCCGCATGGATTGGCACCGGCCCCGGACGCGGAATTGGCTTGATGTTCATTATTTCATCCGTCTTTCTGATGATTGCAAGCCTAATCGCATTCACCAACCCCCAAATACGCAATCTGGAGGAGATCATTCCCGACGCGATACCGGATGAGACCGAAGGGGAAGCGTTGGCTCTTGCATCCAGCGACTAATCCCAAAATGTGCCCTAACGTTCTCTGCCAACCTGGGTTTCGACATGCCGGAACTCACCGGCAGATGGCTAGAAATATTAGATGGTTAGACGAAAAGTTAGAAAAACGAAGTGAGTGAAAGGATAAAATGATGCTTAACGTACCTACGCAATGTCCCTTTTGTGATGGCCCCATCACCGTGACCCGGATTTACTGCCGGGAGTGCGATACAGCCATCGAAGGCCGCTTTGGTTTGGGCGAATTTGCCCAACTGACCCCGGAGCAGTGGCGGTTTATCGAGACGTTCGTGCGCTATGAGGGCAAGATCAAACACATGGAAGACGAACTTAATCTCTCGTATCCCACCATCCGCCGGCGTCTCCATGAGGTCATCCGGGCGATGGGCTACGAGCCGGGCGAAGAGGAAGAAGCGGACCTCTCCGAGGAGGCGCGCCGCCAAATTCTGGAAGACCTTGACGCCGGCAAAATCAGTTACGAGGAGGCGCTCCGCCTTCTTGAGGAACCGGAGGTGAAATGATGACTACCAAGACGATCGAACTTGGTTCGGCCAAAAAGATCTTCGTTTCAGTCGTTGAGGGCGATTTGACCCTCGAAGGTTGGAAGCGGTCGGACATGCTTGTCGAAACCTCCGCTGACCAGGACGTTGAGCCCGAACAGACCGATGAAACCGTCACGCTGCGCTGTCCAGGTGATTGCATTCTGCACGTTCCCCATGACGCTGATCTTCACATCGAGCGTGTGGACAAGGATGCCCGCCTTGCTTCTTTGACGGGAACGGTGAAGCTCGATCAGGTCGGCGCATCGCTAAAGCTGCGAGACGTTGGTGAAACGACGATCTCTCAGGTCGGGGCCAATCTTTCGGCCAAGCGGATACGCGGCGATTTGCACGTCCACAGTGTCGGCGCGAACGCTTCGATCGGCAACGTCGATGGACAGGTTGGAGCCGAGACCGTTGGCGGCAACTTGCGCTTGAGCGCGGTCAGCGGTGGGGTGACGGCCACGGTGGGCGGGAATGCCAGGATCGATATTGCCCCCGTTCCCTGGCAAGTGTACCAAATCAAGACCGGCGGGAACCTGCGCTGCACTTTACCGGATGACTTCAATGCCAGCGTGACCTTGAAGAGCGGCGCGCAGTCCATCCGGGTCAAGTGCCCTCAAAAGAGCGAGACGATTCGCGGCGGGGAGCACCACCTGGACTTTGGCGCCGGAGACGCCTCCATCAGCCTGCGCGCCGGCGGCAAGATCGACTTGATTTGCCTCGGCGACGTGGATTGGGACAGCGCCGATGACTTCGAGTTCAACTTCAACGGCGAAGAGTTTGCTGCCATGGCGGGGGAATTTGCTCAGCAGGCTACCCAGCAAGTCGAGGACCATCTGAAGGCACTCAATGAGCGTCTCGCTGATTTGCCCAAATTGTTTGATGATCTCGGGCTCTCCGAAGAGCGACTTGCGGAAATCGAAGAGAAAATTGCAAAAGCGCAGGCGCACGCGTCTCAACGCACCCGGGAAGTGTCCCAACAAGTTCAAGAACGGCTGGAACAACGCTTGAAACAGGTTCAGAAAAAAGCGGAACAGGCTGCTCAACGGGCCGAACGAAAACGCCAGGGACGCAAAAAATCGACGCTTGATGTGGATGCTTTGATCGCATCGGCTCGCGGCGAGAGTGAGCCTGTCAGCGACGAAGAGCGGATGATGATTCTCAAAATGCTTGAGGAAGGCAACATCGATGTTGAGCAAGCGGAACAACTGCTTGCTGCTTTGGAAGGCAAGAGCGAGTAGGTGGATGATGTCGGAACAAAACGAACGCTTACACATTCTTGATATGATCGATGATGGCATCATCACCGCCGAGGAGGGCTACCGGTTGCTCCAGGCGCTGGAAGATCAGCCTGGCGAGGTGGTCGCTCTCACCCAAGACGAGGAAACGTTTCATCGACCGGAGCCACCTACCCCTGAGCAGGTGGCGCGTTGGAAACGGTGGTGGATGATCCCGTTGTGGGTGGGTGTCGGCATCACCGTGCTGGGCGCCGGGTTGATGTATTGGTCCTGGCAATCGACAGGGTTTAGCTTTTGGTTCGCCTGCACCTGGATGCCCTTTTTGATCGGGGTCTGCGTTTTGGCCTTGGGCTGGGCCAGCCAAAAGTCTCCCTGGCTCCACCTACGCGTCGAGCAAGCGCCGGGGGAAAAACCGGAAAGGATCACTATCAGCGTTCCCCTGCCTTTGCGTTTGACGATCTGGTTCTTGGAGACGTTTGGCCGGATGATCCCCAAGCTGGACGCCACGCAGGTGGATGAAATTATCACCGCACTGGGCTCGATCTCCCCTCAAGATGAACCGTTCTATATCACCGTGGACGAGGGGGACGATGGCGAGCGGGTGCAAGTCTTTATCGGATAGTGCGACGATACAATGTATGTTCGAAAAAGGAGTTTTACGATGACTACAGCAGAAGAAAGAATGAAAATCTTGAAAATGATCCAGGATGGCAAAATTACCACCGATGAGGGGGCGAAATTGCTCAAAGCGTTGAGCGCCAAGAGCGAGAAACCCCGCCGGGTGAAGCGTTCGGGCGGGAAAGGCGGCTGGCTGCGGGTGCGCGTCACCGACATGAACAGCGGAAAACCCAAGGTCAATGTTAACTTGCCCCTACGTCTGGTCGATGCCGGCTTGAACATTGCCGCTCAATTTACGCCCGAAGTCGAGATGGAAGATCTCGGCGGTGCCATCGGTGATGCCATCGCCGAGAATATGACCGGCAAAATCGTCGATGTCGTCGACGAGGAAGACGGCGAGCACATTGAGGTCTTCATTGAATAATGGGAGTTACGCAGTTAGTATAAAAATTCACCGCTGGGACGCGGAGTGCGCAGAGATTTGATTAAAAAACAAACAAAAACAGCGCTTTTCTCGGCGTTTACCGAAGGCACACAGAGCGTCCGTGTCTCGGCGGTAAATCTGGCTTCATGTGCGCAAGACTTATCAATTAACCACACAAAATAAGCGGGTTGTTCAACCTGTTTCATCCACATCATCAAAGTAGAGAGTATGTTTATGCAAAATCTTAGCAAGGAAAACCGCCCGATGGGCATGACGGCTTTCATGATCGTCGCCATTGGACAGGCCATCTCGTTGATCGGCAGCGGGATGACTCAATTTGCGATCACGATTTGGGCCTGGCAAGAGACCGGCCAGGCGACGGCGTTAGCCCTGGCAGGGTTTTTTGGGTTCACACCCATCGTTTTGGTCAGCCCCTTTGCGGGCGCGCTGGTCGATCGCTGGAATCGCAAATTGGTGATGATGTTGAGCGACTTGGCCGCAGGGGTAGGCACCATTGTCATGTTGCTGCTTTACTTGAGCAGTGATTTGCATATTTGGCACATTTATGCACTCAATGCCTTTGTGGGCGTGTTTCAAGCCTTCCAATGGCCTGCTTTTTCGGCCGCAATCTCGGTGATGCTGCCCAAAGAGCAATACGCCCGCGCCAACGGCATGCTGGAGCTGGCCCGTTCCGGCGCGGGGATTCTCGCCCCGGTGTTGGCCGGCGCGATGCTCGGTTGGGCAGGCATCGGATGGGTCTTCGGCGTCGATGTGATCACCTGTCTGTTCGCCATTGGCGCTCTGCTCGTCATCCACGTGCCGGAGCCAGAAGTCAGCCAGGCGGGGATGGAGGGCCGCGGCAATCTCTGGCAAGAGGCCGGGTTTGGCTTTCGCTATATCTGGAAGCGTACGTCCCTGTTTTGGCTGCAAATGATCTTTTTCTTCATCAATCTAACCGCTTCCTTTGGCTTTACCGTTTTGGCCGCGATGATTTTGGCCCGCACCAAAGACGACACCGTCGTCCTGGGGACGGTGCAATCGGCGGGAGCGGTGGGCGGCGTGGTCGGCAGTCTCCTGCTCAGTGCCTGGGGTGGACCGAAGCGGCGCATTCATGGCGTTCTGGGCAGCATCATCGCTGTCAGCATTTTGAACACCATGTTGATGGGATTGGGCCGCAGCTTGCCCGTTTGGGCGGTGGCGGCCTTCTTGGGCGCCGTTTTTCTGCCGCTGTTGAACGGCTCCAATCAGGCCATTTGGCAGGCCAAGGTGCCGCCCGATATCCAGGGGCGCGTCTTTTCGGTGCGCCGCATGATCGCCCAAGTTACCGTGCCTCTTTCGATGTTGATGGCCGGTCCCCTTGCGGATTATGTCTTTGAACCGGCCATGAATCCGGGCGGTGCGTTGGCCCCCTTGCTCGGCGGGATACTCGGGACCGGACCCGGCGCAGGGATGGCGGTGATGTTCCTCATCTCTGGGGTGTTAGGAGTTCTCGTCGGTGTGGCCGGATACTTGTTTCCCCTGGTGCGCGATGTCGAAGACTATTTGCTCGATCATGATGCCGTCACCGCTTAGACCTGGGACGACTTCTCTTGTAACCCCTGGCCGGATGGCCGGGGGTTTTTGTTTTCGCAAACTTGCAAGCGTTTAGGTATGTCATGTTTGCGATTGAAGAGTCTCCCAGGTTTCAAAGGTGG
>CAZXXW010000043.1:0-10000 GCA_964644835.1 uncultured Anaerolineales bacterium
GATAGCCAAGCCCTGACTGATTCCCCAGCCCAATGTGCCCACACCAGAGGCATTCCCCAACAGGATTTCAACAGATGCTTCAATAATCCCCAGAGCTAGCGCTGCGCCTGGTTTACGAATGAGCCACATAACCAACACATACGCCCACATGAAAGAACCTTGAAGCAAAGCTCCTCCCAAGGGTCCCAGAGACGAGTTTGCAAGATACCATACATTGCCCATTCCTGTGTTGACCACACCGGCAATCGCGGCAATGATGGCCAAGATGACAATATCCCTTGTGGAATAGTCAAAGTTAAAACCACCAGCTTCAACTGTTTTCTTTCCAACAGTTCTGGCAATCAGCCCCGCCACGATGAGTATGATAATGTTGACAATTATGTACAAGGTCATTTTTTTATCTCCTTTTTGTCTAAACGAAATTTTTGTTTACAACAAAGTTGTTAAACCCATCTCTTTTAGTTCTTCTTTCACCTCCTCATATAACTGCATCCATTCAGGAACGGGACTTACCGACTCAAGATCATATGCTTGATCAAAACGGACCCCTGGATTGCCTTCGGAGCGGTCAAAAACGTGCTCATACTTCTCTACCAACTTCACCACCATGCGATTGGCCTCTTCCAGACTTAGTCCCTGGCGGGCTACCGCATGCCCAACCTCTCCCATCAAGCGACATTCCAACCCCGTGGCATTGGGATAGAGTCCATCAGCCGAACCTACACCTTCAAGATGGCCGCCACTGACTGTAATAGCAATAGCATTTGCAGCAGTCTCATAGAGCAGTTCCCGTGTCAAAGCGCCGCTCTTGGGGTAAATATCTGTGACAATAATACAGGGTGCGTTCCTGGCAAAAGCTTGCTGGACAATACCTTCCACCCACATCACGCTGCGGGTTGATGTGGCCACATGCCTCATGTGAATAGGATGCAGTAATTGATAGTCGGTCAGATTGGTCAAATTTCCCACAATGAAAGAGGCCACATTCACCACGGCTGATCCCGGCGCATCTCCGCCCAGTCCACCTACCAACACGCAATAAAGCGCCGCATTGAGCATCCCATACTCAAGCGAATTGACAGCCCGGGCAATGTTGCGTTGATCGATCTTCAACTCATTCAACATGGGGACGAGATGCGCATCAGAGGGCCTGAGATAGTCTGGGTGGGCTACAGCTAAATCACCCAACTCCGAAACGCTGCTTTGGGCCGCAAGCATTCCCATGCCAGGACGGCCAACACGCTTTAGTATCTGTCGCAAATAGAGGAGTTCTCGCCGTGTCGCTACAATCTCAATGGGGTCCCCTGTGCGGACTTCACGCCCATCCACTTCTGCCAAACTGCCACAAGTGATCAAATCAACAATAGGCTCTTTCGCCCAGCTCATCACGCTTAAAAAAAACAATTCCTCCGAATGTGGCGCCCCAGGGTTACCACCCCACACAATAGGAGGGCGTTCATCCATGATCTTTCGAGCAAACAAGATGCGGGCGTCTTTTCCTGTTCCAACCTTCAACGTCTGAGGCATGTTCCTCATCCCTGCTTCCAACTCTCTTTGCTCAAATTCGAGGACACGTTCAGTTGTCCGGGAATAGCCTCCAATTTCGACGGCAAGTTCCAGACCAGCTTCAAAAATTGAATCAGCTAAACCTGGATCGTTGGGGACAATTTGATTAGGATCCCAATCCAAATCGTATTTTTGAACGATTTTTTGCGTCGTCATGGCGACCTTTTGAAGGTCCCAATCATTCTCAGAGATATATGGCCCTTGATTAGCTCGATCTAGAACATCCAAATAATCGGTGATCACTGATTAGCTCCTTCTTGATTGCGTTCTTTGATAAGCCTCTTGGCAAGTTGAACGGCTTTCATGGCATGATCTGCTGTACCATCTGCTCCGACTTCATCAACGAATTTTTGATTCACGGAAGCACCACCAAACATAACTTTAAACCGCTCTCTCTCGCCCATGACATCTAATAAATCGATCAAATCGCGCATAAATGGCAAAGACGTTGTTAACAGAGCAGAACAAGCGATGATATCTGCATTAACAGATTGGGCATTCTTGATGATCTCTTTGATGGGCACATCGACTCCCAAATCGTGTACTTCAAAACCCGAAGAAGACAGCATGGAGGAAACAATATTCTTACCAATATCATGAATATCGGATTTAACAGTAGCGATAACAATAGTGCCCGTATCATCTCGCTGAGCTTTACCACTGGCATACTCTTCTTTCAACGTGGGCTCGATGATTTCCATAGCTGCGTTCAAAGCATTGCCAGCAAGCATTAAGCGAGGCAAAAAGATTTCCCCCGTCTCGAATTGTTTCCCTACTTGATCAGCTCCAGCCATCAACCCTTCTTGTAAGATCGAAAAAGCATCAATACCCGCTTCTAACGCCTGTCGGGTAGCGATAACAACCGCGTTTTCATCCCCTTCAATGACTGCTGCTTTGGTTTTCCCAATCAATTCTTCACTCATCTAGTCATCCTTTTCAATCGACATGTTCTAAAATTTCATTGATGATGTAAAAAATCTACAACATCATCAAGATTAAAACAATAGCGAAGTTAACGCTATTTTCGTTTCAGCTTTCGAAGGACATTGAAAGAAAAATATTCTGGACGATAATATTCATCAGAATACATAATCGGTTCTTCATCAGCATTGAATGCTGTTTCTTTAAAATAATGGATGGGATTGCCAATTTGACACTGAAGATATTTACTCAACTCTTTGTCCACAACTATGGGAATTACCTCAGTAAGATTATGTTCGACTTCCTGATGACATCTATTCTTGAGAAATTTGTAAACCGGCCCGTGCAACTCTTCATCGGCATAGGCACTACGAACGAGCTTCGCCGGAATAAAATCCGCGCAGTATATTACCGGTACGCCATCAGCAAGAAAAACATTTGCCGTTCTTAAAACCTCGTCTTCAACAGGAATATTCAACGCCTCAGCCACGTCTGGTGCTGGAGGGCCGAGAGATAGATCAACGTGATTGACACTGGGTGAAAAACCAGAAACCTCGATCATCTCTACAAAATCCCAAACTTCTTCTAATCGGGTTCCAATATTCAAGACGCGTTCGTTGACAAATGTTCCCACGCCGTGCTTTCGAAAAAGGATGCCCTCCATTTGAAGCTTACCAAGCGCCTGGCGAATCGTATTACGACTTACCCCCATATCATTGGCTAAATCTGGCTCTGAAGGCAACCTCATCTCCTCAAACTGGTTCCCCTTAATCAACCTGCGCAGTTCGGCAACGACCTCTTCTACTCTTGACACGTGAAGACCTCCTCTTAGTTAGCCAGACGTACAACATCTCGTAGAGTTGTTCAACATCTCCACTATTTATAACAAATATCGAGAATATTTCAACAGGCAAATCCCCCTCCAGGAAAAAAATCACCTCGCTTAAGAAAAAAATCACATCATCTCTTCAATAGCGTAAGCCTTCTATTCGACCCAATTGGGCAAATATAGGGGTTTTAGGGTACACTTATAAAGAATCATCGAAAGCTTCACGCGCATCGATGCACCCCAGCATGGGACATCCTTAGCAACGGGCTTCTTTATTTAGGAGACTCTATGCAAGACGAAACGACAACCATGGCAATTCAGCCGGATCAGCAGTTGTTGCATATCAGCAATCAACTCGACACGATCCGAGATAAGCTTAAAAATAGCTGCCCGGACGCCCCTGCCGAGATCAACGACAGCATAGCCCGGGTGGCCGGACATATCAGCCGCTTGGGACGCCAAATTGCCCAACACGAGGAAGAACTGAAAGACTTGCGCGCCCTGGCAGACATCGGCCAGGTGGTGAATTCATCGCTGCAACTCAACGATGTGCTCCGCATCGTTATGGACACGATTGTCCGGTTGACCGGAGCCGAGCGCGGCTTCTTGATGCTGCGGGATGAAGATGACGAGCTGACCATCCGGATCGCCCGCAACTGGGAACAAGAATCGATCCCCGAATCTGATTTTGCCATCAGCCGCACGGTGATCGACCGCGTCGCCGAAGAGGCTCAGCCAATTGTGACCACCAACGCGATCGAAGACCCCCGCTTTGGCGGACAAGACAGCATCATCGCGTATAACTTGCGCTCGATCCTGTGTGTCCCCCTGACCGTCAAAGAAAAACTCACCGGTGTGATCTATGCCGATAACCGCATCCGCACCGGGCTGTTCACCAAATCCGAGCGCGATCTCCTCGCCGCCTTCGCCAATCAGGCCGCGGTCGCCATCGAAAATGCGCGTTTGTTTGAATCTGTCCGCCAAACGCTGTCTGAAGTGACCGAGCTTAAAAATCTGATGGACAATGTTTTCGCCTCCATTGCCAGCGGCGTGATCACCACCGACATCAAGAACGAAATCACGCTGATCAATCGGGCTGCGGAACGAATCTTAGCCCAAGGTTCAGAAAACTTGCTCCAACACGAATTAACCCAGTGTTTACCCGAATTATGCGCTATTTTAGAAAAGCCGATTGCTTCGGTAAAACATCGCGACGAAACCATCGTCGGCATGGAGTTGAATCCCACCTTGCCACAACGGGGCCCTGTTCACCTGCGTTTGAACGTCTCTCCGCTCAAGGATGCCCAAGAAACCACCCAGGGCGTCGCCATCGTGATGGACGATGTCACCGAGCGGAAACATCTCGAAGCGCAACGGCGTCTCTTTGAGCGGATGGTTTCCCCTGAGGTGATCAAACAACTCGATCCCGACCAAATTCAAATGGGAGGCGAGCGGGTAAAGATTACGACTCTTTTTGCCGACATCCGCGGATTCACCAGTTATAGCGAGAGCCTGACCCCGGAAGATTTGGTCTCCGTGCTTAACCGTTACCTGGCTGCCGCTGCCGATGCTGTTCTGGCCCATGAAGGCACGGTGGACAAATTCATGGGCGATGCCGTAATGGCCTGGTTCAACGCCCCCATCCCGCAGAAAGATCACACTTTGCGAGCAGTCAAAGCTGCGTTGGGCATCCGCGATGCGATCAAATCGCTGCACAGGGAGCTTCCCAAGGAAGCGCATCTGGATTTTGGCGTGGGGATTCACTTTGGCGAGGCGGTGCTCGGCCTGGTAGGGACGGAGAAACGCCTAGATTACACTGCCATTGGCGATAGTGTCAACACGGCCAAGCGAGTTCAGGAGAACTCGGCATCCAATCAGATTTTAATCAGCGACATCGCTTACCAATTTGTTAAAAAAGAGATCGAAGTGCAACCCTGCGAAGCCGTCCATGCGAAAGGAAAAAGCGAACCGATCAAAGTTTACGAAGTGATCGGATTACTATGAAAGAAATTCCCCCTTAATCGAAAAGAGCCGCTCCGTAAAAAGCAGAACGGCTCTTTTGTGTTGTTGATTAGTAAGCGTTCACACCCCTCGCTAAATAGAACACGGACTACGCAAATATAGCTGATTTCCGCGGATAAAAAAATATAAATCTGTGGAAATCTGCCTAATCCGTGTCATCCGTGTTCCATTTCGGGTTCTTTTACTCATAACAGTTACGTTGATTATTCTTGGACGAGCAAGTTCATATACTCGCTCAAATTTTCAACATCTTCAAAGGCCCAGGTTGCCGCGATGATCTCATCCTGGCGTTCCTTGCTGAGCACACCATCGGCGTTGGCGCGGAACTTGGAAATGATTTCATCATCGCTGAGCGGATTTTCCGGCGAGCCTTTGGCATGGTCGACCTGGGCGGTGTGGGCCTCACCCTCTTTGGTGACGATGCTGACACGGGCCCGCTTGACCGCGGGGAAAAGAGCGTCGATCTCGGGATCGGCGACGACTTTGATCTTATCGAGCAAATCCCAGATGCGCGGGTCTTTCAATTTCTCATCGCTGAATGAATCCGGCAGGACATTGCCATCAGCAACGGCCGCGGCGATCACATAGGGCAGACTGTGGTCGGCGGTCTCTTTGGTCTTGGGTTTATATTTGCTGGGATCAGAGAGAATATCGGCGCCGCGCGTGGTCGTCTCAACCAAGATTTCGGCGACATCTTCGGCTGCGATGTCATGCTCCTGGCAGACTTGCAGAGCCGCGCTGATCGGTTGGTGAGTCAGCGCCTCGGTGGGGAAGGCTTTGTAGCTGCACTGGGTGATCATGAATGTCTCGCCCAGCTCTTTGAGCAGCCAATCGGGACGCCATTCCACATTGTGGACGACCTCAAACAAACCTTCTTTGCCTTCGAACACTTCGACCGGGCCTTCGTAACCTTCCCGGGCCATCATCGCGGCGATGACACCAGCCTGGGCAGCGAGGGGATCGGCGGTGTTCTTCATGTTGGTAAGATGCCCGGCGACGACGCCTCCCAGGGTGAAATGGGAGCTTCCGCTGATTCCCACGGCGGCGACCATCTGATCGATGTCGAGATCGTACATCCGCCCGGCGACTAAAGGGCTGACAAATTGGGTCAAGGTGGCATGGTGCCAGCCCACCTCACGGATGCCGGGATTCGCGGCGTGGCACCAGCGCATCTCCAGTTCGTAGGCGATCATCATCGCCACCAACGCATCACGCCCCGTTTTTTGGTTGGCTTCTGCTGCGGACAAGGCTGTCCCAATAATATCAGAGGGATGCGAGGGATCTTGCTCCCAATAGATGTCGTTGTAATCCAGGGCGCGGGTGAGCAAGCAATTTATCAAAGCTGCGTTGGACGCGTTCGTGCGCAGGCCGGTGCCGATCACGGTCGCTTCGGGCGTGCCACCCAGCTTTTCAGTGAAACGGTACATGGCCTGCATATCATCATTCTGGACGGCGGCCAGGGCGCAGCCGACACTATCCAGCAAAAAACGTTTGGCTTCGTGCAAGGCGTCCGAGGGAATGTCGTCAAATTGAAGATCAAGGGCAAATTGGGCCATTTTTTGGCTCAAAGAAGTCATTTTAATTTCTCCTGAATCCAAGTTGAATTTCCACAGCATGCTCAATTTTTCGCATATCAGCACCAGATAAGCGATCCTCAAAATCGAGCACTCGTTTCTTACTTACAGTCGTAAGTTGATCTGCCATCGCTTTACTCTGCTTATTACAAACATTTACCAAAGCCTCACTTGGATAAACGCGGTCGATTCTGGTAGTTAGTGGCACAACTTGTATGCGGTTAAGATGTTTGTTGGCAGCATTATTGCTAATAATCACTGCCGGACGTTTCTTTCTGATTTCACCCCCAACCGAAGGATCAAAATTAATCCACCAAACCTCACCGCGTTTCATCGCTAACATCTCCAATTGTCGCTTCTGCCCATTCAAGCGCTTCTGATTCTCGCTCTTCTTCTCGAGCCATCTCGCGATAAGCGTCTTCTAAGTTTTCTCTAACAACATAAGGACGCAGTAATTCCTCAATAAAATGGCTGATGCGTCGGCTTCCAACGACATCATATAACCCCTCATAGACTTCTTTATCGATAGTAATGGTCAGCTTTTTCTTCATATTCAACCTCTTTTGTTTACACGTGTACTACACGTATAGTACCAGCGACCAAGAGCGAAGTCAAGCTACGAACTTGAAAGAGCCCGCTACAATCGCTCCACAACGGCGTGAGCGACGTCCAGGGTGGAACTATCGCCGCCCATATCATAGGTGCGGACCTTGCCTTCGGCAATGACCTCAGCGATGGCATCTTCGAGGGCGTCAGCCATCTCGGCCTCACCGAGCCAGTCCAGCATCATTTTGGACGCCAGCAGCATAGCCGTGGGATTGACCTTGTACTGGCCAACGTATTTGGGTGCCGAGCCGTGGGTCGGCTCGAAGACGGCCATCTTGTCGCCGATGTTGCCGCTGGAGGCAAAGCCCAAGCCACCGACTAACTGAGCGGACAAATCCGAGAGGATGTCGCCAAACAGGTTGCCGGTGACGAGCACGCCGTAATCCTGCGGATTTTTGACCAGCCACATCACCTGGGCGTCGATGTTGGTCTCCCAGAGCTCAATATCGGGGTATTCCTTGTCGATCTCTCGAGCGACCGCGCGCATCATCCCGCTGGTTTCGCGGAGCACGTTCGGTTTTTCGACCAACGTCACAGTGGGATAGCCGTTCTTCTGGGCGTAGTCGAACGCCCGGTGGATAATTCGCTCGGCTCCGGGACGGGTGACCACGCGCACGGTCATAGCCATCTCGTCACCGTTGACACCATCAAATTTCCCCAAGGCGGGCGCGTAGCTTTTCATCATCGTGCGAAGTTCATCGGGCACAGGATGGTACTCGATGCCGCTGTACAACCCCTCCGTGTTCTCGCGGAAGACGACCAGATCGATATCATCGCGATAGTTGAGCGGATTGCCCGGGTAGGCCTTGCACGGGCGCAAGTTGCAATACAGATCAAGCGCCTGGCGGAGGCGTACAATCGGGCTGCGGTAGGTCAGCCCCTTGCCTTGCAACTCGGGGATCAGTTCTTTTTCGGCTTCCTCTTTGGGTTTGGACGTAATCGCCCCAAACAAGCCGCAATCCACCGTCTTGAGCAGGTCCAGCGTGCGCCGAGGTAGAGCATCCCCTTCCTGGCACCAGAACTGCCAGCCGATGTCGGCAGGGACATAGTCGGCATCCAATTTCAAGGCATCCAGCACGATGCGAGCAGCTTCCATCACTTCCACGCCAATGCCGTCACCGGGCATCCAGGCGATACGATATTTCGACATAGGTTCTCTCCTTGATTAAAGTTGCAAGTTAAAGTTTGCAGGTTACAAGTGATAAATTGCGAGTTTACTGGCGATCTTGTAGTCGCTGGCGAGTGTAGGGGATCAAACCGCCAGCTTCAAAAATATCCATCACCGCCGCGGGCAGCGGAGGGAAACTGAAGACGCCCGCGTCACAGCGGATTACACCCTGCTCCAGGTCGACTTCGATGGTTTCGCCATCCTCGATCGCAGCGACTGCCTGGGGACAAACAATTGCAGGCAGCGCGTTGTTGAGACAATTACGATAGTAGATGCGAGCAAACGATTCGGCGATGATCGCCCCCAGCTTGGCCTCACTCAAACAAACCACCGCCTGTTCCCGAGAGGAGCCGCAGCCCCAGTTCTTGCCTGCCACAATGACATCGCCCGGCTGCACCTCATCAGCAAAGTTGGGGTCAAGGTCTTCCAAAGCGTACTTAGGCATCTCCTTGGGATCGCTGACCGTGTAGGTATATTTGCCGGGGAAAATCACATCGGTATTGACATCGTCGCCGTATTTCCAAACACGTCCCTTGATCGTAGCCATGTTTTACCTCCTGTTTACAAGTCTTGTGGATGGGCGATTTCCCCGGCCACCGCCGAAGCGGCCACGACCAGCGGACTGGCCAAATAGATTTCGCTCTCTTTGGTGCCCATCCGGCCGCGGAAATTGCGGTTGGCCGTGCTGATGGAAACATCTCCCACCGCCGGCGCGCCCATGTGATTGCCCATGCAGGGGCCGCATCCGGGGCTTTCAATGGCAGCACCAGCTTTGATGAACGTCTCCAGGTAGCCCGCATCCAGAGCTTGTAAATAAACCTCGGAGGAGGCCGGAATCACGATCATACGCGTGCCCGGTGCTATCTGGCGACCATCCAACACCTGAGCAGCCGCGGCCAGGTCTTCCAAGCGCCCGTTGGTGCAGGTCCCCAAGAAGGCCTGGTCAACATGGATACCCTTAACTTCGGAAAGCGGCTTGACGTTGTCGACCGTGTGGGGGCAGGCAACCATCGGCTCAAGTTCGGAAGCGCGGTACCGCAACACGTGGGTGTACGTTGCATCGGAATCAGGGTAAACCGGCTCGTAGGGACGCCGCGCCCGGCTATCGAGATAGTCAAAGACGAGTTCATCCGGTGGGATGTACGAGTTCTTGGCGCCTGCTTCGGCCATCAAGTTGGCCAGAGTCGCCCGTTGATCCAGCGACAAAGCCTCGATCGCCTCTCCGTGCCATTCCACGGACATGTATAAGGCACCATCAGCGCGCAGATCGGAGATCACCAGCAAAGCCAGGTCTTTGGACATCACCCCTTCGGG
>CAZXXW010000043.1:10010-21951 GCA_964644835.1 uncultured Anaerolineales bacterium
TGGCCTTCCACCACAATTTTGATGCTCTCGGGAACGCGCAGCCAAATCTCTCCCAGCGCCCAAACGGAAGCCATCTCCGTGCGGCCAATCCCGGCTCCAAACGCACCCATCACCCCGGCGTGGGGGGTGTGCGAATCGGACCCCAGCACGATCTCACCGGGAAGGGCGAGCCCTTCTTCGACCAAAAGTTGGTGACAAATGCCGCGGCCGACATCGAAGAAATTTTCGATCCCCTGCTCGGCGACAAACTCCCGGATGATGCGGTGATTCTCAGCGTGCTTGGTCGTCGGCGCCGGGGTAGCATGATCTAAAATCACGGCGTGCATATCGGGATCAAAAACGCGCTCTCCGCCCATGCGCTGAAAGATGCCATAGATCGGGGCGGTGTTGTCATGAGAGAGAGCCACATCAGGCGTAATTTCAACGATCTGGCCCGGGGAGGTGCGATCAAGCCCGGCTTTTTTCGCCAAAATTTTCTCTGCAAAGGTTTGGGACATAAGTACCTCCGGTATCAGGTGTCAGGGAGTAGAAATCAAATCCTGACCTTCTGACTTACTGAATCTCTAGCCCGCTCTTGAAAGGCAAGAAGGTCATGAAATCAGCGTGATGGACGATATAGGCCTCCGTCGAGCGCTTGATCATATCGCCCTCGCCAGCATGGGCAGCGATGATGTGACAGACCTCAGCGGGAACGCCGCATTCCTCGGCCAGGGAAACGCCTGAAAAGGGATGGCGGAGATATTTGCCATAGGCGCCCTGGACGGCCTGCCCATTTTCATCCAGCTCATATTCGAGCAGCTTGCCCACATCGGCAAGGATCGCCCCGGCGATGACCACGTCCATATCCACGGGGAGTTCATCGCCAAAGAAGTCGATCATCTTCAAGGCGCTCTCCCGGGAAATGTGCACCACAGCGCGTTTATGGGCCATAAAGCTGACTTGCAGGTCAGGCCCGGCCAAAAGCGTGAAGGGAATGCGCTGCAGATCATCCGCCGTCAGCGCGCTTCTCTCCAGGGCCGTCTCCCACGTCCGGGTGGTCACGTCCCGGAGTGTCTCGTTTTCAATCCAGGCCAATTCCGGCCAAAGTTCGTGAATATCCATTTTTCTCCTCATTCTTTTTAGAAAAAGCTGTTTGCGAAGCAATCTCCGACAAGTCCGTCAAAATCAACGCTCTCGGCCGCAGTTTGCTGGTTTCGACTCGCTCAACCGGCAAACCGCTAATCCTATTCTTTTACCTGTTTGACCATATCGATGACCGTGCCGTCCACCCACTTAATCGCGGCGATGACACGGTCCTCGGTTTCAACCGGCTCCGGTTTTCCACAAATCGCTTCGGCTTCTGCTTTGAGCTCGTGGATCGTTTTGATGGGCAAATCACTGCCTTTGACCGCTTCGATTAAATCCGTGCGCCGGGGGTTGATGGCGATGCCCCGCTCGGTGACGATCACGTCGATCAATTCGCCGGGACCGCAGATGGTGGTCACCTCGTCGCGGATGATCGGGATCCGATCGCGGAACAGGGGAATCGGCAGGATCACGTTTTTACTGAACAAACAGTTCTGCCATCCGCCGATGCCGTGCAGGAGATAGCCATCGGAATGAGTAACGACGTTGCCGTTGAAATTGACATCCACCTCGGTGGCACCCAGGACGACCACGTCCACCAGCGGGGCGAAGTTGCCCTTCCCGTGATAGTTGTAGCTGGTAAACGGGCTGGTGTTGACATGGTTGGGATTCTCGCGCATCGAGCGGACACCTTCCAGGTCGAAGGTCTGCCCGTCCAAAATATAATCGACCAGACCCTCTTCGAGCATCTCGACCAGATATTGGTTGCTGCCGCCGCGGGCAAATCTCGCTTTGATGCCCTTCTCTCGCATGATCTCAGCGAAGAAGTTACCAATCGCCAACGACGTGCCCCCGGCGCCTGCCTGGAACGAGAAGCCATCCCGGAGGATGCCAACAGTGTCGCAGAATTTTGCCGTCAACTCGGCAATGTAGAGCCGGTCTGGGCTTTTGGTGATTCGCGTCGTGCCGGAGACAATCTGCTCAGGGATGCCGATTTGGTCTAGCTCGACGACGTAATCGATGTAATTGCCCTGAATCTGCCAGGGAACGCAGGGAAAGGGAACCAGGTTATCGGTGACGACGATAGATTTATGCGCATACTGCGAATCAGCCAGGGCAAATCCGAGCAGGCCACAAGCGGACGGTCCGGTGAGCCCATTGGCGTTTCCAAAGGGATCGGCGGTGGGAGCGGCGATAACAGCGACGTCGATGACCACTTCCCCATCCTGGACGGCTTGATACCGCCCCCCGTGTGAGCGCAGCACCCCCGCGCCGCGCATCTTGCCCAGAGAGGCAAACCGACCCAACGGGCCGTTCATGCTGCCCTCAATATGATGGATGGTGCCGTCTTCTAAGTATTCGATAATCGGTTCATGGCAAGGAAACGAAGCCGAGGGGAACCAGCGCAAATCTTTGACCCCCAGCTCAGAAGCGGCCTTGAACACCTGTACAGCAACCAGGTCGCCGTTGCGGAAGTGATGATGGGTTGAAACGGTCATCCCATCTTTTAACCCCGCTTCGACCAGCGCTGTCTTCAAATCGGGCAGGCGTTTATCGCCGTCATCGGGGTAGTCAGCGCAGGTAGCATTGGGAGGGGCATACTTGCGGCCCTCAACGCGATGTTGATGAACCCCCTTAAAAGGGATCACCGGCTCACCGTTGATCTCCGTGGGGATCATCCGTCCAACTGCATTTTCGACAAATTCCGTAGCCATGATTACGCCTCCACTTCGCTGACTTCTTCTTTCCAATTTGGCGCCAATTTCCCCGTCTTGACGGCCAGATCGATGGTCTGTTGGGCCCGTTTCACCACCGGGGGATCGATCATCTTGGAACCGAGAGAAACGACACCCAGGCCCAGTGCTTCGGCTTGATCGTAGGCGAGAACGATCTCCTTGGCCCTGTTGATTTCCGCCTCGGTGGGAGCGAAGGCTTCGTGAATAACCTTGATCTGGCGGGGATGAATGCAGCCCATGCCGTCAAAGCCCAACGATTTCGCTTCCAGCACCACCTGGCGAAGTCCTTCCATATCAGAGACATCCGAGAACACAGAGTCGATCGGCTGGACGCGGGCGGCTCGGGCAGCATTGACCAACTGCTCCCGGGCGAAGAACGTCTCCCGCCCCTCGGTGGTGCGCGGCGCTCCGAGATCGGCGGTGTAGTCTTCGAGACCAATGGCCAGAGCAACGACATTGTCAGAGGCTGAAGCGATTTCGTAAGCTTTGATCACGCCGAGAGCACTCTCGATGATCGGCATCAGGTAAACGGGATGCTCCATGTCCGCTTCAGACTTGATCTGCTTGATTTTTTCGTCCACTTGGATGACCTGATCGGCGCTTTCGCATTTGGGCAGCAAAATCAAGTTGACACAATGCGGCACCACGTAGTCAAGATCATCCAAGCCGCGCGGTAGCTGGTTGATCCGCACCATTCGCTCAGCGCCATAAAAATTGACCTGCCGCAGGGCGTTGCGGACGAGCAACCTGGCCTCATCCTTTTTGGCCGGTGCGACCGAGTCCTCCAAATCGAGGATAATGCCATCAGGCTTGTGGATACCGGCGTTGAGCATCAGTTTGGGCGTGTTGCCGGGCAGATACAAGCGTGACCGGCGGTAACGGTCTTTCGCCGTCGCAGTGCGATTCTTCGGAATTTGCTCAGGCCAATACTCTTTGTCTGGCTGGATACACGCTTTAATCGCCGCCTCCAGCCGGGCAGCCAGAACAAAGGGCAGCGAACCGCTGTCGTCGATCAAAACCTTGGCATTTTCAATCCCAAAATGGGCAAAAATCTCTTCGGCCAGGGAGCGAATCGAATCGCCAAACAGGGCCCCCACCTTGCTCTCAATCTCGATCTCCAGCCCCCCAGCAGAAGTCAACTCCAAAGTCACAAGGCAATCCGAGCGGATGCGCGGCCCTTTGTTGCCAACTGTGGACTTTGTTTTCAAGATTTCATTCGAGTTATCAATCATTCTCACTTACCTCACAATCTGGCTACCACCATGCGATACTTATCGGCGAAGAGCCCCGGGGTCCCGCCCGTGTGCCAAAACAGGACCGTCTCCTCGGGGGAGAAAAACCCCTTACGAATGAGATCGATCAGCCCACCGGCCGCCCTACCGGTATAAACAGGATCAAGGAGCAAGCCTTCCAAACGAGCAAACATCTTGATAGCTTCGATCTCGGACTCGGTGATAACCCCGTAGCCGGCATCGCAATAATCAGCGTTGACGAGAATCTGACTCCCTCGAAAGTTGGTCGCCGTACCCAAACGCGCTGCTGTCTCCGAGGCAAGCTCAGCGACGCGTTCTTGGAGCAGCGTCTCAGGCTCATCGACACTGATACCCAGAATCTTCCCCTCGAACCCCAACAAAGACGCTCCGGCGACCAAACCCGCTTGGGTACCCCCCGACGAAGACGGGAACACGATCCAATCCGGGGTAACATGCTGCTCGATTAACTCCCGTAGAGCAAACGCGTAGGCCGCCGCTCCGGTGGCGTTGGAACCGCCATAGGGCACAAGATAAGGTTTCCGCCCCGCCTGCTCAGCTTGGTCAAAAGCGGCTTGGAGATCATCGACGCGCGTCTCCCAATTCGCCCAGACAATCTCAGCCCCCAAAAGCTGATCCAACAAAAAATTGGCCGATGATTCCTCAGGGGGATCACCAGCCAAAACGAGAATGCAGTCCAAGCCGTGACGGGCCGCGGCCGCGGCGGTCTGGCGGCAATGGTTCGATTGCACCGCCCCCGCCGTGATCAAGGTCTGGGCGCCTTGCTCCTGCGCCTCGGCGACGAGAAATTCCAACTTGCGAGTTTTGTTGCCGCCAAAGGCCAAGCCAGTTTGATCGTCGCGCTTGACCAGCAAACTTGGCCCGCCCCATTCCGCTTGCAGCCGGGGCAGGGCTTCCACCGGGGTGGGCAAATGGGCAAATTTCAATCTTGGTAAATTTTTCATGCTACTCCTTTGAATCCATTAAGGACACTAAGAACACGAAAAGAATCTAGTGCACAAATCTTTTCCATTCTAATTTTCCCGTGCTACCGAAGTTGATCAACAAGCCAATTTTCATTCTGGCGACCTTCAAATAATTGATAACTTGGGCCTTTTCTCTACCGCCAGTTGATCGAGAGCTTTCAACAATAGTTGAACCAAGTTTTACCTCCCCGTAACCTCCAAGCATCATTCTCTTCTGTATTCACCCTCACATATTTTTTATTCGTGTCCTTCATGCTCTTCGTGGATTCTCTCGGTGCGCGCTTTGCCGCGCCTGCGCATCCAATCAAGAATCTGCGGCAAAACCCGCGTATAAAGCCGGTAGAGCAAAGGTCTGACCGGATAATCATAGGCACCCAGGGTACGCAGTGCGGTGCTGTTGAACCCGCGCTTGAAACGGTACACCCCCCACATATCATCGCTTTTGTCAAACACATCGGGGGCGCCCCACATATCATAAACCGTGCAACCAGCCCGCTTGGAACGGCAGATCGCTTCCCATTGGAGCAAATAGTTGAACATCGTGTTGCGGTGCCGGGTCCGGGACATGCCGTGGAGATAGTAAGCGCGTTCCCCGAAATGGAACAACATCAACCCGCCGACGGTCTCACCTTCCACCTCAGCGATCAACGGATCCAGCATGCCGTCATCAAAGAAAGTCTCCCAAACGGTATCATAATAGACTTGCGAGCGAATCACAAAGCCGCCGCGGGATGAAGTCTCGGCGTACATGCGATAGAGCAAATCGAAATCCGCTTTCCCTCCCCGCCGGACGGTAACGCCGTTGCGGCCAGCATAGCGAATATTGTAGCGGGTCTTCGACTTCATCCCGGCGAGAATTTCATCTTCAGGGGGCCGGAGATCGACCAGCATGGTGTTGCGAAACTGAATTTGGTCGGGGGAAAATTGCCAGCCGCGCTGCTGCAAATCCTGGCGTACACGTTCACCCAACGGATTCTCCTCGGCGTCGGCTTTGCCGGGGACTCCGGTGCCCAGAGGAACATTGGGATCAAGTTTGAGAAAGATAGCCCCGCGCTCCCGTGCCAGGTTCTGCAAATCGTCCAAGACGCGCGCCCGGAGGGCTTCGTCCCCCCAGTCTCGAAGCAGCGGGCCCTTGGGAACGTACATCACCCGGAGCAATGCAGAAAGCCCCGCAATCGGGATGCGGCGCTCCAAAACAAGGGCGGCCGCGTCGGGATCATCCTCAGGTCCCCAACGTCGATAGATCGGCTCCCAGCCGTATTGAGATTTAACGTCCGACCATTGCCGAGACTGTAAAATATGAGTGTCCGGAAATCGAGCGATGATTTGATTCCAATGTTTAGGAGCTCGTATCATAAAGGTCTGCCATTTGTTTTCTTGTAAACATCCGTAACGTTATCAATAGCCTTAAAGCGATCACATCGCACGGCCATTCGTCCGAACGATGTTAAAAATTTTGTCTATGACGATCATTGATCAGTCAATCAATATAGAAAGAAGAAAATTTATTGACCAGCTCGGTGAAGCATTGAGAGATGGTCCTTGCCAATTGCGATTTGAAATTGACTTTCATTCCGAGGGAAGCGATGTTTCGAGATTTCTTTCTTCCCTGGAAGCTTGAATATGTTCATCTAACAATTTTACCGCTGCTTGCAAGACTTCATCACCAACATAGTTCAACAAAGCCACCCCCAAAAGATAAGATTTGATCTCTTCGCTAACTTTGTCCGATGCATCGAGTTTACTGACATCGTCATTTAACTCTGTTTGCTCCGCGGGAGGCATATTTTGCATCAGAGCAATACAAGAAAGCGGCAGAGGCGCTTTTGCTTTCTCAAAGGAAACATCAGCCATGATTTCTTTGATAAGAGAAGCTCGTATTGTGGCCCGAAGACGATCCACTTCTCGATCTATTGCTGAAAGGACAATTTGGAGAAAACTATTCGGTCCGACGGCAATATCTTTATCACCCACTCGAACATTAAACAAAGAAGAACGAAAAAGCGCCATAGCACCAAAACCAGCCACAAGTACTTGCGTCCAACGGATAGCATCTTCCTGAACACTAAACGTCCATTCAAAACCGCGAATCAAGAGCAAGGCGGCAACGGAAACCAAAGCGTTCAAAAGCAAATATCCTATACCGGGTGGGCTCTTGATCGTACCCCAAGGCTCATCGCGATAACGTGAAACCAATTCGCCAATTCCAACCAAAGCGCCAAATGCAAAAACTATGAAAAAATCAAACAATGTGGCCCAATCTATCATCGCAATCCCCTGCCCTATTTACCTTTTTTGCGAGAAGTTACATATTCAGCCCCGCCGCTAGTCAGGCGAACGACCTTGGCATCGCCCCTCTTTTGTACAGTAATCATATCCAACGACCGCAATGTTTCCAAAGAACTGGCGAATTCGCTTACGGGCATATCGCATGATGAAGCCACATCAACAAGTGGTTTTTCTTCATCTTCTGAAAGCGTATTTAACAGTTGCATCAATTTATCTTCTTGCTTTTCCTGTTTTCCCGGCCCGGCACCTTTATTGTTTTGCAATAAGTCAAGGTAAACGCCAAAGGTCCCTTTTTCCTGTGATTTTTTTCGTTGAGATTGTTCTTTCATCATGGAAATCTCCACTTCCTAAATTCAGAGCTTTCGATTAACCTGATTCTATTATACCAATGGATTGGCGCTTCTCACTGTTTCAATTTTCGCACATCACCAAGGCGAACAGTGAGTCCGATCGTATCGAAATGCTCCAACAAAGCCAACATATAACGTCGGGTGGAATCAAAATAATCTCGCACTGCGGCCACCGTGACGGTGCCTTCATCTTGTAACAGTTTTTCAACTGCAGCGACCATTTTGGTGTAATCATCGCGGCGAAAGACCACCTCGCCAGATACAGGGATCAACTCGCCTTGATCGACCAGAGCGTTGTACATTTCCACGCCGACCTGATCGATGCAATCTTTGATCGTCGGTGGTGTGTAGGGATTCGCCTCAAATTCGGCCAATAAACGCTGGCGCTTCTCTTGCTGCTCAGAGGAAAATTGGACGCTGTGACTCGGATGGTATACAACCGGAACAGGTGTCATACCGGGGATATCCTGGCGCATATGGGCAACTTTGAGACGATTTTCGGCTTCCAAGCCCTGGAGCAGGGCATCAAAAACGGATGAGGGCATCCGCAGGCGACTCTTCAACTCTTCGCGTGGTATCCCTTGTCTTAAGGGATAACTGTGATGGTGATCTTTGACAACCTGTATCGTTCGGTTGGCGACTTCTTCCCAATACTCCCGGCTAACGATCAAAGTGTCAGCCTTATCTATCGGCGCGCCACCAAGGAAAAGGACAGCATCCATCTGGAGGAGATCGTCCAAAGCTGCTTGGGCGACATCCCGATCGAGCCCTGCTCGCTTAACTACCTCGTCAAACGTGACAACACCCATAGAATGTAGGACTTGCAAAAAAATATCCGCCGGAGAGCCGCTCGCCAGGGCTTCGTAACGGTCCAACACAGAAACGTCAAAGCGCTTGTGCCGACCCAGGGGATGAGGATCGACGATAAAACCGCCGCCAACCGTTTCCGAGGGGGAAGGGCGGCGCAAGATGTAGCGGTCTCCGCGGATGGCGACAATGGGCTCTTTCATCTCCAGTTGCAACCAGGCATCTTCGCCGGGACGAAGTTGCTCCGCGCCCAACAATCGCACCCGCACAAAGCGCTCCGCCGCGCCGATGAAAAGCTTCATCTCAGTATTGTGTTCAAGCGGCCAGGCAGCATCCGGGAGGAGATGAAATTGGACATCGACCCGCCGGGTGGAGCGATAGTCTCCGGGATGGGCGATGATATCACCGCGCTGGATTTCTTCGACATCGACGCCGGAGATATTAACGGCCGTGCGGCTGCCCGGCACTGCAGTTTCTACTTTGTGACGATGAGTCTGTAATCCGCGCACGCGCCCCTCGACGCCGCGGGGCAATACAACCAAATCATCCCCCACTTTTAAATGGCCGTCGGTCAGCGTGCCGGTCACCACGGTGCCAAACCCGGAGACGGTGAAAACACGATCCACGGAGATGCGTGGACGCCCTAAATCGGGGCGGTCGGGCTTCTTGGTAATCGCGCTCTCCAAGGTCTGTAATAAGTCGGAGACTCCCTCCCCGGTTACAGCCGAGACCCGCACAATCGGAGCCTGTTCTAAGACGGTACCAGCGAGGGTGTCGCACAGATCCTCTTCGACCAAGTCCAGCCATTCAGAATCATCAACCAAATCGATTTTATTCAAAGCGACAACGCCGCCTTGAATCTGAAGCAAATCCAGAATGGCGAGATGCTCGCGGGTTTGGGGCATGACGCCCTCATCCGCTGCGACGACAAACAAAGCCGCGTCGATCGCGCCCACGCCGGAAAGCATATTTTCGATAAAATCGCGATGGCCGGGCACATCAACAATGCCAATATCCTCACCGTTGGGCAAAGTCAACCAGGAAAAACCCAAAACAATGCTTAAGCCGCGCTCTTGTTCCTCGACAAGGCGATCAGGATGCGAGCCGGTGAGCGTTTTGATCAGTGCCGATTTTCCATGGTCAACATGACCGGCAGTGCCAATGACGTGCATAAAAAGTTACCCCAATTGTCCCTGAATGTGTTCTTGATCGGAGGTCCAATCCCGGAAAGCTTCGAGAACATTATGCAATCGTTTCGAGGTAACCTCATTGACCTCCTGCAAGAAATCCTGTATCTCTTGCAAATTATCTTCAAACAACGTAATTCGTTCTGCATGACGCTCCAAGCGGCGATTGACCTCGCTCTGCTGTTCGTCGTGGGAGAGCATATAATTGGTCCACCGTTTTTGATCATCGGCCTTAAACGTGTTCCACTCCTGGCGGAAGCGCTCCTCGGACAAACGATACATCTCGGTCAACTCATTGATGCGCCGCTCCACTTTTTGATGCAATTCTTCGGCCGCATCTTGCGTCCGTTTGACATCTAGGTGGGTATCTCGCAAGGAATTAATATAAGTCTCGATTTCGGTTGCCTGTTCTTCAATGGCGTCAAAACGATTCACCCATTGTTTCCAGGTTTTTTCTCGTTCCGCCTCTGCTGCAGATTGTTTTTCAAAGAAAGCTTTCTGATTTTCGCTGCGCTCACGTTCCACAGATAACAACTCATTCAAACGCGCTTCCGTCCGGCGGATCTCGGCATCTAAAACATCAAAACGGCCGCGATATTCATCTGATCGTTTACGCAAAGCGGTAATCTCGCCCTGCAAATCGGTCAATCTTTGAGCGTCCCGGTTTTGCGCATCCTCTATCACCCGATAGGAATGATCTTGATCATCGAGATTGACCCGAATTTCATCAACCGTCTGGGCAAGCTCGCCAACCGTTTCAGATATCCGGTTTTCAGCTTGCTCTCTGGCTTGCAACTTTTCCTTCAGGGGGGGAATATCTTTGATTGCTGTTCGAATCTTCGTCAGTGCATCTTCGAGCCCGCTTAATTCTTGCCGAAACAGGGTCTTGAGTTCCTCTTCTTGTTCGCCAATCCGGGCTTTTTGTTCATTAATCCATTGTTTGAATTCAACTCGATTTTGCGAGATGGCATCGTCGATGCGATCCATGCGGCCTGTCACGGCTTGCAAACGGGTGACCTCGCTTTGAAGCTCTTTGTTCTCCTGGACGACCGCCTTGTAATTTCCTTCCAAGGCGATAATCCGGTCACGCAATTGCACAATCGTGTTTTTATCTTTGCGGCGCTCATCGTCCAACCACTCGATTCGTTTTTCTAATTGTTGTAATTCCATTGTTTACTCCTGTTTCTCAAACGAGACATCTCTCGAAGAGGTTCGGATCAAAATTGGAGAGAGAATCTAACTTAAGTGAGCCTGATACCACTGATGATGCCGGGATTCGTCTCCGGGCGGCATCATTTTCGAATAGGAAAATTATATCATGGGGTCAAAAGCCAGTGATCTGAGCAAGGGGAAGAACCACTGGGGAAACAAACCAACGACAAAGAGCATCCCCACGCCAAGAACGATCAAAATTTGGGCAAAGAGATTGGCACCTTCCTCCTGCGACCAGGGTAGATCTTCCGGGCCCATTACCAGCACCGCCAGAGAGCGTAAACCTCCCATCATCAGACCGACGCTTCCAAGAACGGCCCAAAAGGCGGCAAACGATTCCTGTATGGATAACTGCTCCCAAAGCGTCAAATAAACCGGAAATCCGGCCAGTAACGGCAGGCCGGCAAGCGAAAAATGGGCAAAGATCACCCCGGCAGCAACAATCGGGAAACGCCGTGCCATTCCCTGAACGGTCCGGAAGCGGAAATCCCTCACATGAGGGCGCAAAACTGTCAAGGCAAGTGCCCAAACGCCCAAAGACAAAATCCGCGGCAATAACAACGTGTAGCTTAACCCTTGACCTGAAGGTAAACCAATCACCATCAGCGTGCGGCCAACTTCCACAACGACGGCGTATCCCAGCATGTTGCCCAAATCACGCTGAAAAGCTGCCCACATCCCTCCGGCAAAGATGGTGACAACGCCGAGAAAACGCAAAATATCCAAGACATCCAAGGTCTCTTCAAGCCAGAGAAACTGATTCAAGAAGTCCAGTCCCAACATGATGCCAACACTGAGCAAGGCTGAAAAAACAAAGGCAGCCACATAGGGGGGCGTTTCCTTCGCCAACATGGGAATCCAACTATGCAAGGGGAAAACGCCCAACAAACAAACGAAACCAAATCCTAGAAAGATGGCTGCTCGCACCATCCCAGCTAGATTGCCCGCCTCGGGCGCGACCTGGGACAAAAACCATCCAGCCAACAACGTGGCAATCATCCCCAAGGTCTGATAGACAAGATATCGCAACACGCCGGGCGAAACCTGCTGCCCCCAGGG
>CAZXXW010000044.1:0-21671 GCA_964644835.1 uncultured Anaerolineales bacterium
GAAACCGCCGTAGAAAATGTCGACCCGGACGTGGGCATTGTTCACCTGGGCATAGGAGATGCCGAACATGACCCCGACGGCATAGAGGTGCCACTGCAGCTCTTCCAGGGCGATCAGGCCGCTGGAAAAGCCCTTGCGCAGGATGACCTGGACCAGGATGACCAACACCAGGACCACATAGGTCCAGGCGATCAGGTTGCCGACCAAGCCCAGGGCGGCGCGGCGCAGGGCAAAGGGGTCTTTGTTGCCCGTGGGGATCAGCCCGGCGGCGAACAGCCCGGCCAGCGAATCCAGCCGGTCGGCGATACCGACGGTCAGCCCGGCTTTGCTCTCCGGGACGCGGCCATCGGAGGAACGGGGCAGGTAATGCTCTCGAATGGCGACGGCGACGGCTTCCGGTTCGCCGGCGTGGAGGGCGTAATAGTAGCCCATCACCCCTTGCAAGGAGGTCATCTCGACGACCATTTGGGAGGCCAGGTCGGCCTTGCACAGATGGGCGGCGCGGCGGGCGGTTTCGGTTTCCTTCATGCTCAGGTTCAGCATCGGGGCCAATTCCCCAACCAGCCGTTCAATCCGCTTGCTCTTGTCCAGCATCGAGCCGAGATCCTGCTGGAAGGTCAGCTTTTGGAGCGGGTCGAGGAAATCTTCAAGGTCTTTTTCACGGTCCTCATCGACGAAGTAAGCCGCATCGGCGAAGCGGGCTCGGATGACATCTTCGTTGCCCCGGACGATCTCTTCGAAATCCTGGGACGTGGACTTCGGCTTGTTCGCCACGGTGATGAAGTAGGGTAACAGACCCCCACCCCCGGCCCCTCCCCCGATTTCAGGGGAGGGGGGACTTTGGATGGGGAAGTAGCGCTGGTGCTTTTTCATCACCGAGATGAGCACCTCACGGGGTAGTGCCAGGTGGCGGGGGTTGAATTCACCGCGCAGGGCGGTGGGCGCTTCGACCAGGTGAGTGACTTCCAGGAGCAGGTCGGGGTCATCGGGGATTTCGCCGTTCACATCGGCAGCGAGAGCATGGATTTGCTTCTCGATTTCCGCCTGGCGTTCCTCTGGGTCGAGCAGAATGCCCGCTGCTTCGATGGCTTTGAAATACTCGTCAGCATTTTTGACATCAATGTCTTCGGGTTCGCTGAAGCGCAGGCCGCGGGTGGAGTTCCCGGCGGTCAGACCAGCATACTCGAAGGGAATCACGATTTCGCCGTGTAAGGCCAGTAGCCAGCGGACGGGGCGGGAGAAAGCTACGTTGGTGTCGTTCCAGCGCATCGTTTTGATGAAATGAATATCGGCAACCAGATCGGGAAGCGCTTCGGCCAGGACCTCGTGGGCGGGGCGGCCTTCTTGGCGCACCACCGCGGCGACGTAGCGGCCGCCGTCCATCTCGCGGGCTTCCAGGGCATCCACATCCAGCCCTTTGGAGCGAGCAAAGCCGATCGCCGCCTTGGTGGGGTTGCCCTCATCGTCGAAGGCAACTTTGGCCGGGGGGCCTTTGACCAGTTCTTCTAGATCGCTTTGTCGGGGGGCGACCTCTTCGACGTGGACGACCAGGCGGCGGGGCGTGCCCAAAACATGCACCTCGCCGTGATCCAGACGAAGCTCGTCGAGCAAGGCGGGGACATTGTTCTGGAGTTGGGAGAAAGCGGCTTCCAGATCGGTGTGCGGCAGCTCCTCGGTGCCGATCTCGAGTAACAGTGGATCAGGTGTCAGGGTATCAGAGGCTACTCCCTGTTTCCCTATTGCCTGATCCACTGATCCCTGCTCTCCTGTTTCCTCCTCCAGCCAGGGGAATTCCAAGCGTTGGCGCTGTTCGACGTAGGCCGTGGCGACGCGATGGGAAAGCCCCCGCATGCGGCGGAAATAGTTGGCTCGCTCGGTCACGCCGATAGCGCCGCGGGTATCGAGCACGTTGAAGGTGTGCGAGCATTTGAGCATGTAGTCGTGGGCGGGGAGCACCTGTTCGTTTTCCAAACAGATCTCGGCTTCGGCTTCGTAGAGATCGTACATCTCGCGCAGCCGCTCGACGTCGGCCAGCTCGAAGGCGTATTTGCTCGCTTCTTGCTCGTTTTGCAGGTAAACATCGCCGTAGGTGCGGTCGGCGTTCCAGCGGATGTCACGGAAATCGCGCACCCGCTGCAGGGCCATGGCGATCCGCTCCATGCCGTAGGTCAGCTCCACACAAACGGGATCAAGCGTCAGCCCGCCGGATTGTTGAAAGTAGGTAAACTGGGTGATCTCCAGGCCGTTCAGCCAGACCTCCCAGCCCAGGCCCCACGCGCCGGTCACGGGCGAAGCCCAGTTATCCTCCACAAAGCGGATGTCGTGAATATCGGGATCGATCCCCAGGGCAATCAGCGATTGGAGATACAAATCTTGTGAATCTTCCGGGGCCGGTTTGAGGATCACCTGGTACTGGATGTGCTGGTAGAAGCGGTTGGGATTCTCGCCATAGCGGCCGTCATCCGGGCGGATGGAGGGTTCCACGTAGGCGACGTCCCAGGGCTCGGGGCCGAGTACGCGCAGCGTGGTAGCTGGATTCATGGTCCCGGCGCCGACCTCGGTGTGGTAGGGCTGCCAGATCAGGCATCCCTTGTCGTTCCAGAAGTCCTGAAGTTTGATGATGATGGTTTGAAAGTCAAGTGATTGGGTCATAAGGTTAGTTCCGCAAATAGAATCGATTAAATGGACATTTTTCAATTTGCCATCTATCACCTTGAGCTGTCCGTCGGTCGAGTTCCGGAGCGTCGCCGCGCTGTGCGTGCCTGTGGGCAAGGCGTGCCGTTGGCAAGCGGCTGACGCGTAGGAGTATCGAGACCAGGACAGCGGCAACACGGATGTGCGCAGAGCGAAACTGGGTTTCGATACATTTTCTCACGTTGTTCGAAAACACTTGCCAAGGGCATGCTTCGCAAACCGGCGTTTAGCCGCTTTTTTGAACGTGATAGATGGCTAGAAAGTACAAGATTGTTGGGTAGAAAGCCAGCCGCTCGGCGACGTGTCTCCAGACCGAGACGTGGGCCTGAACAAAGGTCTCCAAACACAGTGTGGTCACAGACCGGCGTTCGTTTCATATGTGCGGTCGGGAGACCGGCACACGTCGGATTGTCAACGTGTTGAGTGGGGATTATAACGCAATCCAGCCCATTTCCGCAGCCAGAATGAAGAAGAAAATCAGCAAAACGATGATGGTGAGCAGCACACTGAGAATGATGGTGACGGTCTTGACCGTATCGCGCGGCTTTTCACCGTCGACCTCGCCGGTTTGACCGTTGATCAAGATTTGATAGCTTTCCCCTTGGTATGGATAAGCCCCCACCCAAATGGGCAGCAGAATGTGCTTGAACGTCATCCCGCTCCACCGTCCCGCGCCAACATCCAGATTCCGCTTTTGGCGTGTGGGCATCACTCGCCGGTACAGTTCCCGTCGAATCTGTTGAACGACTCGTTCCCGGGCAGCGAGAGTCGCCTTGGTCAGGGGGATGTCATAGGTCAGCGCGGGCCATCCGGCCAGGTATTCCGGCTTGAACTCGACGGCTTCCTTCACGTTGAAAGGCGTGATCGCGTTGATTTGGCGCCAGGAGAGCGATTTGTTGCCGGGGACGAGTACATCGTCGAACATCTCGAACTCGGCGCCGCTGCGGTAGACCCATTCATCGTTATCGCCGTAGCCTTCTTTGACCTCGCAACTCCACTGGATTTCCAGGGTGCCGTCGAAGGTCCAGAAGGGATAGTAGGCCGGTTGCAGGGTCATTTTCTGCACCGATTTGGACAGGTCGTCCGGCGAGAACCAGCCCTGGCCAAGCCAAGCCTTGGCGTTCCGGATGGCTTGCTCCTTGTCGATTTCGATCAGGCCGATCACCTGGGGATCAACAAGCTGGGCAGATTCTTCCGCTTCGATCACTTGGTTGGATTGGCAGTAGGGGCATCGGGTGGCCCGTTGACCCACGGCCCAGAGACTGACCGCGCCGCAATTTTGGCAGCTTAGCTGCCGTTGGTTCGCAGCCCACTGATGGCCGCGCTCGGTCGGCAAGACGAAATCGAGGACCTGTTCCGCTGCCTCCGCACTTTGTCCCCGCTCGATGTCTTGTTCGTAGCCGCAATAGGGGCAATGGACTTGTTGATTTTGGATATCGAACTCGACTGTCCCTCCGCATTGCGGGCAGGCGAAACTCTGTTTCGTTTTCGCCTGGACGGGCTCATCGGATTGGCTTGGTTGCACGCTCTCGCCCTGGGGGAGAATCTCATCCGCTTGGAGCTTGCCGGTCAACAGGGCAAGGCCGCGGCGGGCGGCCGCGTTGTAGGGGTCGATAGCGACGGCCTGCTCCAGACAATGCCGTTTTTCGTCCGGGTCGTCCGTTATTTCGGTCAGCCACAACCAGGGGCGTGCATCTCCGGCTCTCATGTCGGCAGCTCGCTCGAGCAGCCTGCGGGCCAGGCGTTTGCTCCCGTTCTTCGCCGCGGTAATCCCGCTCCGCAGCGTATCTTCGTATTCATCTTGGGGGGAAAAGCCGAAGGAGTTCATAGGTCATCCGTCTGTTCCAAGGTGGCGGCGTCGATCAAATCCTGAGGACGGCCAGAAGCACGTTTCGTTGTAATCAAATTTTTATTATATCACCGCATAAGGCCGATCGGGTTTGAAATGTCATCTCGTTGATCCAGTTGATCCTGTCAAAGATGAACTATTCCGATCATTTCCCTTTTCCATTGTATAATCACCGTCATGATGACATCACCTTCAACTTGGGGACAGCGTGCACTCAAGTACGCCACCCAACTTACCAATCTCTCGTTTGGACGCGGCTCGGCGACCAAAGCAGAAGCTCAAGCGGCTGAATATGTCAAAGCTCGATTGAATCAATTGGGCAACGTGGATGTTGCCACACAGCATTTCGCCGGATTACGTTCGATCTGGTACTTCTTTGCTCTGACCTTCGGACTCGCTCTCAGCGGGCACCTGGCCTACTGGCTTTTACGCGATTCCGCTGGGGATATCCCCGCCGCCGCGTTGACGCTGCCGCTTTTCGCTTTTTCCGCTTTCTTGCTGTGGCGCAAATTCACCTTTCGAGATTATCCCCTGCGCCAAATCCTCCCCCACGGCCCCAGCCAAAATGTGATCGCCGTGCTAACCCCTGAAAGAGATATCCAACAACGGGTGGTGCTGACCGGCCATCTCGACAGTCACCAGGCGGTGTTCTGGTATGCCAATGACGTCTTGGTGACGATCTACGCCCTGGCCGCTCCGGTGATCATGTACGGAACCTTCTTGGCACCGTTGTTGTACCTTCTCCTTGCCTGGATGGAGTGGAGCCCCTTGCGCTGGTTGACTCTCTTCCTCGCCGGGATGCACGGCCTCGCCTGGGTGACCAGCTTGAGCGCCGATTTCAGCTCGGTCTCGCCCGGCGCCAACGACAACGCCTCGGCGGTGGTCACCGTGTTATCCATAGGCAAACGGCTATGCCAGCAGCCGTTGGAGCACACCGAAGTCTGGCTGGCCTTCACCGGCTGCGAAGAGTCTGGCGCCGATGGCATGATTCACCTGTTGCAGCAAGAGGGGGAGATGTTACAAGACGCGCTGATGATCAATTTCGAGTTGGTCGGCATTGGGGAACGGCTGGTTTACTTGCAAAGCGAAGGCGTGCTGCGTAAACAGAAAATCAACCCCGATGTGGAGCGTCTGGTCAAAGAAGTCGGCCAGGAATTCGATTTGGAGCCGCTCAACGGCAGCGGGACAGGCGTTTTCACCGAGACGGGCGTGGTCTGGGAACACGGCTTCGATGGGATTTGTTTTCTGCCCCAACGCTCGGATTCGATTTTGCTGCCCGAATGGCACCGCCCTACCGATACCCCCGATTGTTTGCAGGCCGACACCCTTGGCCGGGTGCACGAGTTGACTTGGGCTTTGCTGCAAACGATAGATAGCTGATCTTAAAAACTTAACGCGGAGCCGCGGAGTGGGCGTACAAAACACGCCTTGGGAGCCGCAGAGAAAGAATCAAAAATCTCTGCGGCTCTGCGTTAAAGCTCTTCCTCATCAAGGATTTCTTCTAACAGAGCCACAAATGCTTCGGGCTGCTCTCGGGTGAGCAGCTTTTTGCGCGTTTTTGTGGGAACGTCGTAGGGGGCCAAGTAGCCGACGGCGTGTTTGCGAAACAGAATCAATCCCCGTTCTCCGTAGCAGGCCAGTTGACGCTTGAAATGCTTGAGCATCACCGCTTTGACCTGCTCCGGTGGGACGGAGTCTCGCTCGACGCGGGCGAAAATCCAAGGGTTGCCGATGGCAGCGCGACCGATCATCACGGCGTCACAGCCGGTTTGGGCCTTCATCCGCTCGATGTCGGCCGGAGTTTTGACATCACCGTTGCCGATCACGGGGATCTCGACGGCCCCCTTGACGGCGGCGATGGCGCTCCAATCGGCCTGGCCGGTGTACCCCTGCTGCTTGGTGCGGGCGTGGATAGCGATCAGCGCGCCGCCGTTCTCCGCCACGAGGTGGGCAATCTCGACGGCGTTGCGTGACTCTTGATCCCAGCCCAGGCGAATCTTGCCGGTCACGGGCACGTCCAAGCCGGTGCTCAGCTCCCGGAAAATGCGGGCCACCTTCGAGGGAGTCCGCATCAGCCCGGCTCCGGCGCCGCGTTTGACCACGGTCTTGTGGGGGCAGCCCATATTGATGTCGATCATGTCTGGCCCCAGCTCCTGGACGCGTAAAGCGGCCTCCAAGATGGTGTCGGCATCCTGTCCATAAACCTGCACAGCGACAGGCCGCTCCATGTCCTTGAAGGCTAATTTGGTCTCCAGGATGTGGGGCCGCTCGAGCATGTCTTCCGATTTGATGAATTCGGTGTAGCTCAGCGCCGAGCCGAGTTCCCGGCAGATCGAGCGGAAGGGCCAGTCGGAGTAGCCGTCCATCGGGGCGAGCAGCACGTCGCCGTGGATGGGGATCGGGCCGATGTGAAAGGTTGGGGTTGAGGCCATGGGGGAAGTCTAAAACAGGCGCATTTGCTGCGTCGGTTGGGTGATTTTTTCGGGCGTGAAGTCAGGCATTTGGGTGGCGATGTCGTAGCGGCGGCACAGGTCACGAAAATGGGCATCGAGTTCGGCCGCGTTGCTGGGGGCGCAATAATAGCTCTCGCCGAAGCGTCGGATATAGCGCGCTTTCAGGCCGGGGAAATGGCGGTCGAGTTGTTGATAATAGTAATCGCGCGAGCCGGACCGCAGGGTCATCCCGAAACTGGGGAGGATGTAGGATGCCCCGTGGGCGTGGGCCTGCTCGACGATGGCGGTGATGTTTTGGACATTATCCTGGAGAAAAGGCAGGAGGGGCATCATCGTCACCCCGGTGAGGATTCCGTTTTGGGAGAGTTTGGCCATCGCCTTGAAACGAGCCGAGGGCCGCGGCGCGCCGGGCTCGAGCGTGGCGGCCAGGTCGTCGTCGGCGGTGGTGACCGTGAAGCTGACCGCGGCGAAAACCCGCCCGATGTCGGTCAGCGTGTCCAGGTCGCGCAGCACCAAATCGGATTTGGTCAGGATGTGGACGGGGAAACGATGCTTGGCGACCACCCGGAGCGCCCGCCCGGTCAGGTTGTAGCGGCGTTCAACCGGCATGTACGGGTCATTCATCGAGCCGGTGCCAATCGTCCCGCGGACGCGCTTACGCGGCAGGGCGTCGGTGAGCAAGTCCACCGCGTTGACCTTGACATGAATGTCGGCAAAGTTCTCGATCTGGTAGCAGTCGCTGCGCGAATCGCAGTAGATGCACTGGTGCTGGCAGCCGCGGTACAGGTTCATGTTGTACTTCAGCCCGAAGTAGGTGTCCGGCTGGGGTACGTGGTTGAGGATCGTTTTGGTGGTGATTTCTGTGATCATGGGAGCTGTGAGTTTTTTTACCACAAAGACACCAAGGGCACGAAGAAAACCCTTTGTGGCTCACAAAGAAAAACTCTGTGTACTTTGTGTCTTAGTGGTGCGTTATATGTCTTACTTTTCATCAATCAAAGCATGATCCAAGGCCTCGCGCAGGGAGCGCACTTCGATGATCTCGATGTCCTCCGGCCAGGGTTGGCCGCGGCGCAGGCGGCGGGGCACGATGGCGCGCTTGAAACCCAGCTTGGCCGCCTCGCTGAGTCGATTAGGCATCTGCCCGACCATGCGCAGCTCACCGGAGAGTCCGATTTCGCCGATCAGGACCACGTCGGCGCGCACAGGTGCATCGCGCACCGAGGAGGCGATCGCCGCGGCGACGGCCAGGTCGGCGGCAGGCTCGCTGATCTTCAGGCCGCTGATCACATTGACGAAAACATCCTGCTCCGACAGGCGGATGCCCACCCGGCGGGTGAGCACGGCTGTGATCAGCAGCAGCCGGTTGAAGTCGATCCCGTTGGGCGTGCGGCGGGGGTTGCCAAAGGTGGTGTGGCTGGTCAACCCCTGAATCTCGACCAGCAGCGGGCGCGTCCCCTCCATGGTCACGGCGATGGCCGATCCGGGCGCGTTGACCATCCGCTCGGCCAGGAAGGCCTCGGATGGATTGGTCACTTCGATCAGGCCCTGCTCGAGCATCTCGAAGACGCCGACTTCGGAGGTGGCGCCGTAGCGGTTCTTGACGCTGCGCAGCAGCCGGTAGGTCTGGAAGCGGTCGCCCTCCAGGTAGAGCACCGTGTCGACGATGTGCTCGAGAATGCGCGGCCCGGCAATGGTGCCCTTCTTGGTCACATGGCCGATGATGAACACCGTGATCCCGCTGGTTTTGGCCAGCTCTCGCAAACGGGAGGCGGTTTCGCGCACCTGCGAGACCGACCCCGCTGAGGATTCGATTTGGGGCATGTAGGTGGTTTGGATCGAGTCGACTACCAGCAGATGAGGCTTGATCTCGGCGACATGATCCAGGATCACGTCCAGGTCGGTTTCGGTGACCAGGAACAAATCTTCGGGGACATCATCTTCTCCGCCGCCGGAGGGGAGCAAGCGCAGCGCCCGCATTTTGATCTGCTGCTCGGATTCTTCGCCGGAGACGTACAAAACCGTCTCCTGGCGGGCCATTGCCAGCGTGGTTTGCAAGAGCAAGGTCGATTTGCCGATGCCGGGATCGCCTCCGATCAGGATCACCGAGCCGGGCACAATGCCGCCGCCGAGCACACGGGCGAATTCCTCGATGGGCAAGGGAATCCGTTCCCGGACGTCCTGGCTGATCTCAGGCAGCCGCCGGGGCACGGAGCGCTTGGCCCCTTTTGATCCGGCCCGTTTCTTCGCAGGCGCTTTGTCCACCGTCTTGGCGACCATGCTGTTCCAGCTTCCGCAGGTGGGGCAGCGGCCCATCTGCTTGGGCGATCTGCGCCCGCATTCTTGACATACGTATTGGGTGTAGGTTTTTGCCATGGATTTTAGGTTTTGGGGGATAAGTTGTTCAGACGAAGGTGGAGGTCATGTAACGCCGACGCAATTTCGGTCAGCTTGCTGGGATCAACGATTCTGGGATGATCTTTGGGAGTGTGGGTGATATCCAACGAGGCTTCTTGCATGAAAAACTGGGAGGTGATTGCCAACGCCGGAACCTGATTCTGAACGAAAAGCGAGTGATCGCTTTGATACCATGGATCACCCTCGACGATGCCCTTGCGGGAGGCAACCGTTTGGCGAACGGCTTGGGCAACATCTTCGGGCGGGTTGTAGAGGGAGTAGGCCGTATCTGTTTTATGGTAGCCGGCGCCGTCCATGTTGACGGCCAAGAGAATGTGGGGGAAGGTGTCGCTCTGGGTACGGAGATAGTGCATTTCTCCCGAGGCGGCGTAATAATCTTCGCCGTTGATGGCGATGATCTCCAGCCCAAGTTCGCCCTGGTACTCGGCCAGCAGTTCGGCCAGGAGCAGCAAAACGATGATGCCCGAGGCGTTGTCGATCGCGCCGGGGGTGTTGGGTTTGGCATCAATATGGGCCATGTAGACGACTTTGCCCTGGTTGAAGGCTCCCTTGCGGGCGATCACGTTACAGGCTTTGGCCGGTCTCCGATCTGCTCTGATTTCTAGCGAAACGGGTTCGTCCTCGTGTTGGGCCAGTCGCTCCCCATCGACGTCTTTCATGTAGACAGAGGGGATGTCAAAGTCGCCGTCTTCGATCAACGGGAAGGGATACATGCCCCCGGCCAGCCCCGGGTCGCGCGATGTCGCCGCGACGATAGCGGCCGGGTTTTTCCCCTCGAAGAGATGGATGATTTGCTTGTGGTGTTCGGGATTATAGAAGACGAAGTTCTTGGGCATGAGCTGCTCTTTGGCAAGCTCTCCCTTCACCAGTAGAATATTCCCTTCTGCTTCAACGTGTTCCAGTTCTCTCATCGTCGAGACAACCTTCATGGGCGCGGTCACATGGCAGGCTAACGTGTAGGGGCTGGAGAAAACGTTGAAGGGGGCCTCACCAACCCTGATGGTGGCCCCCTTGTTCGTCCAGTCCAGGCAATCGAAGGTGGGGCATTCGGTTTCGAATCCGAGTGTTTTCACCTTGTCAGCGAAAAAATCGGTGGCCTGCCGGTTGCCTTCGCTTCCGACCACGCGAGTTGGAATATCCAGGCATAAGGTTTGTAAATAGGTTTTGACTTTTTGCGTAGGGGTCATTTTTCTCTCCTTTGATATGGTAAAGCTATTATAAACGAATAGGAGGATTCGTTTTGATGATTGTTTTGTCAGTGCGGTGGCAAAAATATTTTTGGGGATGAGAGGGGCGTTTTTCGACAAGAAAACAAATTTTAACATTACAAGTTGATATACTACTTGCAAAAAATCCCAATCTGGATTATATTGAAACTATACATTCTTTTTTAGGTTATCGGAAATCGTTACAATGCTGGAGGTGTGGGGGAGCGGCTTCGATTTTTATAAGACGTCGAGCTAACACGATAACTTCAATGACCGCCTCGCTAACAAAAATGATCACGATTGGCCGCTATATTTATTTTGCTTTTATTTCACGGGATAGTGTATGGTCAAAAAAATACTGATCATCGATCATGATGTTGCTTGTCAGAAAATATTGAAGGATTTGTTACAAGAGAGGGGGTACACGGTTTGGGCATCGACAACTGGTCGAGAGGGGATGGGCCAGGTTTACGAGCATCAACCTGATCTTGTCATCCTGAATGTGACTGTATCTGGCCGCGATGAAAACGGCTTTGAAGTCTGTTCTCATTTGCGCGAATTCACAGACATCCCAATTCTTGTGCTCACCGAAAGAAGCTCTGAATCGGATGTTGTCCATGCCTTTGATCTTGGCGCTGATGATTATGTCAAGAAGCCTTTTAGCTGTGAGGAAGTGTTAGCGCGAATTGAGGCACTTATCCGGCGCAGAAAAAAAACGACTCATCCTACGGCGAATACCGAATCGTTGAAACGGTATTATGATGGGACACTCGAGATCGACTTTCTTGAACAGCGGGTCCTGCTTCAAGGTGAAGTAATCGACTTAACGCCAAACGAATATAAGCTCTTGGCTTTCTTGGCCAGCCATCCGGAGGAAGTGTTTTCGCAGCGGGCTTTGTTGATGGAGTTGTGGCAAGATGGTCATCATCGCGATAAGGGACTTGTCTCTTTGTACATTCATCAATTGCGACAGAAGTTGGGTGATGGTGAGGATCGAGAACACAAATATATTCATACCCAATGGGGGCAGGGATATTGGTTCAATCCGATTGAGCAGAAGCAAAAGGAAAGTCCGAAAGTTGCTCTTGATGAAGAAGAGATGGTGCCGCACGAATCCAAACGGTTTACACTTGCAGGAAAACGTTGGATTCTTTGGCCTGTTTTGATCGTTTTGCTTTCGTTGGTTGCCCTTCGGATTGGCAGTGTTTATGGTCTTCTGCCCAATTCTGATCAACAACATGCTTCTGTGGCCGTTGCAGCAGGGACGTGGGAGTCCACGGTGGAGAGGGATACTTCCCTTGAGGCGATCGTTTCATCCCAGGGGTTTGCTGAAGGTGATGAATACGGGGTGCGAGGTGAGATTTGTGTAAAAAATAAAGGCAAAAACCGTACCGAGAATCTCGCCATCTTCAATCAGATCCAGATCAGGCGGGGAGGTCAAGAGCAATATGAAGATTATGTTTTTGCTCACATTGATTGCAGCGAAAAGTCGGTTCTTTATCCGGATGAGTTACACTGTTACTCGTACGAAATAACGTTTGAGCCTGTCTCAGCCGATGATGTCATCTATCAGAATATGTTCAGCGTTTCGATTACGAACTATATAGGTTGGATGCCCGAAGGAAAACATTGTACCGGCACAACCCCTTGTCCGTATGGACTCCAAATTGCGGACCATTTTGAAATCCCTTAATGGTTGATGCGGATTTTCAACTTATATTTTTACAATTGCTTAGACAGAGTATCTTCCTAAGTCGCTATTGCTTTTCTAGCGACCTAAGTTTTTTATGGAAGAATTTATGTATCTTCTCAATAAAGCGGGGCAAAACCTCACGGGTGTCATTCTGAGGGAGTTTTTTGCCCGAAGAATCTCTTGCTTTCATAGAGGGAGACTCTTCGGTTGTTTTAACTTAGCTTTGCTAAGCCACACTCCCTTGCCAGCGGCACGCCTTGCCCAGAGGGCACACACAGCGCGGCGAGAGTGACACGTCTTAAGTTTCTCCCCAACTTTTTGAGATGATACCGGAAAATATCAATAAGGCAAAGTCTTGTGAAAGAAAGAAGCGACTTGCTCGATAAAGATATATTTATACAGTTCTGGTGGCATCGGATCGAGTGCTTTATCTTCTCTTTCTCCCTTGTCGCGGCGTTGAGCTTGTTCTTCGGTTATGTTTTTTTTCACATCCGCACAGTTTCGGCACAGAATAAGATCATTTATGTGGATGTTGATGCAACCGGCGATAACGATGGCTCATCGTGGGAGAATGCTTTCACCGACTTGCAATCTGCCCTTGATGTAGCTAGCGTCGGACAAGAGATTTGGGTGGCAGAGGGCGTTTATTACCCAACTCGGGAAGTGGATTTTGATCGCTCGGGTGGCAGCGATCCTCAAGAAGCAACCTTTCAAATTCCTTCAGGGGTGGGGGTTTATGGCAATTTTGCTGGTACTGAAACCCAACGTTCCCAGCGCGATTGGTCTTCTCATTTCACCGTGCTCAGCGGTGATATTGATCAAGACGATGACATCTTGCCGGGCCGGGGTAACGCCTATCATGTCGTTTATTTCGACAGCGTCAGTTCCCGCACGGTTTTGGATGGCTTTTCCATCCGCGGAGGCAATGCCGATGGAAGTTATCCCCATGAGCGCGGGGCCGGTATTTATAATGATGGACGTTATGACCAATCTGGCAGTAACCCGACGATTTCTAATTGTGTGATTCACGCGAACAATGCGGGCGGCTTTGGCGGTGGCATGTTCAATGATGGTCATCAAGGGGTCAGCAACCCAACGATTAGGGGAAGTGTGATTAGCGGAAACAGCGCTGCAATGGCTGGGGGTGGCGTTTATAATAGCGGGTGGGGGTACGGTACCAGTAATCCCATGTTTGTGTATGTCACCCTGCGGGGAAACAGCACGGGCGGTGATGGCGCGGGTATTTTCAATGATGGCAGCCAAAAAGGGGAAAGCAACCCGAAATTTTTCAATTGTTTTATCGAAGAAAATGAAGCGGATGGCGACGGTAGCGGCGTTTTCAACTCGGGGTGGGATGATGGAGCCAGTAATCCTATCTTGGCGAATTGTGTCATCAGTGCCAATCGCGCTGGATGGTTTGGGGGTGGCATGGTCAATGATGGTCGCGATGGTGGGGAAAGCAGCCCCAGAATTTTGAATGTCACCATCAGCGGCAATATGGCCGGGAGCGCCGGGGGCGGTATCTTCAATATCGGCGTTGATGGAACCAGTGAACCCGAAATTCGAAACACGATCCTATGGCATGATCGTGTTGGTGCTTCCATCAACGAGATCACCAATGATGAGGCCAGCCCCTCTTTGAGTTTTTCCAATATTCAAAATAGCAGCGTTGATGTTGATGGGGATGACGATGTGTGGAATGATGAATTAGGGCAAGATGATGGCCATAATATCGATGTTGATCCTGCCTTTGTTGCCCCGGTACACTTCACTGCAGAAGAAATATTAGCAGGGGATTTGTATTTACAGCAGCATTCTCCCTGTATTGATGCTGGGCATCATCAATTTCTGCCTGACGATGTTGCTGACTTAGATTTTGATGCAAACCTTACGGAACCGATTCCTTTGGATCTGGACGGGGAAGGCAGAATCCAAAGGGTCGTTGATATGGGTGCTTACGAAGACGGAACGAGCGCGATCGCCGCTGCTCTCTCCGGTGGTATGAATACCGTTGTTCAAGTAGGGTTGTCGGGTGGACCGATCAAAGTTGAGGGGTTCAAGGTGATCGTTCCCCCAGGTATTCTGCCAGATGGGAGCAGTGTGCTGGTACGAGAATTAAATGCCAGCAATGCCTTTGACCGACTTGTCGATATCAAGATCAAAGGCCCCGATGGCAAGTTCATCGCTGACTTTGATCAATCCTTGAAAATTTGTATCCAACCTACGGGGACAGCGCTGCAAAAAGTGGATAATCGTTGGAACTTGTTGACCATTTTTCATCAGCGTGCTTTCAACCGCTGGGTTGCTTTGGATACCACCCCTCAAGGAAGTTATGTTTGTACTCAGGTTAGTTCATTGAGCCAGTTTGGTTTGGGAGGTCCAGATAAGCTGCCAGAGACCGGTTTCGCTCCGGGTAGTCATTCCACATTTCCCTCCCGCTCTGTTACATCTTACCGGCAAGAGCATGATATCTGGCTGCAAATTCCTACTTTGGGTGTGGAGGCCGCTATTGTGGGCGTTCCGCTGACTTCTCAAGGGTGGGATATCCGCTGGTTAGACGACCGGGCGGGCTACTTGCATGGCACTGCTTTCCCTACCTGGGCGGGGAATACGGTCATCACCGCCCATGTATGGAATTACGATAATCAACCAGGTCCTTTTGTTGGTCTGCATTCTTTGCGTAAAGGTGATGAAATCATCCTTCATGCTTGGAACCTGAGACACGTATATCGTGTTCGCTCTTTGTCGCAGGTACGCCCAGACAACTTTCAGATCTTGGAGCATGAAAACCAAGATGTCCTTACCTTGATAACATGCCGCGGCTATGACCGCACAGACGAAAGCTATCTATGGCGTTTTGTCGTGCGGGCCGTGCTGGATTACGTTGAGGCGGAAAAATAAACAACCGAGTTTGGCACTTATAAGAGGTGATAGGCCGAATGCCTACGAAAATACTGATTATTGATGATGATCGAGACCTAACGGAAATGCTCGCCAAAGTATTTGACCCACTTGGATATGAGATATTCATCGAATATGATGGCAAGCAAGGGCTTCGATCTGCTTATGAAAATCATCCTGACGTGATCATCTTAGATATCATGATGCCGGATATGGATGGTTTTGAGGTCTGCGCTCGTCTCCGTAAAATGTCCCAAGTGCCCATTTTGATGTTAACAGCAAAAACAACCGATGAAGATGTTGTCAAAGGGTTTGGCTTAGGAGCGGATGATTATGTCAAAAAGCCCTTTAATTTCAGGGAGTTACAAGCTCGTGTCGAGATGTTGTTACATCGAAAATCGAACCCAGCCAGTACGTTCGATGACGGTGTTCTTCGAATTGAGCTCAAGAAAAGAATGGTTGTTCGCAAAGGGAATGCGATTCTTTTAACCCCAACGGAATATCGGCTGCTGGCTTATTTTGTTAAGAACCGCAATCGAACCCTATCGCATCAAGAGTTATTGAAACAAGTATGGGGGACGGGATATGAAGATGGCGAATCAATCTTATCTAATTATGTTCATTATTTGCGCGAAAAATTAGAAAAGGATCCCGATTCGCCTAAATATATATGCACCGAACACGGCAAAGGCTATAAATTTGTGACCAAAGAAAAAAAACGGTGAGTTGCTTGAAAACTCACCGTTTTTTGATTTTGGCATGTCAATCCTATTCTTCTGACGTTGGCTCTGGGGTTGGTGTGGTTTCTTCCGTAGAGGCAGGCGACTCTTTGGAAGTCTCAGTTGGAGTTTGGGTTTCCGTTTCCGTCGCTGTGCTGGAGGGCTCTGGCGTCTCGGTTGGGGTGGGTTCTTCTCGCAGCGTGAACGCTGTTTTCACAACGGGCCCGTGGGGGCAAACGTCGGTGCCCTGGCAATGTTCGTCTCCGGGCAGCCAGCCTTCGTAATTGGTGATGGTCACATAAGCGACATTGCGAAGCCCTACAAACGCATCCGGGAGTTGCTCCAGGAGTTGTTCGTAGGTGTAACATTGGCTTTCTCCCGCCTTCAAAACTGCATTTTCTCCTAAATCAAGCCTTTTCGAAGCAAGCTCTGTAAACACACCTTCTTCTTCGGTTTGGATTTGGGTGATCGCTTCGATGGATAGGCCCGTTGTTGCGGCCTCCCCTGTGTTGGTGACGCAAATCTCTGCTCGGATTCCGTGGATGGTGCTATCGCCTTCTCCCTGGGTAAATGCTTCTATGGTTTGTACCGCCTCCAGTTGCGTGGATGGTTCAGGCGTCTCGGACGGTTTTGGAGTTGGTTCCGGTGTTGGTGGATCAGGCTCCGGTGTTGGCAGGATAAAATCAACCGTCAGGCTTGGACCACCGGGACACGGGCTTGTCCCGGGACAGTTATGGCTGCCAGGCAGCCAGCCTTCGTAATTGATGATCATGACCTCGGCGATATTGCGGCCTTCTATGGCATCCGGCGGATCGGGAAATGCTAATTCGTAGGGATAACAATGGCTTTCCCCGGGCTTGAGAACAGGTTTTTCGCCGGTATCAATTCGTTGGATGACATAATCCGAATAAACGCCTTTGTTTTTCAACTGGAAAATGTTTCGAATGACCAGCGATCGTGTTGGGAATGCACCCGTGTTGTGAACGCATATTTCCGTTTGTAGCTTGTAGGGTTTGTCTTGGTTGTCTTCGCGCAGAACGATTTCCGAATTTTGTTCTGCGTTAAGCGTTGTAGCCAGGACAGGCACATCCAGATTCGTTTTGATTTGGGGTCCGAACGGACGATATTCCGCACCCTCGCAGGGATCGCTGCCGGGCAGCCAACCTTCGTGGTTTTCAATTGTGACGTCCGCTACGATTTGAAGTGTTTTGGTTTTGAACGAGAGGTTGTCAAGCGCGTATTGGTAGGGATAGCAATGTTTCTCGCCCGCGTTGAGTTCCGGTTTTTCATCGGTGTTTACCCACAGGGAGGCAAATTCTTTAAAGGTAGCACCTTGACTGTTTTTCGCCAGGAGTGTATTGGCGATGGCTAACCCCTGGGTGGGATACTCTCCCGCATTGGTGACACACACTTCTCCATGCACGCCGATATCATCTTGGAGGACTACCTCAGCGGATTGTTGGGCTTCTAGTTTTGTGGGCGGGGGAGGAAGTTCAAAGATCGTTTTGATGATGGGGCCATGGGGACAAGGCCCGGTTCCGGGGCAATTCCCGCTGCCGGGCTGCCAATCTTTGTGGTTCGTGATGGTCACCTGCTCGAAGTGGCGATACGCTGCGGCCCCTTTGACTGGCTCAAAGGTGATCTCAAAGGGATAGCATTCTTTCGGGCAAGAATCAGGTTGGTTTGGCGAGTCGCAGGCTTCGAGTTGGGTTTGTGGCTCGATGGTTTCAAGAGCATCGGCTACATTTTGAAAATCGCTCTCTCCCTCCTGCTGATACTGCACTTGCATATCAATGCGGAGATTCTCGGTTGCTTCTTCGCCATGATTGACGATACAGATGTTTCCCCGTACGCCGTAAGTTCCGTTTTCGAAAAAACCGTTAGCCGTGTTCCAGGCATCTAGTTCGGTTCCTTCTGTTTGCGCCACGTCCCAAATCCCTGCTGAAATATTGGCTTGGGCATGCTCAAAATCATTAAAAAAGGCATAGCCGCTATCGATATTGACAGCGACGAATAGTAGGATGGCGATGATGGACGGCCAAACGATCCATGTACGTATCAAGGAAAGGAGTTTATTCTTGTTCATGGTCTCCTTTGTCTTGCTTACGATCAATAAGTGCATTTCCAACTTGAATCCCGATCAGGAGGAGCCCCCCGCCGCCTATAATGTGCCAACCTACGGATCTTTCTTCAAATAGTTGTTGGATGACACTTCTTAATCCTTCAAAGAAAAAGCCTAATAAAGGAATACGATATTTGTAAATGCCAATTACTTTGTCCAATCTGACGGGTTCCGCATCTCGGTTTTCGTTTGCGTCGCCTTTGGTGACGAATCCGTTTGAAGCAAGGCCAATAACCCGATGAATCAGAATCTGTTTTTCGTTGCTGGGATTCCAAAAGGCGATGATTGTACCTGGTTGGATTTCTTCTTGATCCAATGATTTGATAACGGCAACATCGCCTGCCACGGCGTTCGGTTTCATGCTGTTCGAGCGAATGATGTAAAAACGATATCCCAGATTGGTTCGCGCTGACAGGATATATACTACTAAAAAAAGGAATAGGACAAAAAAGAGTATATCGCTAAATTTAAGGTTAAAGCTTTTTTTCCTAAGTTGTTTTATCATTATTACGTGCTTGGATGAAGCAGCTTGTCAGGCAAGCTGCTTCATCCACTTCGCGAGAGAGTTAGACTAGGGTGCCTGCTGTAGGCGGAAAATTACATCCATCACAGCGTCATCGGTCATGGCATGGTTGTTGACCAAAGTGCCTTGGCCACCCCACCAGGAATTGCTGGTGTCGTCAATAAATTTGACGGCAGCGCAGAAGTCAACTTTTTCACCAGAAGTTAAGGGGTAAGCGGCGCCCAGATCTGTTCCCGTCTTTATGGAGTATGTAGCACTATAATCATCCTGCGTGCTGCTGAAGCCTTTCAAGATGGTGTCGTCCCAATCACACTGTCCATTACCTGTGTGGGAACCTGTGCCATCATCCATGCATAATTTAACAGTGATCTGATCCCAGAGTTCGCCATCTCCAGCATTGTTGTCATAGCCGGTAGGATCAAACTCTGCGCCAGCAGGATCGCCGAAAGCAATTTCTGGCCCTACTCGACCATTTTCGTTGGAAACCAAGTTGTCCACTTGAACAAACAACTCGCCATCAATGGAACCTGCATTTTTCAGCGTAACACAGCCAACATTGTATACGCTACCAGGTTTCATATTTTCGGCTTTCATTTTCATGCTGACATTTTCTTGACCGTTGATCTTCAGATCCAAATGACCAGCGGTAAAAGTATTGTTTGTCGCTTCGCCTTCATCGGTGAAGATACCATAAGCACCTACGCCAACCAGGGCTGCAATAACTGCAAGTGATCCAAGAACTGTTAACCATTTCTTCATGATTCAATTCCTCCAAACGTTTCTAAACTTTTATTGACTTACAAATTTGATAACTTTGAGAGGAGATTGCCCCATGATATGTTATAATCAAATCAATAGGGCGCTATCCCGTGTCCTTTTTACTCGGCCTTAGGTAGTGGCAGCTAGCTAAGGCCATTTTTCTTTAAAACTATTCGCTTTTTTTACCTCCTTTCTTCACTGCTTCTATATTGAGTTTGTATGATAATATTATAAGAATTCAATTCTTAATTTGTGTGTGAACATATTTAGAATTATTTAGGAAACCAGAAAAGTGACCTCATCAGACTTAAAATATGGCACCAGGGTCATGTTGGCTTAAGCATTTTTGGTTAGACATATCGAACAATTAGAGTTTAGGACGGGGGGACCGGCTAAGCTTCGCAAAAAGACTTCGTCAGATTAAACAAAAAGGGCTCGGTGTTTATACCGAGCCCTGAATTTCTTTTAGGGGAAACTATTTATCAGGCTGTGGTGACAACGTCTTCTTCTTCTGTTGCAGAAGCGCTATCTTTAGGGCGCAAGACGATTTCCTCTTCTCCATCATCGTTAGTTTCTGTATCGACCAAGACGGTGTCGCCGATGTTGAAGTCGCCGGCCAGGATCGCGTCCGAGAGAGGTTCCTCGATGTGCTGCTGGATCACCCGTCGTAGCGGGCGGGCACCCATGTTGGGATCGTAGCCCAGTTCAGCGATGCGTTGGACAGCAGCGGGGGTGACATCCAGGGTGATCGCTTGCTCGATGAGGCGATCGGCAACTTTGTTGACCTCAAGTTCGGCGATGTCCCTGACGTTCTCTTCGTTGAGCGCACGGAAGACAATCACATTGTCTAGCCGGTTGATGAACTCAGGCCGGAAGGCTTTCTTGAGCTTCTTGGTCAGATCTCGACGCATTTCCTGATAGGCGATCCGCTCCTCGAGTTCCTCGTCGCGTTGGAGTTGGAAGCCCAGCGAGGATTGGCGGATTTCCTTGGCGCCGATGTTGGACGTCATCACGATGATGGCGTTGCTGAAATCGACCTCGCGGCCTTTGGCATCGGTCAGCTTGCCCTCTTCCATGATCTGGAGGAGCATATTGTGTGTTTCCGGGTGAGCTTTCTCGATTTCATCGAAAACGATGATCGAGTAAGGTCTCCGCCGGATGGCCTCGGTGAGCTGCCCGGCCTCATCATAGCCGATGTAGCCCGGAGGTGCGCCGACCAAGCGGCTGACCGAGTGGCGCTCCATGAACTCGGACATGTCGATCTGGATGAGCGCTTCTTCGCTGCCGAAGAGGAAGCGAGCCATCGCCTTGGTCAACTCGGTTTTGCCGACACCGGTCGGGCCGAGGAAAACGAAAGAACCAATCGGGCGGTTTTCCGCTTTCAATCCGGCGCGAGCCCGGCGCACAGCTTTGGAAATCGCTTGGATGGCCTTATCTTGTCCGACAATGTGTTTCTTCAGTTCCTCTTCCATCAGCAGCAGCCGATCGGATTCCTCTTTGGCCATCTGCGTCACGGGAACGCCGGTCCACATCGAGACCACCTCGGCAATGTCCTCCGCGGTGACGCTGGGGCTGGTTTGACGATCCCAGTTATTGCGGATGTCATCCAGTTCTGCTTCCAGTTCATCGATGCGCTGATCCAGGTCGTCGATCTCCAGGAGATCGTCTCGTTCTTCGGCTTCGCGGCGTTGCTTGTGAGCCTCTCGCAGTTTTGTGGTCACCTCGCGGGCCTTTTTGGCCACGGGGCTTTTGTACATCCGCACGCGGGAGGCGGCCTCATCGATCAAGTCGATCGCTTTATCCGGTAAGAAACGGTCGGAAACGTAACGATCGGATAATTGTGCCGCTGAATCCAGAGCCTCATCCAAGATCGAGAGTTGGTGGTGGGCCTCATAGGGAGGCCGGATACCGCGCAGAATTTCGATGGTCTCTTCGACCGTGGGCTCTTCGACGAAAATGGGCTGGAAGCGGCGTTCCAGAGCGGCGTCGCTCTCGATATGTTTTCTGTATTCGTCCATGGTCGTCGCTCCGATGACCTGAAGCTCTCCACGGGCCAGGGACGGTTTCAGAATGTTGGCTGCATCCATCGCGGAAGAGCTGGCCGAACCGGCACCAACGAGCATGTGTACCTCGTCGATGAACAGAATCGATTCGGATTCTTTCAACTCTTCGATGACGCGTTTGAGCCGGTCTTCGAATTGGCCGCGGTACATCGTTCCGGCCACGAGAGAGCCGACATCCAGCTGCATGACGCGTTTGCCCAACAAGGGGACAGGCACCCTGCCCTCAACGATCCGCTGGGCCAAACCTTCCACGATGGCTGTTTTGCCCA
>CAZXXW010000045.1:0-19904 GCA_964644835.1 uncultured Anaerolineales bacterium
CTCAGCGTCAATGATTTCTATGAGATTTATCTAAAATATTGACGAAAATACGCCCTCGTGCTATAATATCACTTGTTAAATTGACACCCCTATGATCCATAACAAGCTTGCCCCAACGATTTGTAAAAACGTTTGCTTGATAGGGGGCTGAACAATATTTTCATTTATAATAATAACTTTGGTAGTGAAATTTCAAATCTGGTGGAGGTTAAATTGGCTGGTATTCCTTTTACATCACCTCCTGAAAAGGAAAACAATTATCAGGTCGGCGAAGTTGTAGAGGTGCTTTGTGACCATGAAAACGAAGATGGGGATCGAGTACATGATTGGTTGGATGGCGTGATCGTTCAAGTAGACGAAAAATTGGTCGCGGTTCAATTCCCTGAAAAAGTGTTCTTAACCGATGGCTGGATGGTCCCCGACCATGTTCTCTGGTATCCACAAGATTCAGATAACCTGCGTCGCCCTCGAAAGCGATCGCGCTGAGCATCTAGAGCGATCCTGAGACGGCGACTATGATGAAGATAGATCGGACTTATCGGTCGGCTTTGAACATCGACCAGATCCGGGACGATTTTCCTGTTTTAAAGCGGGAAGTGCGTCCCGGTGTCCCCTTGGTCTATCTCGATTCCGCGGCGACGAGTCAAAAGCCTCGCCAGGTGATTGAGGCGGTGGCGGACTTCTATCGCCGCTCCAACGCTAACATCCATCGTGGCGTTCACACATTGGCCGAGGAAGCAACGGAAGCCCACGAATCCGCTCGCAAGCGGGTCGCCGCTTTTGTGGGGGCAGATTCCGCTCGTGAGATTGTCTTCACCCGCAACGCTACCGAGGCGATCAACCTTGTCGCCCACAGTTGGGGCCGCTCCAATCTCGAACGGGGCGACCTCATCCTTCTGACCGAAATGGAGCACCACGCCAATCTCATTCCCTGGCAAATGCTCGCCGCCGAGCGGGATTTGCAATTGAAGTTCATTCCCGTCACCCGGGACGGCTTGCTGGACATAGATGCATATCGAGATTTGCTGAAGCTGGCGCCCAAATTGGTTGCCTTCATTCACATGTCCAACGTGCTGGGGACGATCAATCCCGCGGCTGAGATCATCGCCCTGGCCCACGAAGCCGGCGCGCTGACATTGCTCGATGCAGCCCAATCGGTCCCCCACTTCCCCGTCGATGTCCAAGCTTTGGATGTCGATTTTTTGGTTTTCTCGGGTCATAAGCTGTGCGCCCCCACCGGGATCGGCGCACTCTACGGGCGGCTCGATCTGCTCGAGGCGATGCCCCCGTTCATGGGTGGCGGTGATATGATCAAACGGGTGACGTTTCGCTCTTTCGAGACTGATGCTGTCCCCCACAAATTCGAAGCCGGGACGCCTGCCATCGCCGAAGCGATTGGATTGGGCGCAGCGGTCGACTATCTCGACAGTATCGGCATGGAGGCGATCGAACAGCACGAGCAGGCGATCATCGCCTACGCCCTGGAGCGATTGGAAGAAATTCCCGGTGTGAATGTTTTCGGCCCTGAGGCTTCCCAGAAGGGCGGGGTCGCTGCTTTCACCCTCGACGATGTCCATGCCCATGATATTTCCCAGGTATTGGATAGCGTTGGCGTCGCCGTGCGGGCGGGCCATCACTGCGCCATGCCCTTGCATCGGAAATTCAAGATTCCCTCCACAGCGCGGGCCAGTTTCTATTTGTATAACACGATGGGGGAAGTGGACACCCTCGTGGTTGGGATTTACGAGGCCAAACGACTGTTTGCCTGATTTCAAAACGATGATAGGTTGCGGGCAGCCTTTGAATGCCCCCGGATACATTTATGGATGATCTCTATCGTGAAATAATCATTGATCGCTACAAACACCCTCACCATCGCGGTGAGCTTGACGTCCACGATTTCACCTTCGAGGATGACAATCCCTATTGCGGCGACCATATTCGCATTGACGTTCGCCTCGATGAGAACGATGTCGTCACCGAAGCGGTTTATAGCGGCGAGGGTTGCTCGATTTCGCAGGCCTCGGCGGATTTGTTGATCGAATCGATTCTCGGAAAGTCGCTTGAGCAGGTCAAATTGCTCAACCGGGAAGACATTCTGGAATTATTGGGGCTTGACTTGGGCCCGGTGCGGCTCAAATGCGCCTTGTTGCCCTTGAAAGTGCTCAAAGCGGGCGCTTACGGCCTGGACGAAGCAACGGACGATTTGGTCGAGTAGGTCGATACAAAAAGGTGCGCCCCACCTTGGCTACTTTGGCACGCGGCCAAAAGCGTAAAACGTAGGCACGAAGAGCACCCGCTCGCCGCGTTCCCAGGCGGATTTGTCCAAAGCTTTGAGTGACTTCAGGGTTTCGACATCCCTGAAGTCTTTTTCTTTTAAGTCTGCTTCCAAGATTTCCCACTCTAGTTGCCACGCCTTGGGGGAGGGTGGGCCACTCCATTGGCCGCCCATGACTCCGATTTCTAGTTCGACCAAGCCAGCTTGGCTGAAAAGATGTCCCAGCTTGCGCCCAATCAACGGATCGGCGCCCTGGTTGCGCAGGGATTCGCTTTGCCAGCGCCCGAGCTTTTCCAGTTCAGGGGGATAATCAATCCGCCCGCCGTAGTCGGGTTCGGCCAGGGCCAACACCGCGCCGCCGGGTCGGGTGACCCGTTCGAACTCGGCCAGCGCTTGGGCAGGGTTCTCCAGCCACAGCAGGGTGAAATGGCACAGGCTGACATCGAAACTGTTGTTTGGGTAGGGCAGGTGGTGTGCGTCTCCCTGGGAGAGACGCATCTGCTCGGTTGGTTGCACCCACATCAAGTGAGGCAGATGAACGTCCGTGCCAACAACGGAAGCCTCCGTCCGGCGCTGAATCTCGCCCCACAGCGCGCCTGTTCCAAATCCAACGTCAAGAATTCGTTTTGCTTTTTCTAACCCCGCCTTGGGATACAGGTAGGCGCGCAAATCCTGGGTCCATTGGGCCTGTTGCAAAAATCGTTGATGCCATTCGGCTGTTGACAGAGACATCTTTCTTTTTGTTGTTGGTGATGGTTCAATTTAAGGTAAAATTTCGCTTATTCAATGATAGCATACATAGGAGGCGAGACATTATGTTTGGTGCGATACGACGCAGGATGGGCCGGGTGATTTGGTCGGGCGTGGCCGCTGTGGCTGTGCTCGGATGTGGGTTGATGTTTTTGTTGGTCTTGGCCCCTAGGCAAAAGATCGAAGCCCGGCGACTGGAACGGCTTCCTCTGATGGATGTGCAATCTGTTTCCGCTGCCGCTGCGGGAGATGAGATTTTGATCACCGGCAGGTTACAGGGAGAATGGTTGCCTCAGGCGGGGGATTATATTGCTTACCGCTTGGAAGAATGGGATGTGTCTCTGCCCGATCCGGACGATGCCAATAACGAGCCGGATGGTTCTTGGGATACGCTTGAGATTGTTGTGCCTGCGCTCCAGTTATCTCTCCCTGGGGGAGAGCTTCCCGTTCACGCTGGCGACCGGGTCAAATTGAGTGGGTCCTTGCGCGAAGAGTGGGTTTACTCAAATAGTTCGCTGACAGCAGAGTTCGACGACGAGCAGGTTCCGGATGGGACGCGGCGTTATCTCGGCTTTTACAACAATGACCTTGGTACGGTGTGGGGGCAAAAGGCATCGGCAGGCGGTATCGTCCCGAAGGAAATCTTTGGCGGTGATCGAGTCGCTTTTGTGGATCAAAAGCACAGCGCCGCCCAGGGGATGTTGATCGCTGGGATTTCGATGTTGGTCTGTTCCCCAGTGATCCTGGCGGGCGGCGTGCTCTCGGCCTTGTTTGGCCGCAATCGTTAAGTCAGATTTATGATCATCATTTCGCCGAATGCGAAGCACGCTTACGGCGAGACACGGAGAGTGCGGAGTTTCTTGGACTTATATTTTCTCTGCGAACTCTGTGGCTCTGCGGTGAGATAGGCTTTCAGGGCGTTTTTATTCCCAAATATCGCCCCACTCGTCTTCTAGGAGATTGCCCAAAACCTGATTGACTCCCTGGGTGGGCAGCACGTCGCCGTCGGGCTCGACGTACAGCCAGGCGCGGCCTGCCCCTTCGGGATGTTCGTCTTCTTCGGTCTCCAGGGCGATGGGATTGCGCTGCGAGTAGGGCACGGGCACGTCCCAGACCAGGGAGAGTCCATATTCGGCAGCCTCTTCGCCCAGGATTTGTAGTTCGTCGTTCAGGTCGGGGGTGGTGCTGCTCAGCGAGAGGGCGTTGGTGCCCATTTCAGCGAGACGTTTGAGCAAGCCGGAAGCTTCGCCGACATTCTCAGGGGTTAACGTCAGGTGGACAGTAGTGTGCAGGTCTTCGGGGAGAACATTTTCAAGCGCGGCCCAGGACGTTTCATTTTCCGATTCTAGCACCAGGGTGAGATGATCGAGCCCGGTCTGGAGCAGGGTATTCAAATAGTTGTCATCGACCAGCCGCAGGCCGTCGCTGAGCAAGCCAGTGACCTGGCCATTGGCCTCGGCGTGGGCGATCAAGTCCGGTAAATCCTCGCGCAAGGTCGGCTCTCCGCCGGTGAAGATCAGGTGGGGGATTCCGACATCCCAGGCTTTGTCTATGATCGTGTACCACTCCTCGGTGGAGAGTTCCCGGTCGACGCGCCGGGTCGGCGCTGCTGTCGGATCGGCGCCCTCGGGCAGACGGTAGGTCAGAGCGCAGTCGAGACGGTAGGGCGCGGCGATCTCCCCGGCGTAGGGCTCCTGGCGCTCGAAATCTAGATAAGTGACCGGGTCGAGGTCGGGCGTTTTGGCCAGTCGTAGGATCCGTTCCTGTAAGTTTTGGAAGTCATCCAGCGCTTGTTGCGCCGAGACTCGATAGCGCTGCTTGAACTGGTGGGCAACTTCCTCTTCGGGCGTCCCTTGCACCAGGTAATAAGCGTATTCGGCCGCGGTCTGGTTGAGGTGCAACACTGTCGCCGCGTTGATGATCAAGATTCCCTTGCTATCTGATTCCAGGCGCAGGTGCAGCCGGTAATTCTCTTCGGCGTCTTGGGGGGCTTGATAATGGTAGACACCCGCGGGCAGGGGCTCTTCTTGTTTGAAAACGTTGCGAATGGTTTCTAAAATGTTGGTCATGATAAGCTCCTTTTTAGCAGCGCGTGGGTGATTTCCGAAAAGCGTCTCCAACGAAATATAATCTTATTGCTTGGTAGTTTACAGCTAGTCTGATGTTAGCCGTAGATCAATGGGGTCAACTAACAGAATCTGCGTTCATCTCATTCATCTGTGGCGTCATCGCCACAACTAGAATTTAAAGGTTTGGCGAAATTCGTCGGCGTGTTTGGTACGCTCGCCTCAACAGAGAAAGATACTTGATCACATGTTGGAGCGGTTTGATGTGGCTTGTCTCGTCTCGATAGATCGTCCGGATGGGCACCCATTCGATGGCGATCTTTTCGGCAACGCAGAATAGGATCATCTCGACCTCGAATTCAAATCCCGTTTCGCCGTTGTCAAGCATTGCCTCGACTAAATATCGATCGATCAAGCGAAATCCGGACTGGTTGTCGGGGATCAGCTTGCCCAGGGCCACGTGCAATGTCCGCTGTCCCAAGGTGTTCGCCAAGCGGCGTGAAAAGGGCATTTGGCGAAAGTCTCGTTGGCCAATGATCAGGGATGCACTTGTTTTCGTGTATACCTCGATGAATTGGAGAATATCATCAGGGGCATGTTGGCCGTCGGCGTCTAGCGTGATCACAGCGTCAACATCTTGCGCTAGGGCGGCCCGAAAACCACTCTTCAAGGCTTCTCCTTTGCCCAAATTGGTTGGGTGTTGGACAATGTCCACATCCAGCGAGGCAAGTCTATGGAGCGTATCATCGCTGGAACCGTCATCAACAACGATGACCGGGACATGTCTGGAAACCTTTCTGACAACCTCAGCGATACGCTCCGCTTCATTGTAACTGGGGATGATGGCGGCGATTTTTGGCTTTGTCTGGTTTGTTTTCATTGCTCAACAACACCCAACGATTCGACGGGAATCAATATCGGTGATTGGGCTTCCAGCGATAGCGGGCATCCGCCGCCGCATTCTGGGAGCAAGTCGCACTGGCGGCACGCTTCGGGGACATAGTCGCGCTCCCGAATCGAGACGGCCAAATCGTGATTCCAGATCGAGTCCCACGAATCTTGCAAGATGTTGCCCAGTTGCCGGTAATACGATTGGCACGGGATCACGCCGCCGTCGGGCTCCACGCACATGTTGTAGAGCGCGGCGGTGCAACCCTTGACGCCCAAGCCGTACTGCATCGGGTCGAATTTACAATATTGCGTCGGCGTGTACCAAATCAATCTTTGCTGATGGGCCTCGGTCTTTGTTCGGGCCAGTTCGAGCAGGGGGGCGAGTTGCTCCTCTTGCAGCCCGGTACCCACATCACAGCCGCGCCCGGCGTAGATCAAGGCGTTTAGCCCTACGGTGGGGACACCCAGCTCGGCCAGAAAGTCAAGTGTGTCGCCTAACGCCTCGTAATTGCTTTGCAGCATCGTGGTGTTCGTCATCATGTACAGATCGGTGGCCAAGATTGCCTTGATCCCGGCGACGGTTTGTTCCCAGGCGCTTTTTCGAGCGACCATCTTGTCGTGAATGGCTGGATCGTGGGATTCGAGCGTGATCTGGACGTGATCCAGCCCGGCCTGAATCAGCGCGTTAACGAAATCAGGATCGGCAAGCCTGCGCCCGTTGGTGTTGATCCCGGTGATTTGGCCGTTGGATTCGGCGTGGGCGATCAACTCGGGCAAGTCGTCTCGCAATGTGGGCTCACCCCCGGTGAAAACGATGTGGGGGATGCCCAATGCCCAGGTGCGGTCGATGATTTTCTTCCAATCCGTTGTGGTCAGTTCGGGGTAATTGCGTGGCCGGGCGTTGTAGCAGTGAGCGCAGTCGTTGTTGCAGCGGTACGTCAGGGCCAGATCCATCCGGTAGGGGGCCAGCGGACGCTCGCTGAACGGCTGGCGGATTTCTAGTTCGTCCAGGGTGCAAGCCGGACAACTTCCCGGCTGCAAGATGGTATGGAGTTGTTCTTGGAAGTGCTCGTAGTCTCCTCGAGCTTGCTCCCGGCTGACCTGATAGCGGCGCTGAATCCGGCGCAGGGCCTGGTTCTCTGGCATTTCTTCCAGGCAGAGATAGGCCATCAAAGCGGCAGGGGGGTTGAAGTGGACGACCTGGTTGGCGTTGACGATCAGCGTGCCGTGACCATCGGGGTCGACGCGCAAGTGAACCCGCGTCCGATCTTCCGGCGACTCGCGCAGGTAGTGATGCAAGCCCGGGGGCGGTACTTGGCCATTGCGTCTTGGCCACAGGTTATGAAAGCGTGACCAGAGATCGGCAAGTTGTGCCGGAATGCCATTATTCATAAACGCGCTCACTCCTCACTCTCCACTGCCAACTATCCACTCTTTACCGTCCTCCTCCGGCGCAGGCACAGGCACATCCGGCGCAGGCGCAGGCACAGGCGCAGCCTCCACTGCTTCCGCTGTAGCTGCCGCCTGATGACTTTGGGATCGGGTTGGTCTGTTCGGTGATGCCGCTGGCAAAGCTGGTCACGTTGCCAACCACATCGCTGGCGAAGTTTTGCATCCCGCCGACCATCGAGGCGGCGAAAGCACCGCCGGGTAGATTGGGCATCGACGGCGCTGAGCGGCCACCTCCCGTGGTGCTGGGAGCCGGTCGGGATGTCCTCGTCGTCGACGCGCTCTGCCGCCAGGTGGGATCGTAGCGCCCCCACCACATCGGCACAAAGACCGGCCCGGTGCGGAAAACGTCGCGGGTGCGGTCGTCGAAATCTCTGTCCAACATCGTCCAGCCCATGTGCTCGTCGAATTTTTGGCTCTTGACCTTGGGCGTATCGGCCGCTTCAACTTGCTGCCAGGCCTTCTTCATGATGTTCTTGTAATAGGCGAGAGTTTCTTTGTGGCTGAAGCCCTTCATCTTTTTGCCCACACTCTTGATCAAGTCCACCATCATCTCTTGGAGCTTCTTTTTGCGGGCGCGTTCGCTCTTCTCGGTGAAGGCCTCCAGGAATTCGCGCTCGTAGACCCGCAAGTCCTTGTCGATCGGTTCTTCCACTTCTAACTTGAGAGGGTCACGCGAAACGATGCGCGCTTGCTCCTTTTTGAGCACGGCGAAGAGGATCATCGTCATGATCTTGTCGGGTGGATGCTCCATCAAAACAGCGGCTTCCACCGCGGTCAGGCCGCGCTTGATCCCGTGGCCCTCGATGCGAATCTTGGGGGGTAAATATTTCATCTTCCGTTTGCGGGAGCTGGCCACGCTGGCCCAGATGATAAAGGCAATGAAGGCGAAAACACCGCCGCAGCATAAGAAACCCATGATGTCATCCTGGGAAATACCCAATCGCTCGAGCAGTCCGGGGCTGTAGATAGCGCTCTCCGGGATGTAGGTCTTGGGGAAGGAGGCGCCAAACTTATACTGAGTATAGGCGTTGGCATCCGGATTCCGCCATGTGTAGGTAACCCGACCGTCACTGTCGAGGGATGTTTCGGGTTCGCCTGGCCACCCGGGGGGCGAGCTGTGCCAGCGCGGTTCGTCCGGTTCCACGCCCGGAGGCAGGTGGAAGTTGACCTCCATGTTCGTGTTGCCGTAAACATATTCCGAGCCAAACCAGGTGGGGCTGAAGACAGCGCTGGCGTAGCTGCTGTCCTGGCTGTCGGTATGGAGCACATCCTCGATGCCCCAGATCATCACGTGCACGCTGCCTGTTTCGCCTGGCTGGATCGCGTTTTCGCCCAGGCCGACCTCGATGCCATCGACATAGGAAGAACGCTCGATGTGGCTGATCGGCTCTCCATCGATCTCGGCGCTGGTGTTATTGAGGTTGTACTGCTGGGTGGGGATGCCAACATCGACGAAATCGATCGGTGACGCGCTGTCACTGTTGGTGAAGACAAAGAAATAGTCCAGGGCCAGGGTGCCGTCCTTTTGCCAGTAGGCATGGACGATTTCGCGATCGACGCTGAAATAATACGTTTGTGCCAACGCGCTGATTGGCAGAATGAGCAAGATAAAGACGAGAATGGTGAGACTGAGGATTCGTTTCTTCATGTTTCAGCTCCAATTCTAGGTCAGGGATTGGGGGTCAGGTATCAGGTGTCAGGTGCAGGTTGTAACTTTCACTTGCAGCTTACCACCTGCACCTTGCAACGTGCATCACCACTTTGGTTTTTCTTCAATCTGATAGGTGGTGTCGCAGTATGGGCATGTCACCGTGGGGGCACCCGCTACCATTTCGATATCATTGGCGGTCAACGCACCACCACAGGACTGGCATTTCATCGTTTCTAGGCTTACGTCGCCGGGCAGGTCGATGTTCAGAGTGACATTGTTCTCCTGACCGGGTGCGGGGGACGGTTTTTGCCGCCCGGCCAGCCAGATGATGCCGAACCCGATTCCGACGCTAAGCGCCCCGACGAACAGCCAGCCGATCTGCCCCTGGGGACTGAACGTGGCCCAGATGAAAAGGACACCAAAAAAGATCAGGATAGCGGCAAAGATATAAGCGATGATTTTACCGGCAGACATTGTTGAACCTCCATTTGTTTTGCTGGGTATATATCAATCGGCCAAAGATGGTAGATAGGTCTCTTTTGTAGAAGTGTAGCATCATCTCCCCCTAAAGGCAATTGGAAAATGATCGCCAGTACCTAACCAAAGCGACCTTCGATATAATCCTGGGTACGTTGTCTTTGGGGATTGGTGAACAGGGTTTTACCGGGAGCGTATTCGATTAATTTGCCCTGTAGAAAGAAGGCGGCATAATCGGCCGTGCGCGCCGCTTGTTGCACCGAATGGGGCACAAGCACGATGGTGTAATTCTGTTTTAATTCCTGGAGCGATTCTTCCACTTTGGCAGTGGAGATGGGATCAAGTCCCGAGGTGGGTTCATCCAAAAGGATCACTTCCGGCTCCAGGGCCAGCACCCGAGCCAAACAGAGACGCTGTTGCTGCCCGCCGGAGAGCGCCACAGCGGGATCATCCAGCCGATCTTTGACTTCTTCCCACAAAGCGGCTTGTTTAAGGCTTTTTTCAACGGCTACATCCAGTCGGCTTTTATCTCTCTCTCCGGCAACTTCCAGCCCGTAGGTTAAATTTTCTCGAATGCTCATCGGCAAGACAACCGGACGGGCAAAGACCATCCCCACCCGGCGGCGAAGCTGAATTACATCGAGTTTGGGATCAAGCACGTCGGTATCATCGAGGGTGACCTCACCCTCCAGATGGACGACATCGGTGAGGTCGTTGAGACGGTTGAGCACCCTCAAGAGACTCGATTTTCCTCCCCCGGAGGGGCCAAAAATGACGGTGATCGCACGGGCAGGAATCTCCAGGCTGATGTCGCAGAGCGATTCTGTGCCATCGGAATAATGCAGGGTCAAATTCTTGATTGAAATCTTATTCATGTTGCTTACCATTGACGGCGGGCGCGGGCTCGAGAACGGATGACGGTGGCAATGATGTTCATGCTGAGGACAAAGATCAGCAAGACCAGCGCGGTGCCATATTGAATTTTGATCGGCATCCCCGGCACCTGCGTGGAGATGACGTAGAGATGATAGGGCAAAGCCATCGTCGCATCCATCGGTGAGTCCGGCAAGCGCGGCAAGAAGAACGCCGCGACGGTGAAAAGAATCGGCGCCGTTTCCCCTGCTGCTCGTTCCAAGCCGAGAATCACGCCGGTGAGAATCCCGGGGAGCGCCTCCGGCAACACAATCTTACGAATGGTTTGCCATTTTGTTGCTCCAACGGAAATGCTCACCGTGCGGAAGGCCTGTGGCACGGCTCGCAAGGCTTCTTCTGCGGTGCTGATGATCACTGGTAAGGTCATAATCGAGAGAGTCAACGATCCTGCCAAGATGCTGGTCCCAAAGTTGAGAAAGAGGACAAACAATCCCAACCCAAACAGGCCATACACGACCGAAGGGATTCCGGCCAAATTGATGATCGCAATCCGGATCAGTTGGGTCAAGCGGTTTTCGGTCGCGTATTCCGCCAGGTAGATCGCCGCACCGATACCCAGCGGGACGGCGAAGATTGCCGTTCCCAGAGTCAAATAAAAGGTGCCCACAATGGCGGGCCAGATGCCACCCGCCCGCATACCGTCGCTGGGGAGTTCGGTGATAAAGTCCCAGGAGACGGCCGGCAACCCCAAGATGACAATGTAGACAATCACAGCCACGATGGGGATAACTGTCAGCACGGTCATCGCGGTTAATAGGCTGAAGCCGATGCTTTGTTTGCGGTAGCGAATTTGAGAGTTCGGTTTTGTTTCCATCGTCTAAGAAAGGATCCGTTCTTGGCGAGTGCGTTGTCGGAACACAACTGCCGACGCGGTGATATTGACGGCAAGTGAAATCAAGAAAAGGACCATGCCGATGAAAAACAAGACATGGTAGTGCACGCTGCCGCTGGCCACTTCGCCCATCTCGGCGGCGATGGTGGCGGTCATCGTGCGGGCCGGAGAAAACAGGGCGTCCAGGCCCTTGGGCATCACCGGTGCGTTGCCGGTGACCATCATAACGGTCATCGTCTCTCCGATGGAGCGGCCAACTCCCAGCATGATGGCGGTCAACACGCCGGAGCGAGCTGCTGGCAGGGTCACCCGCCAGATGGTTTGCCATTCGGTAGCGCCCAAAGCGCGCGCTGCATCACGGTAGGATTTAGGCACGGCGTCGAGTGCATCCTCGGCTACGGAGACAACCGTGGGGATGGAGATGGCTCCGAGAAGCAGCGAGCCTGTGAATGCTGTCAAGCCGGTAGGGAGGTTTAACAATATGCGCAAATAAGGAGAAAAGACGATAATGCCCAAAAAGCCCAGCACGACAGAGGGTAGCCCGCCCAGGACTTCTACCAGGGGTTTCAAGATTTCACGCATCCAGCGCGGGGCGATTTCCGAGATGTAAATGGCAGAGCCAATTCCAAAAGGAATGGCGATCAGCATGGCGCCGATGGTGATGATCAGGGAGCCGCCTATCAATGGCAAGATACCATAGTATGCTTCGATCGGATACCATCGCGTCGAAAAGAGAGTGCTCAGGGGAACTTCACTTAAAGCCGGGACACCCTCCCGGATCAGAAAATAAAAAATCATCGCCACGAAAATAATCGCGGAATAGCCTGATAACTTGATCAATCTCGTAATGAGATATTCGCGCCAATTAAGAGATCTTTCCATAAAAAAGGCCTCTGTATAGGACTGATGTTGATTATTCGCTAATGGGAACAAAACCGAGTTCCGAGACGATTTGTTGCGCTTCTTCGGATTGAATCCAATTGATGTATTCCTCGACCGCACCGGTCGGTTCTCCGTTGGTGTACATATAGAGATCCCGGGCGATGGGATATTCTCCGCTGTTGACGGTTCGCGCCGAGGGGAGGATATAGCCATCCTCTGGTTGGCGTGCCACGGCGACGACTTTCATCTCCTCGGTGACATAACCAAGCCCATCGTATCCGATCGCGTTCGGGTTTTGGCGGATTTCCGATCCGATGCCTTCCGATGATGGCAGCAAGAGCGTGTCACGTGAGAAGAGGGTTTGATTATCATCTTCGCCCAGGCGGATGACTTCTTCGAGGAAGTAGACGTGGGTTCCCGAATTGGTTTCGCGAGAAAGCCGTACAATCGGACGATCTTCACCGCCCACTTCGCTCCAGTTATTGATCTTTCCGCTATAGATGTCCGAAATTTGTTTCAAGGTCAATTTGTCGACAGGATTGTCGGGATTGACAATCACCGCGATGGCATCTCGGGCGATGACAAATTCGACCGGCTCCGTGTTGTTCTCCCGGGCGGCCTCTTCTTCCTCCGGCTTGATCTGGCGGGAAGCATTGGCGATATCGACAGTCCCGTTGATCAGGGCGGCTATGCCCGTCCCAGAACCACCTCCGGTGATCGAGATGTTCACTTCCGGATGAATCTCCTGATAGCGTTCAGCCCAGGCCAAAGCCAGGTTGACAATTGTGTCGGAACCTTTGTTTTCGATTGTATCGGTATTTGCTAGGGAACTTGGCGCGGCAATGTCTTCTTTTCCACAGCCGGTTAGGAGCAGTGAGAGTAAAATAAGTAGAGAAAGTATCCAAGATCGTCTCATCGGGGTGTGATTATAGTCGTAAATAAACAGGCCGACAAGAGCTTGATAGATGTTTACGAAAATATCTCTGATCTGATTTGGTTGTAGGGTATAATCACCGGCATGAATGATCAAAAACTTGTTTTCAAAATCCGGAACTTAGATTTTTTCTACGGAGAGAATAAGGCTTTGAGCAAAATTGATATGGATATTTTGCCTCGCAAAGTGACTGCCTTAATCGGTCCCTCTGGTTGTGGCAAATCGACCTTTTTGCGCTGCCTCAATCGGATGAATGATACGATTTCGGGAACGCGGTTGACAGGAGAAGTTTTGCTGCGAGGCGAAGATATTTATGCGCCCGATGTCGATTTGGTCTATCTTCGCCAGCGGGTGGGCATGGTGTTTCAGAAGCCAAATCCTTTTCCTCAATCCGTTTATGATAATGTTGCTTTTGGTCCCCGCATTTTAGGGATCACCACCAGCAATGCTGAGTTGGATGAAATCGTAGAGCGCAGCCTGCGGCGGGCGGCCGTGTGGGATGATGTCAAGGATCAATTGGATCAAAACGCCTTGGGCTTATCGTTGGGCCAACAGCAACGCTTGTGTATTGCCCGTGTGTTGGCCGTCGACGCCGAAGTGATTCTCATGGATGAGCCTGCCTCTGCCTTGGACCCTATCGCAACAGGGAAGATCGAGGACCTGATTCACGAGTTGAAGGAGCGGTATACCATCGTGATTGTGACCCATAATATGCAGCAGGCTGCTCGTGTTTCCGATTTGACCGGGCTGTTCTGGTTGGGCGAATTAATTGAATTTAGCTCCACCGAAAAGCTATTCACGAATCCTGATCATGAACTGACCGAAGCCTACATCACAGGCCGGATGGGATAATCTGGCTAGTCCTTCATAGCAATCGTATAATAGGTTTTGCACTTAAGAATTTCACCACAAAGCAACAAAGGACACAAAGAATCCTTTGTGAACACAAAGAAAAACTTTGTGTTCTCTGTGTCTTCGTGGTGAGAAACTTATCAAGGAAAGACGCATATCAGTACTAGCGTTTGCTTTCTGACTTGGTTTTTGGAGACGTTTAAAAACAAAAAGCTGGCACCCATCAAAACGTGGTGCCAGCTTCAATTTTTAAGGGCTATTGCGTTATTTGATTTGCGATTCGTCGTCTGAGGCTTTGATCTCGCGAAGTTCGCCAGTGGCGACATAGTAAGTTCGTTCACAAATATTATTGACCCGGTCGGCGCTGCGTTCCAGGTTGTGGGCAACCCAGAGCAGGTAGGTGGCCCGGTCGATCGTGCTTGGGTCGTTCATCATGTAGGTGAGCAGCTCTCGATAAACTTGATTGTAAAGATCGTCGACTTTGTCGTCATCCTTGGGGATAGCAAAGGCCAGCTTCTTATCCGATTCCACGAATGCCCCTAGGGCGCGGTGAAGCATATCGGCAGTGATCTCGGCCATTTTGGGGATGTCGATCAACGGCTTGACCGGGGGTTCATTGCCCATCTTGACGGCGATCAATGCGATGCCCTTGGCATAGTCGCCGATGCGTTCCAGTTCACCGGCCACATCAAGGATCGAAGCCAGGGCGCGCATATCTTTAGCCATCGGCTGTTGCGTTGCCAGAACGGTCACAGCCGTGTTCTCAATTTCGTAACGGCGCTCGTTGATCTCTTGGTCAGCGTCGTAGATTTTTTGCGCCTCTTCCAAATCTCTTTTCTTCAGCGCATCTACGGAGTTGAGCAGCGCTTGTTCAACCATACTCCCTAGAACGAGAATATCGTCGTGCAGTTTTTGAATTTTTTCTTCTATAATCGTCATAAGTACCCTCTTAATGGTAAAAAGTTCCAATTTAGTGGGACAATACGCTCAGGGAGCGTCAATCTTCACTTTCGTCATCTGCTTTAAGTATACCAGGGATTGTTTTCCTGATCTGATCGCGCACCTGCCGAAAAACAGCGCTGATTTCTTCTTCCGTGCCTGTCACTTCGGCCGGATCTTGGAAGCCGCTGTGGACGCGCTTCCCCTTCCCCAGCCAGATGGGGCAGGCTTCATTGGCATCGTCACACACAGTGATGACCAGATCGAAATCAACGCCCCGAAACTCGTCAGTGTGTTTGGATTCGCCCTCGTGTTGGATGCCTATTTCGGCGAGGGCTTCGATCGCTTTCGGGTGGACATAGCCCGAGGGGTCCGTGCCCGCGCTGTATGCTTCCCATCGATCGCCATAATGCTCGTTGATGATCGCCTCCGCCATTTGCGAGCGGCAGGAATTGCCTGTACATAAGACCAAAACCTTGTTCTTTTCAGTAGTATTCATCGTTATCGTCTTTTTTCTAGCCGAAGCGTCCGGTGATGTAATCCTCGGTGGTCTGTTTCTCTGGATTGGTGAAGATTTTGTCCGTCGTGTCATATTCTTCGAGTACACCAGCGCGTTTCTCGCCCAAGTTGAAGAAAGCAGTGAAGTCTGAAACACGCGCCGCTTGTTGCATGTTATGGGTAACAACAATGATAGTAAATTCTTTGGCCAGTTCGCGCATCAATTCTTCGATCTTCAAGGTAGCAATTGGATCCAGGGCCGAAGCAGGTTCGTCCATTAAGATAATATCAGGCTTTATCGCGATTGTACGAGCAATGCAGAGACGTTGTTGCTGACCGCCTGAAAGGGAAAGCCCATTTTGGTCGAGTTTATCTTTGACTTCATCCCAAAGAGCAGCGCCGCGCAGCGATTGTTCTACAAGCTCATCCATATTGCCCCTAAACCCATTGATGCGCGCGCCCCAGGCCACATTATCATAGATACTCTTGGGGAAAGGGTTCGGTTTTTGGAAAACCATGCCAATATGACGGCGAACTTGCACGGGGTCTACATCCGAATCGTAGATGTTCTTGCCGTGATAGCGTACCTCGCCTTCTGCCCAGGCACTTGGTACCAGTTCGTTCATTCGGTTGAACGCTCGCAGCATGGTGCTTTTTCCACAACCTGAGGGGCCAATAATGGCTGTGATTTTCTTTTGCACAATCTGAAGATTGACATTTTTGACAGCCAGAAAATCTCCATAGTAAACATTCAAATTAAGTGCTTCGATGGCACATTGACCGTTAATTGTTTGATTCGTTGTCATGCTTTTTTACTCCTGAACAATGATTTCACTTGATTTATAATTTTTTGCTGTAGCGATTGCGTAAAAGGATGGCGAACGCATTGAGCGATAAGAGCAGCACTAACAGCACAAGAATAGCTGCCGCGGCGATGTTGCGGAACTCATCCTGCGGTCGGGCAGTCCATTGATAGATTTGGATCGGTAGAGTTGTAAATTTTGAGAACGGTCCTTCAGGATCAAAGGTGATGAAAGTGGACGCACCGACGACAACCAGTGGGGCAGTTTCTCCAATGGCACGGGATACCGCTAAAATTGCCCCTGTCAAAATGCCGGGGATGGCGTTCGGAAGGACATGGTGCCAAACTGTTTGCCAGCGAGTCGCCCCCATCCCATAGCTGGCCTGCCGTAAGGAGCTTGGTACCGCCTTGATCGCTTCTTGCGCGTTGATGATAATCAGTGGCAAGATCAACAAGCCGAGCGTCATCCCTGCCGAGATGATCGTGCGTCCGTTTGCCGTCGTGGGATCTACGATGCCAAATACAGCGCCGCTGGTGAAATGTTCCAGGGCACGGACGAATATCGCCAGCCCCAAAATACCGTAGATAATCGATGGGACTCCGGCCAAGTTGTTGATGTTTGTTTGGATCAACCGGTTGATGGGCGTGTCGGTGGCATATTCTTCCAGATAAATCGCTGCGCCAACGCCAAGCGGTAAAGCAAATAAAATTGTGATAGCAATCGTCCACAAAGATCCCAGAATAGCTGTGCGTACTCCTGCTCGCTCAGGATTGGGAGATTGGGGCGTCACCAAGAAATCCCCGCTAAGCCAAGATTGGAATTGCACCTCAGCATTGGGATAGTTTTCGGCAGCTTCTGCAAACACTTGCTCCCGTGAGAAAATTGAATCGTAAAGACTCCAGGTATCCATGACGGTTGGCTCAACCACGCGCTCAACGACCAGGTTGTAAATTTCTTCCCGGCTTCGCTCTTCCCAGGGCATTTCGCTTTCAAAACGCCTGAAAAGTCCTTCAGAAACATGCTGTTTGAGTATCCATACCAAATCGGTTTGGTGTAATTGCTCGATGGGAATACCGTTGATGGCTAAATCTTCGGGGGCGATGGCGTTCTCTATGGCGATGTATCCAAAAGCTGAGTTCACCACATTGAGCAGCAAAACGATCAGGGCGATGATGCCGATCAAGGTTGATGCTTGAAAGATCATCCGCCACACATGGCCAACACGGTGCCGGGATATTAAGTTAGACCTATAACCACTTTTTTGCTCGTAATTATCTTCGAATATATTCTTGCTCATTCGTATACCTCCCGGAAGCGACGCACAATTCGCTGACTGATGACATTCAGGGACAGGGTGATGAAAAACAAGAACAACCCGATGGCGAAGATGCTGTTATAGTCGATTGAGTCGTAACTCAAGTCGCCGCCGCTGATGCGCACAATGTGTCCTGTCATCGTTTCGGCCGGTCTGAAAGGATTAAAGGTGAAGTTGGGCCCTGCTCCTGCTGCAATGGCAACCACCATGGTTTCGCCAATCGCGCGTGAGATCGCCACAATGAAAGCTGCTACAATCCCTGAGATTGCTGCGGGAACGACGACCTTGATGGCTGTCTCTAGCTTTGTGGCACCTAACCCATAGGAAGCCTGGCGCAATGCTTGCGGTACAGCACTCAGGGCATCTTCACTCATCGAACTGACCATGGGGATAATCAAGATACCAATCACAATGCCCGCAGAGGCCGTATTGTAAATTTCTACAACCCCTTTCCCAAAAATTGCTCTGAGGACTGGCGTCATGAATGTCAGGGCAAAATAGCCATACACCACGGTGGGGATGCCAGCCAAAATCTCGAGAATAGGCTTTAGAGTGCCTCGTGCTCGTTCTGACGCATATTCACTTAGATAGATTGCAATACTCAACCCTAAAGGCAGGGCTACGAGCATGGCGATGGAAGACGTCATCAAGGTGGCGTTGAGTAGAGGCCAAATACCAAAATGGCCGATCTGTGGATTCCATTTGGTTTTGGTAAAAAACTCTACAAGGGACACACGGCGAGATGTAAAGATTTCAGTTCCTTTGCGGTGAGCGGTAAGTTCGGTGTTTTTAGTGCCACGATTCACGGTTAATACACCCGTATCGATCTCGAGAATCTCCATCGTTTCATCACCAATTTTGATGATGTCTCCTTCTTCGATGGTCAAACCCATCGTGCCGACATCAATCACCGTTTCGGTTTCACCAATCGAAACCTGGAGCGTTCGGTTGGTTTGCTCCCAGAGTTGTCTGGTAAAGAAACTGGCTGATTCCTTGCCCAGTTCATAGACAATCCCGATGGTGACGAGAATAGAAATAAAGCCACTTAAAAAAAGCAGGACCCTAATCAGAAACTCTCCCCACCGGGGTTGTTTTTGCAAATCAAAGGTGCGTTGATAGTTGGCATCAATCACATCGTTTGTTTTTGGTTGAGAAGATGACGTTGTCGTATGTTGAGCCACTTGCTATTGTCCTTTCTATTCAAGAAATTAAAGTTAGAATTGCAGTGTATCTTGATAAAGGCTGTTTTTTTTTGGGAGCTTCGCCTATCAAGGGATATGCGTTTTTTCGATCAGTTTTGCAGAGACTTACCCCTTCTCCCCTTGAAAGGGAAGAAGGGGTGTATGGTGTATTTTCTCGTGTTCGTTGTCTACTTAATTAGACGGCACTATTTCATCGCTTCAAGCCAAGATAGTTTAGCAAGTCCTAAAGCGGTATCACTGGCAGGGAAGTAGCCGACATCGACGATCTCTTCATTGACGTAGGTCAGGAAGAAGTTGATGTAGGCGGCAACTTGCGGTTTCTCCTGCATGATAGTTGCATCAGAGTAGATGAACAGGGGGCGGGCCAGCGGATATTCGTTGCTGTCGACGGTGGCGGCAGAGGGTTCTACGTCTTCGATGGAGAGCACCTTGAGGGTGTCTGCATTCTCAGCGTAGTAAGCGTAGCCGAAGAAGCCCACAGCGTAAGGGCTGCCCAGGATACCTTGTACGAGCACGTTGTCGTCTTCGGACAGATTCAACTCGGAAGCGTTGAGGACGGGTTCTTCGTTCTCATCGAAGACCTCTTCGACGAAGAAGTCGAAGGTACCGGAGTCGGTGCCGGGGATGTAGCGCACGATGGGCTCATCGGGCCATTCGGGGTTGACATCGGCCCAGGTTTTGGCTTCGCCAAAGATCATCGCTAGTTCTTCGAAGGTGACAGTGTCGACGAAGTCATTTTCCTGGCTGACGGTGACAGCCAAAGCGTCGGTGCCGACGCGGAACTGGATGGGTGTACGATCGATCTCGGCGCAGGATTCAACTTCGCTGTCCTTGATGGGGCGGCTTGCGTTGGAGACATCGGTCTCGCCGGCGACACAGAAGCGTTCGAAGCCGCCGCCAGAGCCGATGGAGTCAATGGTGATCTGACCGGCAAAGCCTTCGTCCTGGAAACGGGCGGCCATGACCTCGGCCAAGGGGAACACGGTTGAGCTTCCGGCGGTGACCACATCGCCCTCAACGGCAAGAGGATCAACGGCGGGGAGCGAAACCTCTTCTCCCATGGCGGAGAGCCAGTTCAGTTTGGATTCGTTCAGAGCGGTATCACTGGCGGGGAAGTAGCCGACATCGACGATCTCTTCATTGACATAG